>JAHFEU010000147.1 GCA_023248295.1 Nitrospirota bacterium | reverse complement strand
GTGTGGTGGTGCCGGGGGACTTTCAGCAGTCCTGGCAGGGGCGTGAACCTCCCACTGTGGGGATCATAGAGGAGCCCATCTGGCACCTCGAAGCGTTCGCCCTCGGCGAGGTCGAGCCGAGACACATCGACCCCGCCCAGGATCAAGACCCGTCCATTCGGCAGGAGGGTGGCGGTGTGGCCGGCCCGAGAGACCTGGACGGTGGCCGGGAGGGTGTGGAACGTGCCGTCCCGCTGGAACAGCTCCGCGCTGAACAGCACGCCGTGGGCATCGCGCCCCGCCGCGACCAGCACCTCCTGATTCGGCAGCACGGTCGCCGAGTGCTCCGTCCGGGGGCTCATGAGTTCGGCCTGGAGGAGGGCGCTGCGCAGCGTCGCCGGATCAAACACCTCGGCGCTGAGGAGTATCTCGTGCTCCTTGTCCCGACCGCCGGTGAGCAGCACGGTGCCATCCGGCAGCAACGTCGCCGTGTGGCCTGCCCGGGCCTGCGCCAGCTTGCCCAACCGGATGACCCCGACAATCGCCAGGGTGATACGGCTGCCGGGAGGGCCGTGCAGCTCTACGTGCAGGCGGTGGGGACCGGACTTCAGGCGGAGAGTTGTTTCGAGCACATCGTCGCGCTTGGAGAAGTCCCGCGCGGAGACCACTTCCCGGCCATCCACCAGGACGCGCCCACTCGTGACTGTCTCGGGGTCTCTGGGCTTCTCCTTCTTTGCGTACCGCCTGTCCTCCTCATCCTGCTCCTCCTCGTCGTCCGTGTCCTGCCCTCGCAGCTCGCGCACTGGACAGTGCTCCGTGCGGATTTCTTTCTCCTCCGGCTCCCCATTGACGAGGCAGAGGGTGAATGGGGCGGTGGTCGTGGCCGGGACGGTGAAGGGGCGGTCGAACGTGGGGGTCCCCCCGGTGGAGTGGACGAACTCCTCCGGGCCAAAGACCAGGCGGGGTTGTTCGGCGGCCCTAATGGGCGCGGCCCAGAGGAGCAAGAGGATCCCAGTCAGCATGAACGGGATCATGGGGTTTCCCGCTATGACCCGGCGCCGAGTGGACGCGTTCATACTTACACCACCTTCGGTATCCTCTTCCGGGGAGAGCGCAAGGCCGCACCTGGCGCCGGCTTAGCACGGTGGGTCGAGGGAGTCAATACCACGTTGGGAGGGGGTCGGCAGGCTGGTGGGGGTTGGCTCTCCCCTAGGGAGGAGGACAAAAACTAACTAAGGTAGGAAACTGGATCAGCGACCACCTGGAGGGTGACCGTGGCGAGGGAGGGCAGTGATCTGAGGTCAATTGATCGAGGCGGCGGTGTCGCTCGGACATGCTCCCGGGGTCATGTAGAGGAGGTAATTTCCCATACCGTGGTGGACTCGGGGGTCGTGCCGCGGGTGGTGATACACCATCACCATCTCGTACTCTTCATTCTTGTGGATGGAAAACCCACGGCTGTCCTTGAACACTTGATGGGGCTGAAATGCGAGAAATGTTCCATCCTGCGCCACGTCGGGAACGGTGCGGAGCAAGGTCCGATTGGCCGTTTTGTTCTCGAGGGCGATCAGAAGCAGCTCATCATGACCGTGGGGGTAGGCGAACTTGACACAGCCGTCCATCAGGAATTTCAGCGGCGCCGAGAGGACATGGATGCCGGGTTTGATTTCCATACCCTCATCCGTCTGATCCTTTCCCCGCTGGCCGAACTTGCTGTAGCAGACGATGTTGACCCCGACCTGGTACACGTCCATTTCCTTGATGGGGGTGCCATCCGGCGCCATGTACATGGTGAAGGTCGCCATGACGTCCTTGGTCGGCGGGGCCTTGTGGTAAAACGCCACCACTGACATCAGGTTTTTGCCCTTCTCCAGCTTCACTCCGTACCCGTCCGGAAACCGTGCTTCGGTCAGTTCCAGCCCCGCTCCGGCGAAGAAGAGCGGCTCGCCGGGGCATGAGACACTCTCCTTACCCGTGTTGAGCATCAGGATATGATGTAGGTACTGTTGGGGAAGGGGTTTGCCCTCTTTCGTGAACACGGCCGATTTGTAGCCGATGAGGTCCATATCTTTGGGGAGTTGGAACGTGTGCTTGGGCATGCTCGCAGCCAATTCGCCATCATGCGAGGACGGCAGATCAATGGGGCCGAACGTCAACGTAACAATATTGCCTTCAATGGTGACGGAGGTGGTGGCCTGGTTTTTCAAGGTAGGAACGGCGTGATGCTCGTGGGTTTCGGCCGCCAAGGATGGCCACGCGCATGCGACGAGCAGGAACACCGTCATCATGTTTCGAGTCATGCTTCCTCCGGCTTTGTGGCGGGCCACCGTTCGGACCGGCATCTGTTCGAGGAGCAAGACACCAGAACGAAGTCCGTGCGCGAACGCGCGGCACGGTTCATGTCACGGCGCCTGTCTTGAGTGCGCGTTCAGGCGCTTCCACACATAGCTGCCGCCCCATTGGCGAGGTGGAATATTGTTTTTGTCACCGACCCGAGTATACCACCAGACCCCCTTGGCCTGATTTCCGTCCTCTGACAGCAGGACTTCGAACCCCCCCTCCCGGTCATTTCCGGTTTGCTGCCAGGTTCCCTGCCATGTCCTGTCGGCGAAACTGGTGGTGGCAATGCGACCGTTCTGATGGGTGTAGGGACCGTTGCCTGCGCGGTCGAGCATGGCCCTGTACGATTTGTCCTCTTCCTGGATTTCCCATTCGCCGCTCAAGTCAGGCGCTTCCGATGCCGGAGCGGAGCCGACTGATGCCTGAACAGGGACGATACGAACGTGGTCGGCCAGAGCCATTCCATCGCTCGCGCCCCGCGACGACTCATGCCAACCCAACAGCAGCCATTTACCGTTCCGGCGCTCCAAGACGCCGGTCTCACGCAAGGGGAGGGCGGTCCGGGATTGGCCGTTGCCCGTCTCGACATATCGGATGTAGTCGAGCTCCATCGCAAACCAAGCCGTGTCGCCGCGAGTCCAGACTTTTAAGTGAGTGATCGGGATCTCCAGCCGCGCGACCGATACAAACTCATTCTGCAGGTCCCGGGCTAACTCGTTCCACCCCACGTACTTCCTTCCCCCGATCGTGTAACTGATGATGTCCCCATCGTGGGCAATCAGATTTGAGAGCGTCGCAAGGTCCTTCTCCGCATTCGCCTGCACCAGGGCGCGCAGCACCTCCTCGGGCCCTGGAGAGCTGGTCGTGAGGCACCCCGCCCCCAGAGTCAGAGGGAGCGCCAGGAGCCACGTGCCGAGGCTGACCAGACGCACTCATCGTCTCCGTGATCGCAGCGTCGAATCCGAACGAAACTGGTTTGTCGAATGAAAGGCAGGTACGATTCGTTGAGGCGTGACCCTACACGGCCTCCCTGAACTTGTCAAATAATTTCTGGCCATTCAGGCTTTCGTGTGGGTAAAAGCTTCGGGAAGGCGTCTCGGCTGACGAAAGGGGGAGTGCCCGTCTCGGCTGACGAACGGCGCACGGTCTCGGTTGCGCCATCATGCGTTGCCCCCGGATGGCCGTTCGGGTCGTACTGTTGGCCGCGACGCCTTATCGGATTAGCGGAACGGCGTAGCGGCAGCCGTTCTATTGGCTGCAGGCAGCGAGCGCGATGGCGCGAACCTCGCCGTGCATCCGTTCCATCCGAGACTTCATTGGAAGCATGAGATGCAGAGGATGGGGCGGCCAGGCTACTCCCCTGTGCTCGCGCATCGCGCACTTCTTCCAGCGTCACTCGTATCTCGTCGCTCGTATCTCGTATGTTAGGATTGGTTGCGAGATACGCTTCACGAGGTACACTTCACGAGGCTTCCTGCGGACGCGCGCAATAGGGGATCAGCCAGGCCACCCCTGTCATGAGTCCCGCGAGGGCGACGACCCTCCGCGCCCAGCCACTCCAGCCTCGGCCTCAGCCGGGGTGCACGCACGAGGCCGTCAGGGCGAGGAAGACGCGACCTTGCGGGAGAGCCCCGCTGATGTGCCGGGTACCTGTTGCGCTTCAACATGCAACGGGTGATGCGGCCCGAGCGAGGCCCGACCGCTTCGGGCTGTCGCACCAGGCCGGAGCGGATCGGCGAACCCGGGGTGCCCATTGCTCTTGCGATGCAATGGGCCATGGGGATGGGGGGAGCCGGAGCCGGGCCGCCGGTCGTTACAGCAGCGCGGCGAGCCTGCACGGAGCGGAATGCCTCGCCCTGACGGACTCAACATGACCCACACGATTTCCGGAAGAGCCTAAGTTTTGCTGAAGCGTTGAGCGGGAGAGAGTCACCGGCGCCTGGTCACCGCCTCACGCCGGTGGAGAAGGACGGCTGATCGGCATACGAACGGCAGATGATGGTCACCGTGGAGAGGGTGTCGGCAACGAAGTGGTGGGACAGGCGGTGGCCTGGGTACTCGGTCCGTAACGGTCCGCTAACCGGCGGTACAGCAACTCGGCCAGCGGCTCGAGATTCCGTGTGTCAGCCTCATTGTATCGCAGCAGGAGGTCCAACGCAGTCGCCTCCCCGCGGCGCCATGCCTGCCACAGCCTGACCGCTTCCCAACCATCGAGACCTTCGAGATCAGCGGACCTCTGGATGCCCAGCAGGGCCTCGATCCGCTTCAATCCTCCGCCAAGTCCGAGGCGCCTGGCGGCAAAGCAGAGATCGATGTGGGGATGATCCAGGACCACTCCAGGAAATTTGGCGCGCAGGTACGGAAGATCGAAGACACTGCCGAAAAAGGTCAACACGAGATGATACTTGGATAACTCCGCCGTGAGGCGCTCTTCGGTCAGAGACTCTCCACGGACCAAACTGGTCATGCGTCCATGCGCGTAAAGTCCGACCACCGTCACCTCTCCGTAGGCAGGAGGGCCGCCGGTGGTTTCAATGTCCAGGTACACGGCATGGGGCCTGAAGGTCTCAAAGAGGCGCCAGCGATCGCGCGCTTTCAGGCAGCGTGAAAAGTATCGCGAATGTCCCTCCTGAAGACAGCGGATCGCCAACGCAATGTCGGCGTCATAGGATCGCTTCCGGTCGGGCGCGATTCCAGGAAGCGATCCACAGGCAAGGAAGGCCTGCCAGTCTGAGACCCCGCTGTCCCAGATCCGCCGCTCGGTGGATTCGCCGACGCCTTTGAGCAACACGAAGGTTGATTGCAGCATGGCTCCCGAACGGGCGAGGCTTGTCGCCGATTCTAGCCTTGATTTCAGCGCGGAAACAAGCTAAATTCCGGCGTGCATGTCGGCCTTGTCGGATCGCCAGTCAGCAAGAGCTCAGCCGGCGTCGCGAGGACTGCGAATCGCGGATCGGAATGATGGGAGACGGCACACGGCGCATCAGAATCTTGGTGGGACCGGTGAGTCTTGACGCTGAGCTGAAGACCAACCAGACCGCGGAGGCCATTTACGCGGCGTTGCCGATCGAGGCTGATCTGAATACCTGGGGCGAAGAGTTTTATTTTAAGGTCCCCGGGGTCAAGGATCATCGTGAGATGGCGACGACGCAGGTGAAAGTGGGGGACTTGGCGTTCTGGGGGGTAGGCGGAGTGCTGGCGATCTTTTTCGGAAGGACGCCGATGAGTATGGGGCCTGATCCCGTTCCGGCTGACCGCGTCAACATCGTGGGGCGCATCCTGGGAGACGCCACGGTGCTGCGTCAGGCCATGGCCGCGACAACGATCAAGGTGGAACAAGTCACCCGGAGCGAACGCGATTGAAACTCTCGAGGGAACGGATCCGCCTGCTGGCGGAGTCACTCGCGTCACGCCTGCTGGCTGAAGATCACCTCGAATTGCTCGGAGAGAAGAGAGGTCTGGTCGAGTCGCTGAATCACACGATTACTGAGGAGCTGCTGGTCGAAGATCGGCTGAATGCCGAGGTCCGGGAGCTCATGAAGAACTATGAGTCGGAGATTCAGCGCGGAGGCGTGGACTACCAGAAAATGTTCACGATGATCAAGAGCCGTCTGGTCAAGGAACGGGGATTGATC
>JAHFEU010000218.1 GCA_023248295.1 Nitrospirota bacterium | reverse complement strand
GCGCCCCAGTTGAACCAGACCTGGACCGCTCCGATGCCGTGTTTGGAAAAGGATTCGACGTGTTCCACGTTCGAGGCGGAGCTGACCGCCTTCTCGATGGGATAGATCACGCTCTTTTCAATGTCGAGGGGCGGGGCGCCCTTATAGATGACGCCGACGAACACCACCGGCACCTGGATGTTGGGAAAGAGATCCACCGGAAGGCGACCCAGCGAAGTGGCGCCGAGCACCACCATCGCCAGCGACAGCATCAGGATGCCGATCCGGTTTCTGAGGGCTAGCAGCGTCAGCCACATAGCTGGCTACGTGAAGCGTGAAGCGTGAAGCGTCTTTCGCCCTTCGACAGGCTCAGGGCGACCCTGAGTTGGATCGAAGGGTCGCGAGATACGAGATACGAGATACGCTTCACGAGATACGAACGACGGTTTTGGAGTGCCCAATGACAATCGACGCCGCGCCGCACCAGATCACCCACTCCCTTGGGGCGCGGGCCCGGGTTCGAGCGGATGCGCTTGCACGGGCGTGCCGTCGCTGACCAGATCCTTCCCCGAGACGATGACCTGCTCGGTGCCGGTCAGCCCCTTGGTGATCTCGATCCGATTCTCCGTGCGGCTGCCGACCTCCACCGGTACCTGATAGGCCTTGCCGTCCCGGACGACGTACACATACTGGAGGTCCTCCAGGCGGGTCAGGGCATCGATCGGAATCTGGATGGCATTCGGGTGCGTGCCGACCATCACTTCAACGCGGGCGAACATGCCGCCTTTGAGCGTGTGGTCGGTGTTCGGGAGGTCCACCTCCACGGTCATGGTGCGGGTGGCTCGGTTGAGCGCCTGCACAACCCGCGTGACCTTCCCGATGAAGACACGGTTTGGGTAGGCCTCCGCCCGGACCTCGGCTTGTTGGCCGATCTTGACCAGCGGAATGTCCTTCTCGACCACCTCGATCAGGGTTCGCACGACCTCAATTTCGTGGAGCGTCAAGATGCCTCGCGAAAACGTCGAGGTGCTGGCGGTCGCGCTGGTCACATAGGCGCCGGAATCAAGGTTCCGCTCGGCAATGTAACTGGCAAACGGCGCGCGAATGTACGAATACGCCAAGTTGGTCTCCGCCTGCTGGAGGGCCACTTCCATCTGCTTCACCTGCGCCCGCTGCGACTCCAACTGGGCGACCGCGATATCATAATTGACCTGCGCAGTGTCGAGATCTTGCTGGGACACGAACTGGTCTTTGATCAGCGCCTGCATCCGGTCCAGGGTCAGCTTCGCGTTGCGGATGTTCGCGTCCTGACGCATGACCTCCGCCTGGGCCGCCGCCAGGTTCGCTTTCGCTCGGTTCACCGCATGCACGTAATCAGTGTGATCGACCTCCACGAGTAACTGGTTCGCCTTGACGAGGTCCCCCTTGTCCACATGGATCTTGGCGATATAGCCATCCACCCGGGAAAACAGATTGACCTGTTGGTTGGGTTGGATGTCAGCCGTGTATGAGAGTCGAACGTCCAGGTCCCCCCGGATCGGCAGGGTCGTGCCGACCGTGATGACGCGTCCCGGGCGCGCGTCGCCTTTCGCCCCGCTGGTTGAAAGACGGAAGACCACCAGGCCGAGCAGGGCCAAGAAGATGATCACGCCAAGCGCGACGATCGGATGTTGAATCACGCGGTTCATGAGCGTGCGCGGCCTGTCTTTCTGGCACCCGACGGCTTCATCCGGACCCCGTTGAGGAAGAGGGTCACGTACGTGGCCACCGTATCCTCCGGCGAACCATGCAACGGCACCCGGAAGATCTCGTGGAGGAGCCGGTGGTGCGCGATCATCCCCATGAAGGCCCGCGCGGTCAGGAGGGGATCCACCCGGCGGAAGGCCCCCTCGCGGATGCGCCGCGCGATATAGCCGGCCAGGTAGTCGTAAAACACGCGGTGCTGATTCTGGAAAAACATGTCCGACAGCTCATGCCCCTCCAGCGCGCTGAACAGGAGAAGGCGGAGCAGGGACGGGTCCGCTCCACGCCGGATGCGATGACTGGCGACCATCGTGAACACCCGCGCATCGTCCCGCTTCCGGGCCGCCTCCTCGACGGCGGCCAGGAGCTCGGACAGCGGCGCCTTCTCGGCCAGGATCGCGGCATAGAGAGCGCGCTTGGTTGGAAAATACTTGAACACCAGCGCCTCGCTGATCCCGGCGGTCCTCGCGATCTCCCGCGTCGTGGTCCCGTTGAAGCCATTGGCGGCGAACAGCGAGGCGGCGGCCGCGATGATGCTGGCCTGGCGCTCCTGCCCGGCAGACCGGAGCAATTTGGACGGCCGTTGTGCCTTCATAGAGGACGTGGTGAGTAAGTGATCACTCACCACGTTATCACGGATGGCTCCTCCGCGACAAGCCGGCGGCTGGTCATTTTGTGCTGCCGGCTGACGTACCACGTATAATGAGGTCCGCCTGCGTATCGTGATGGGCTACCGGCCCCCACACCAGAGCTAATAGGACAAGTATCACAACATCAGGGTCACTTGAGTATCAGTACCTCCGAGTCAGTATGATCAGGACAAACTGGTCCTAAAGGAGGAGGTACGATGGGCAAAAAAATGCTCGGACAGAACAGA
>JAHFEU010000146.1 GCA_023248295.1 Nitrospirota bacterium | reverse complement strand
TTGAAGACCGGGGCCTCAGTCCCGAACCGCTTCTTCCGCAGTTCTTCCATCAGCTCCACGGTGATCACGGGGATGCCCTGTTCGCGCGCGTGTCGCTCGACGCCCTTCTTGACCATCGCGCGAAGGAAGTAGGGGATGCGGCTGAGTCGGGTCTGCGCGGCCTCGTCCCACACCCCGTCAAATTCCTCCGAGGTGTTGAAGGCCACGCGGATTTTCTCCCCGCCCTTCGGGGTGTAGAGGCACCACTGGTCCTCGTCCAGCCAATCGCCGTGGTCCACATAGGGCCGCGCGCGGCAGCCGCCGCAAATCTCGCTGTATTCGCAGTCCCCGCATTTGCCTTTGAGGTGGGGATACCGGAAAGAATCGAAGATCTCCGATTTCTCCCACAGCTCCGCAAAACTCTGTTCCCGGATGTTGCCGGCCGAAAGCGGCATGTAGGGGCAAGGCGTGAGTTCCCCGTTCGGCGTCACCCTTGCGTAGTTGGTGCCGGCCAGGCAGCCGCCGCCCATGTAGCCCCGGGCCTTGGTGATCGGAGAGTCGGGGTCCTTCTCGTAGGCCAGCCGCTTGAAGTGCGGCGCGCACCGGGCCCGGACCAGCATGTCTTGGTACTTGTCCTGGCAGTTCACCAGATAGCTCAGCACCTCTTCGTATTGCGCGGGGGTGATGTCGGTCAGCTCCTCCCCGCGGCCGGTGCAGACCATGAAGAACACGTTCAGCACCTTGGCGCCGAGGGTGTGGGCCCACTCGACGACGTCGGGGAGTTCCCGGTAGTTCATCGGCTGCGCGCTAAAATGCACCTGGAACTGAAGCCCGTTGCGCTTGCACGCCTCGATCCCCGCCACCGCGCCTGCCCAGGCTCCCGGCAGCCCGCGGAACGTGTCGTGCTTCTGAGGATCCAAGGAGTCGATGCTGATGCCGACGCCCATGACCCCGATCTCCACGAGCGCTTTGGCCATCCGATCGTTGATCAGCATGCCATTGGTGCCGAACACCACCATGAATCCGCCGGCCACGGCGTGACGGGCGATGTCGAGGATGTCCGGGCGGGTGAGCGGCTCACCCCCCGTGATCACCAGCAGGCAGCCCCGGTTGACCTCCGCGATTTGATCGATGAGGCGGGAGCATTCCTCCGTCGTCAGCTCGTCCGAGCCGCCGCCCGCCTTGGTGGTGGCGTCCAGATAGCAGTGGGCGCACTTGAGGTTGCAGCGTTTGGTGAGGTTCAGGGCGACGAGGAACGGCTTGAACTCATCCACCGTCCGGCCGTCCGCCGGAGCCTCGGCGGAGGCGGACACGAACCGCTTTACCTGTTGTTGGAGCGCGTCGAGCTTGCCCGCGATCTGGGAGAAGTCGAGGACCGGCAGCGATCGACCCATAAGTGAGACCAGTGCTGAGTGCCGAGCAATGAGTGCTGAGTTTGGGGGAAATCGAACTCGTTACTAAAAACTCATACCTCAACACTGATAACTAACGACTCGGCTCACGACGCGCCTGCGCCTGTGAGCCGTTGGATGATGTCCTTCAAGTTCCCGGTTTTCATCGCCTCTTCCATCGTGCCCTTGGCGTGCTCGATGCCTTGGTTGGCCACCTCGAGGGTAATGCTCGTGGTGCCGAGCTTGTCGGCATGCTTGTGGATCAATGCCCGCGTGCAATCCCGCATGAAGCCCGCCGGGACCCGCTCGAGCCGCTGCTGTGCTTCTGATGTCCAGGCGTAGGGGGACGGTGCGGCACCGTTGCCGCCCTGCTCTGTCGTAGCTTCGCGGGTGGCCTCCGCCGCAGGAGCCGTTCCCGCGCCCTTGTTGGCGAAGATCGGGGTGTAGTCTTCAGCCGCCGCCTCTTGAATCATCGGCGCGGCATACTCGAGCGTGATCGTGGTCATACCCAGCTTGCGGGCGGTCTTCTCGATCTTGGCCTTCGCGCGCCGCCGCTGGAACCCGGCCGGCACCGCCCGGATGGCTTCCTTGGCATCCTTGGTCCACTGCATGGGCACGTCATCGTAGGCCAGCTCGGTCTCCAGCGTCCCTTCGGCCTTGGCCGCCGCCTCGAAGATGGTCCGGTCCACCTGCTTGAAGCGGGCGCCTTCGGCCCCGCACACGGGACATTTGACCGGTGTTTCGCCCTTGCCGATGTAGCCGCAGCCGTCGCAGACGAAGTAGTTCTGACTCATCCGGTCCAGATAGGCCTGAGTCCCCGCGCTGACGGCCGGCTTCTCCGGGGGGGATTTTTCCTGGACGATCTCGGTCATCATCCCGCTCAGCGTCGAGCCCATCAGGTCCTTCGCGACGGCGTCATCGGCCTGCATCTTGTTCCGATCGATGCCGGCGGCATCGAGGCTCCCCCCGAGGGCCTTCATCGCTTCCATGGCGCCTTTCGGCAGGATGTGGCCCACTGCGGCGTCCACGACGGTGTTGCTGATGATCGTGTGCCCTTTCTCGATCGCGTACCGGTGGATGGCCGTCTTGGCCACCCCGCGGGCGAAGATCGGAATCTTCTCCATGCGCCCGAGCGCCTCTTCGGTCCAGGCGATGGTGTACTCGGCCTGGGTGTCGATGGGCGGCACGTGCTGGCGGTTCGAGATCAGGACGTGGCAGGGCGCGGACCGTAACAGATTTTCGGTGTTGCTGCCGATGTCCATGTCATCATCGCTGTGCACGCCGATGCGCCCGACGATCAGCAGCCACGGATTCTCTTTCCGGACGTACTGGATGACTTTTTCGAACGCCTTGCCGTCCAGCAGGGTGGTCCGGATGTCGGTGTGCTCCGCCTGGGCCAGCTCACGTGAAATATCCAGGTGCGACTGGTAGATTTTGGCCAGCCCGCTGTCGATGATCTCCTCGTGCAGTTTCTCCTGCTCCTTGAAGCGGAAGACCTTGCCCGCTTCTTCGTTCAGCACGCCCGAGATGCTGTGGAACGCGGCGTAGTGGAAATACGGGTCGAAGGCCGCGATCGCCTCGACCGGTTTGCTCAACGCCTTGCCCAGGGCCAGCCCCGTCATGAGCCCGCCGAAGGAGTAGGGGCTCCCATCCACCGCCACGACGATCTTGCCGCCGTTCATCGGCTGGGTGTGCTTGATGATCAGCATGTCGGAGGTCCGGACGCGGCGCACCACTCGCTCGGTGTTGCTCCCGATCACGCTGTCCTTCACCGCGCCGACGCCCAGCGCGCCCATGATGACCAGTTCATAGCCGTTGGTGTTGATGTCCTCAGCCAGCACCTTCCAGTTCCGGCCCTCCAGAGACCGGCGCTCCAGCGGCAGGTTGGCTTCCGTACATTTCTTGTCCACGTAATCGAGGTAGGAATCGGTGATGATCTGAAGTCCGCGGGTGATCAGGGAGTCGTGGATCTGGCGCTGCCGGTCCAGCTCCTTCTCGTCGTGGTATTCCTCCGGAAGACCGGCCTCCATCTGCTTGAACCGTTTGTCGTGCATCTTGGCCGCATAGACGTGGCTCCCCACGATTTTCGACCCGAAGGTCTTAGCCAGAGTCACCCCCAGGTCAACGGCCATATTGGAGAAGTCCGAATTATCGACGGGGATATAAATCGTCTTGTACATCAGACGCCTCCTGCGGGGTCCCGCAGAGGACTGGATGCCGTCCTTCGGGACCGGCGCAATCGCATGAAAATCCGAATAAAACTCAAAGACCTACGGCTGATAAAGAGCAGGCATGATAGCACCGGCTCCAACGGGAATGCAAGCCGCATCTAGGGGGCTGGGGCCTTGGCTAGCTGACGGAGGGGATCGCGGGGATTTTCGGAGCAGGTGAGACCGAATCTGTCGAGGGCCCGCGGCCTTTTCGTGAGCGAAGGATTTCTTCCAGCGTTAACAGGGCTTCCCGTCCTGAATTCCCTTCAATCCCGCGAATCAGGCTCTCGTCCGCGTACCCGGGGGAGGGGGGTGGGGTTCGCAAGGCCCCCGACCACGGGCGGGGGTCCTGGCTGCCATGTTTCTTGTGCCAGGCGGCGAGGCAGGCCTTGGCGATGATGCGATTGAGCGGGGCCGGATTGTACAGGAGCTTCTTGATGCTGCCCGGGGTCAGCAGCAGCGGGTTGTATCCGGCCGAGAGATAGCCTTCCTCCAGCAGCCGGTGCTCCAGATCGGTGTTCGGCTGGATGCCCAGGAAGAACATGAGCGGGAAGACCCGCTCCTCGCCCAGGATGGAGGCCACGGTCTTATAAGACTCGACGCTCTCCAGGAGCGTCTCCTCGGTTTCTTTCGGGGAGTTGAGCGAGTAGTTCAGGATGACCTTGCCCCGGAACCCCGCCTCGGCCAAGTAGTGACAGCCGTCATAGAGGCGCTCCAGCTTGAAGCCCATGTGGAGATTGTTGAGCACCTCCTGGGAGCCGGACGTGATCGCCACCTCCAGATCCCCGACCCCTGACCGGACCATCAGTTTGGCCAGTTCGGCGGTGATCAGGGAGGTCCGAATATACCCCGACCATTCGATCTCCAGGTGCTCGCGGAGGATGCGTTCCAGGATCTCGGTGCACTGCGGATAGGCCTCCTTGCCGGTGATGAATTGGGCGTCGGTAAACCAGAAGCGCCGCGCGCCCCACTGATGGTAGTGTTGGGAGATATCGCGCACGACCATCTCGGGCGGCCGGTACCGGACCCGCTTGCCTTCGATGTACGGATAGAGGCAGAAGGCGCAGTCGTAGGGGCAGCCTCGCTTGCTCTGGACCCCGATGCAATCCCCGATGTACTCCTTGTACTGAGGAAAGATGGACGTGAGGTAGGGCAGATCCACGGTCAGGGCATCCAACAGCGCCGGGGCGTGTTTCTCCCCTTTATAGACTCGCCCGCCTTCGCGATAAATATACCGCTCGTCCTGAGGCGACTGGCCCTCGAGCACTCTCAGAATCGCGTCCTCGCCCTCGCCCAGGATGCCGATGGTTCCGTCCGGGAGCTTCTCAATCAACTGGTCCGCAAAGGCGGTGAAGGCGCCGCCTCCGATCATCAGCTGCGCCTGCGGGAACTCCTTGCGAATGAGCCACGGGTAGGAGAGGTTGACCCGGATATCGTGGTAATAGCGGTAACGCTGTTTCAGCCCTTGGAACGAGGCGACCACCCGCTTGAGCGGATTGCCCGCGAAGTAGAAGTTGAAGGCATGCTCCAGCGACGCGTCGCCCTCATGGGGCGAAAAGATCTGGATGTCCCGCCAGGAGAAACAGACCAGCTCAGGCGCGAAGGCGGACGCGGTCTCTCTTAACACCTGCGCGCGCTGCGCCTGCGGGTAGAGCGAGAGGTCCAGGACGCGCTGCCGCACGTCCGGCCGGCGCCGATGGATAAAGTCGGCGAGATAGGTGACCCCGATCGGGTACACCTTCTTGCACGGAAGGAAGACGTAGAGAATCGAATCCATAAGATCCAGTGATGAGTGATGAGTAATGAGTGCTCAGTGCAGACGCCTCAAAACTCGTGACTCATTGCTCGTTACTCGACACTTTATTTGACCGCCACGTGGATCGCGACGATGCCGCCGCTCAGGTTCTGGTACTCCACCTGCCGGAACCCGGCCTTGAGCAGCAGGTCTTTCAACGCCTCTTGATCAGGGAAGGCCCGGATCGAATCCGGCAGATAGCGGTACACGCCGGTCGTGTCGCGGGCCACGAGCGTCCCGACCCTCGGCAGCAGCGTGAACGAGTACCAGTCATAGAGCGCACTCAGCCATTGGCGTCCCGGTCGCGAAAACTCCAGGCAGACAAACCGCCCTCCCGGCCTTAGCACCCGGAGAATCTCGCTGAAGGTCTGCATGAGGTCGCCGACATTCCGGATGCAGAAGCCGGCCGTGACCGCGTCGAAGCTGGCGTCCCGGAATCCCAGCCGTTCGGCAGTGGCGCGCAGACAGGCGATGCGGTGTCCCAGCCCCCGGCGCGCGATCTTGCGGACGCCCTCCCGGAGCATCGCGGCGTTCAGGTCCACCGCCACCACATGGCCCTGCTGCCCGAGTCGCTTCTCCACCAGCAAGGCCAGGTCACCCGTGCCGGCGCCGAGGTCCAGTATGTAACGCGGCTCGGCACCGCC
>JAHFEU010000036.1 GCA_023248295.1 Nitrospirota bacterium | reverse complement strand
GGCGTTGAAATTTGAGAATGCGATGGCCAGGCTCGAGACGATCGTCTCGGAGCTGGAAAAAGGGGATCTCCCGCTCGACGAATCGTTGAAGATCTTCGAGGAAGGGATCAGGCTGTCGAAGACTTGTCTGAAGATGCTCGATGACGCGGAGCGGAAAGTCGAGATTCTAATCCAGGATAAGGAAGGGAAGAAGCGGCTTCGCGCCTACACCCCGGACGCCGAGGATGCGAACGGCTCGTCCCCTTCCGGTTGAGCCTCCACGATTCCACTGTCTGCACTCTCATCGGTCTCAGCTTCTTCCCGGTTTTCAATGGCCCACAAGGCGCCCTCGATTCGTGAACGGTTGGATTGCACGCTGGTGGCCCGCGGGTTGGCCGAGAGTCGTGAACAGGCCAGCCGGCTGATCCTGGCCGGCGCCGTGAGCGTGGACGGGGTGCTGGCCGACAAGCAGGGGAAGCGCGTGTCCGCGGAGGCGAAGATCCAGGTCGCGCCGCGCGCGGCGCCGTTCGTGAGCCGAAGCGGGGGGAAGTTGGAGGCGGCGCTTGTGGCATTCGCGGTCGATCCGGTCGGGCTCGTCGCGCTGGACGTCGGCGCGTCGACCGGCGGGTTTACGGATTGTCTTCTCCAGCGCGGGGCCCGCCGGGTCTATGCGGTGGATGTCGGATACGGGCAACTCGACTGGAGGCTCCGGCGGGATCCCCGGGTGGTCGTGCTGGAGCGCCGGAATATTCGGCACCTTGACCGGTCGTCCGTGCCTGAACCCGTTGACTTGGCGGTCATCGATGTGTCCTTCATCTCGCTCACCCTCGTGCTGCCCTGCGTGATGCGCTTTCTCGCGGAGGACGCCTCGGTGATTGCCCTGGTGAAGCCTCAGTTCGAGGTAGGACGCGGGCGGGTGGGTCGCGGAGGGGTCGTGCGGGACGATTCCCAACGCATTGCGGTGACCGACAAGATCCTCGCCTGTGCCGCCGAGTTGGGTCTGAGGCGCCTGGGTGTTCTGGATTCGCCGGTGCCCGGGCAGAAGGGCAACCGGGAAGTCTTGGTCGGGCTGCGTCGGTCCGCCGAGGGTTGAGGAGACTGACCGCAACGGTCCCTGGCGGGCCAAGCTTGGGGGATTCGTGGAATCGTTCAGGGTGATGCTAGCCCGGATTATTCATGACGGTTCGTCGCGAAATCGCGCAGTCGCGTCGCGAGGGGGACCCGTTGCTCTTCTCGTTGCAATGGGTCAGGGAGGAGCCGCGAGGGACCGAGGCGTACTTGAAACAGTACGTTGAGAGACTGAGCGGTGAGCCAGCCCGCCTGCCCGCCATCCAGCGCGCGGGCAGGCTGGTCGCAGCAGCGAATGGGCGATTGCAGCAGAAGCGTTCATGAATGATCCGGGCTAAGAGAGGTGGCATGAAAATTCTTGTGACGGGAGGGGCAGGATTTATCGGGTCGCATCTCGTGGACCGTCTCGTCCAGGAAGGACACGAGGTGGTGGTGGTGGATAATCTCTTGACCGGCAAGCGCCGGAATCTGAACAAGGAGGCGCGGTTTTACAGGCTGGACATTCAGAGTTCTCGCCTGGAACGGGTGTTCAACAGGGAACGGCCGCTGCTGGTGATGCATCTGGCGGCCCAAGTGGACGTGCGCCGTTCGGTGGAGGATCCCATCTTCGACGCACAGGTGAATGTCATCGGGACGTTGAACCTTCTGGAGCAGGCCGTCAAATATGGAACAAGGAAGGTGATTTTTGCCTCTTCGGGTGGCGCGATCTATGGAGAGCAGGACGTCTTTCCAGCCCCCGAATCTCACCCGATCCGCCCACTCTCGCCCTACGGCATCAGCAAGCTGAACGGGGAACAGTACCTGGCGTACTACCAGCGGATCAGCGGGATTCAGCATGTGATTCTTCGTTACAGCAATGTCTACGGACCCCGTCAGGACCCCGAAGGGGAAGCCGGGGTCGTCGCGATTTTTACTGGGAAGATGTTGGCAGGCGAGCAACCGATTATCAACGGAAACGGCCGCCAGACCCGAGACTTTGTGTTTGTGGACGATGTGGTGGAGGCCAACCTCGCCGTGATGGGGAAAGAGGTGCAGGGCATCTATAACGTGGGGACGGCGGAAGAAACCACCGTCAACGAGCTGTTCCGTCTCCTCGTCGAGCTGACGAACGCTGGCTGCAAGGAACTGCATGGACCTGCCAAGAAAGGGGAGCAGGCCCGAAGCGTCGTGGATATCAGCAGGCTTCATCAGGAATTGGGGTGGGAACCGAAAGTGCCCCTCCGGGAAGGCCTCAAACGAACCGTCGAGTTCTTTCGAGAGCGGGCGAGCTGAATGGAATCATGCATCGCGGCCGCGCGCAGGCCATGGCAGCGTGCGAGTCAGCGATATCGGGGGACTGTCGGATCGATCTGAACCGACCAGGCGTCGATGCCCCCCACGAGGTTTTTCACGTTCGTGAACCCCTGCTGGAGCAGAAATCCCGCGGCGTCGGCGCTCCGCATCCCGTGGTGGCAGTGGGCGACAATCTCGATGTTGCGATCCAGCTTGTCGAGCGATTGCGGGAGGCTGCCCAGTGGGATCAGCACCGACCCGTCGATCTTCGCCAGTGAATATTCCCAGGGCTCCCGTACGTCAAGGATAACAATCTGGTCTCCCTTGTCCAAACGGTCCTTGAGCTCGCGGGGTGTGATCGTAAAACCCATGGCCGTACCTCCTTGACGAGCACGCATCATAAGGCCCGATTCGGAGCCTGTCAACGGAGGTCGGCTGGTTCCCGACTGGAGTCAACGCGATCGCATCACCACGTCGAGGTGGATAGTTCCGGGGCGTAAACGCTGGGGGGACGGCCCTCTTCAAAAAGGGTGGGCTGAACAGGTTAGCGAGAGTTTTGGACAATTTTGAACGCGCGGGGTCGTGAGTAGGTTTCATGGAAGCCGCTGAGGCCCCCCAGTCACTTCACAACCAGTTGGATTTTATCTATTCTTTAGGCTAGTTTGACATCGCTGTGAGGCACGGATGTTGCTTTTGCCCTGCTTGGGTTTTTCTCACAGAAGGGAGGGCAAGGCAATGCCGTCGTTTCACTACCTGGCTCGGGATCAGTTCGGGGTGTTGAAGGCCGGAAGCGTAGAGTCGGATGGGCGCGAGGCTGCCTTGGCCCAGCTGGATGATGAAGGTTTTTTCCTCTTCGAGATATTCGAGATAGAGGAGGAGCGAAGGAGGGAGGAGCGAAGGAGGGAGGAACGCCGGAGGGAGGAGCGCAGGAGGGAGGACCGAAGGAAGGACGAGCAGAGGAAGCAGGATCAGAGAAGGCAGGATCGCAGGACGCAGGATCGGAGGATGCAGGATCGGAGGATGCAGGACCGGAAGATGGAGGAGCAGAGGACGGTATTCGGGCTGGCCGATCGTGTCTTGACCGCCTGTCAGGACTTCGACGTCGAAGGACCGGAACTCTCGCATGGCTGATCCGAAGGTCGAGGTCGTGGTGCTCGTGACCACGTCTTCGGAGGAAGAAGCTGCCCGGATCGGTCGTGCCTTGGTCGAGGCCAAGCTCGCTGCCTGCGCGAACGTCCTGCCCCGCGTGCGTTCGATCTTCAGTTGGGAGGGGAAAGTCTCGGAGGAGCAGGAATCCTTGATGGTGCTGAAGTCTCGGGCAGACCTGTTCGACGATTTGGCGGCGACAATCAAGAAACTCCACAGCTACCGCGTCCCCGAAATCATCGCCTTACCCATCACGAGAGGGTCCCCCGACTATCTGGCCTGGATCAGGGATGTGACTCGTAAGCAGAAGTGATTCTTGCGAATTTCATGCGCACACCAAGAAAAGTCATTGACCCAATGAAGCCCTTCGGCTACACTTGTGTCTTTAAAGGACCGGGCAGGGTTGCCTGAGGAGTGAGATCATGGGGGAAGCGAAGGATTCGTATACGATCGTCATCTTCAGGGGTGCCACGTCGAAGCCGTTGCGGTTTAGTTTCTCGCGGTCCTTCGTCCGCAGAGCGGTGATCGTCGGGGCGTGTTTACTCCTGGTCGAATTGCTGTTCATCTCCCAGTACGTGATACGAACCGGTAACATGTGGGAGTTGGACGCGCTGCGTGTCGAGATCGTGAACGCACGCGAGCAAACGACTGCCTTCTCGAACGCGGTGCGGGACTTGAAGCAGCGGCTCCTGGCGATGCAAGAGATCAACAAGAAGCTGCGGGTGATGCTGGGGATCCAGCCCGAGAAGCAGGAGGACTTGTTGAACGGCCGGGGCGGAGGAGAGAGGCCTCTTCTTGAAGGCGAGACCGATGGGGCTTTGGGCACCTCGCAGGAAGGCGCGGTGGGCCTGGATGGGAGGCGCTCGGAGGTCGAGCAGACTGATGACAAGGATAAGGACCTGGCATTCCAAGTGCAGCATGAACTAGAGCAGTTACAGACGGAGACCGTCTCCCAGGAGCGCACGCTCCAAGAGCTGACCATGGCGGCCAATGAACGCCGGACGCGATGGGCTTCCACTCCTTCCGTTTGGCCCGTGAAAGGTTGGGTGACGTCCCACTTCGGCCCCAGGATCTCGCCGTTCACCGGCGAGGAGGCGTTGCACGATGGGATTGATATCGGCGCTGCGCCCAATACCCCTGTCCAGGCGCCGGCAGCGGGCACGGTGGCAGCGGTCGGGTTCGACGCCAAGATGGGGAACATCGTCAACATCGACCACGGGTATGGGATCCAGACCCAGTACGGCCATCTGTCCAAGATCGTGGTGAAGAAAGGACAGAAGGTGAAACGCGGGGAAGTGATCGGGCTCGTCGGCAGCACCGGCTTCTCAACGGGTCCCCACCTCCACTACCTGGTGAAGGTCAATCAGCGTGCGGTGAATCCGCAATTTTATATCCTGAACTAGCTCTTGCTTCCCTTCGGTGCCTCGCAGGCGATTGTCCCCCTTGACCCCTCACACACGAACCGCCGCTCGTCATCTCCGACGCCTGGCCACGGCGCGTCAACAGGGCCGGCTCCAACCCGCTGACTCCCGCCGGGTACAACGCTCACAAAATAGGTTGTCCCTTTCCGGTGAACCACGACAGGCGGGGAAACCGTGAATGATCCCGACGTCGCCCGCTCGGTGACGCCCCGGCCCATCGGTCAGGTCGGGCAGGAGCTGGGGCTGCGCGATGAGGACCTGATCCCGTACGGGCGATGGAAGGCGAAGGTCTCCCTCGCGGTCCTCGAACGGCTGTCCGGCCGGCCGAAAGGGCGTTATGTGCTGGTCACGGGCATCAATCCGACCCCACTGGGTGAAGGGAAAACGACCACGTCCATCGGCCTGGCGATGGGGTTGTTCCGGCGAGGCCACCGCGCGGTAGTCACGCTGCGCCAGCCCTCACTCGGGCCGGTGTTCGGGATCAAGGGCGGGGGAGCCGGCGGGGGGAAGGCGCAAGTGATCCCGATGGACGAGATCAACTTGCATCTGACCGGCGACGCGCACGCGGTGGCGGCCAGCCATAACCTGCTGTCGGCATTTCTGGACAACCATCTCTTCCATGGCAACGCGCTGAACCTGGATCCCGGTCGGATCGCCTGGCCCCGGGCGATGGGCCTGAGCGACCGGGCCCTGCGGGGGGACCGTACGGAAATCGCGGATGGATCCTCTCCCCGGCAGGCGCAGTTTGTCATCACGGAGGCCTCCGAAGTGATGGCGATCCTGGCTCTGGCGTCGGACCTGGCCGACCTCCGTCGTCGGCTTGGCCGCATTCTGGTGGGCTTGACCAGGGACGGGCAACCGGTTGCCGCGGAGACGCTGAAATGCGCGGGCGCGATGGCGGCGTTGCTGAGGGAGGCCCTCTGTCCGAACCTGCTGCAGACCGTCGAGGGAACGCCGGCCTTTGTGCACACAGGACCCTTCGGCAACATTGCCCACGGAAATAGCTCCATCCTGGCCGATGCGATCGCGCTGCGGTGCGCGGACTATGTGGTGACCGAGGCAGGGTTCGGGAGCGAACTCGGGGCGGAGAAATTTTTTCATATCAAGTGTCGGGTGTCCGGATGCCGCCCCGATGCAGCCGTGATAGTAGCGACCCTGCGGGCCCTGAAGCTGCACGGCGGTGGAGGGGCCGCCAAGGCGGGCGCGCCGCTCCCGGCAGGGCTGACAGAGCCGAATCAAGACGCGCTGGCCAAGGGCCTGGCCAACCTGGAGCAGCATATCGAGAACGTGAAGGCGTTCGGCGTTCCGGCCGTGGTGGCCATCAACGCGTTTGGGGGTGATCCTTCGAGCGAGCTGGAATATACCCGGAAACGAGCCGTGGCGGCCGGAGCGGTGGCCGCGGTCGTCGCCACGCCGTGGGCCGATGGCGGAAAAGGCACGGAGGAGTTAGCGCAGGCGGTCGTCAGCGCCTGCGAACGGCCGTCCGCGTTCGCGCCGCTCTACCCCGATGCCGCGTCCATCAAGCAGAAGATCGAGACGATCGCGCGGCGGATGTACGGCGCGGCGGGCGTGCGCTACGAAGAACAGGCGGACGCGCAGATCGAGACGGCCTCCACACTCGGCTTCGGACGCTTGCCCATCTGTATGGCCAAGACCCCCTCCTCGCTCTCGCACGATTCCGCGCTCAAAGGGCGGCCATCCGGGTTCACGGTGCCGATCAAAGAGCTTCGGATCGCTGCCGGCGCCGGCTTTCTGACGGCGATCTGCTCGGGGATCCAGCTCATGCCGGGACTTCCGAAACGGCCTGCGGGGGAACTGATTGATCTGGATCCGGAGACGGGCGAGGTGGTGGGACTGACGTAGAAACCGTGAGGCGTAAGGGGCCAGCAGTGAAGTGGGAGCGCGTCTGTCGCGAGATGCGTCTGTCGCGATCGACGCAAGAGACGCAATAGACGCGTCACGGTTTCAGCGCTGCTTCAGGAATTTGAAGAACTCCGAGTCCGGGCTCATCACCACGGTCGCATTGCCGTTGAAGGTCTTCTTGTAGGCCTCCATCGAGCGCGTGAACTCGAAAAATTTCGGATCCTGGCGGTAAGCGCTGGCATAAATTTTAAAGGCCTTGGCATCCCCCTCGCCCCGGATCTCCTCCGAAGTCTTATAGGCCTCCGCCAGGATGATCTCGCGGTCCTTCTCGGCCTCGGATCGGATCTTCTGCGCTTCCTCGGCTCCTTCCGCGCGGTATTGTTTCGCCTGGCGTTCCCGCTCGGCCTGCATGCGGGCAAAGACCGCCTTTTCATTCTGCTCGGGCAGGTCCGCCCGCTTGATGCGCACGTCCTGCACCTCGATGCCGTACGCCTTGGCCTTCTCGTTCGCCCGCTCGGTCACCACCGCCATGATCGCCGAACGGGTCTTGGATACGATCTCGGACAGGTCATGCCGTCCCAGCTCGACGCGCAACTCCGAATAGATGATGTCGTCCAGCCGCCTGAGCGCCCCGCGCTGGGTCTGGAAAGCCTGGTATACCTTCAGCGGATCGGTGATGCGCCATTTGGCAAAATTGTCGATCAGGATCGTCTTCTTGTCCTGCGTAATCACATCCTGGGCCGAGGAATCGTAGTCCAGGAGGCGCTTGTCGAAGTAGGTGACCTCCTGGATGAACGGCACCTTAAACTTGAGGCCGGGCTCGGTGATGTTGCGCACCGGCTTCCCAAGCTGGACCACGATCGCCGTTTGGGTAATGTCCACCACGAAGAACGGGGAAACTCCCAGGATGAACAGGAGCATGAGGATGGCGATCAGGGCAATCAGAAAGTTCTGCTTGTTCATGGCGAGGGCCTCTTCTCATCAGCGGCCGCGGGGGCCGTTGCTGGCTTGTGCAGGCGATCGAGGGGGAGGAAGGGGAGCAAGCGCTCGGCGGCCTTGCCGTCGATGATCACTTTCTCGACGCCTGCCATCACCGACTCCATCGTTTCAAGATAGATGCGCTTGCTGATGATCTCCTTGGCTTGCTCATACTCCTTGAGCGTCTTCAGGAAGCGAGTGGCCTCTCCCTCGGCCCGGGCCACCCGCGCCTGAGCATTCCCCTTGGCCTGGTTCACCACTTGCGCGGCCTCTCCCTTTGCCCTGGGAATGATGTCGTTGCGGTAGCCCTGGGACTGGTTGATCAGCTTCTCCCGGTCTTCCTTCGCGCTGGCCACGTCCTTGAACGCTGCCACGACCGCCTCCGGTGGGTCCACGTCCTGCAACTGGACGGCGGCCACCTGCACGCCTGCTTGATATTGGTCCAAGATGCGCTGAAGCAGCGTCTGGGTGTCCTGCTGAATCTGCGCCTTGCCTGCGGTAAGGGCCTCGTCGATCTTGCTTTTTCCGATCACCTCGCGCATGGAAGCTTCGGCCGCCTTCCCGATCGTCTCCTCAATCTCGTCCACCCGAAACAGGTAATCCTTGGCGTTCTTGATCTTGTATTGGATGATGAACTCGACCGCCAAAATGTTCTCATCGCCGGTCAGCATCAGGGCTTCCTTCGGCAGCATCTGCTGGCGGCCCTGGCGGTCCGTGCGGAAGCCCACCTCGATGCGATGCAGCTTTTCGACTTTGGGCCGCTCCACGGTCTCGATGAACGGAATTTTGAGGTGTGGGCCGGGGCCTGCGCTGCGGACCACGTCGCCGAAGCGCTTGACCACGCCCTCCTCGTCTGGAGCCACGATGAACGCGCCTTGCCAGACCAGGATCACGGCGGCCAGCACCATGACCAGCGCGGGAATGCCGCGGAACGGCATCATCTGCCGCAATTGCGACTGGGCCTGTCGGAGAAGGTCATCGATGGAGTCGGTTTTCCGGACCCATGGATCTTTCGGATCCCACACCATGGCTCGGTCTCCTGCTCATCTTCACGGCGATGCCTGTCCACCATAGCAGAGTTGACCGAGTCTGGGCAACTGGCTCTTTTCACGCCCCGCTTTTCCTCGCCGTGGATTTCATGAGGCTGTCGGCCTGTGGCGGGGAGAACCCCAGGTATCCCTCATGCCGCTCCGTCAGCTCGACGACGGAAAAGGCGACGCCGTTCACATCCTCGGGAACCGTGAAGACCTGTCGAAGCGGCCCGCCCCGCTCGCCGACCACCGGGCCGGCGAAACGGACGCCGGCGCGCTGGAGATGGTCCATGGCCAGCTCGATGTCTTCGACTCGCACCGCGATGTGATGCAGCGTGCGGTCCCCGAACTTGGCCACCCATGCCGGGATGATGCTGGTTCGGCCGCGCTCGTCCGGATAGGCCTGGTCGATAAACAGGGCCGGATAGCCCGGCTTCCGATACACCTTCGCGAACCAGTCCTCGTATTGGAGCGTCTCTGAGAAGCGGTACCCCAACCGGAGAAATTCCTCTGCGCGGCGGTCGATGTGATCCGTTCGGAAGGTCAGGTGATCGGCAAGGGGGGAAAAGCCGACCCCCACTTCATCCAGCCGCTGCTTGAGTGTTCTGGCCGCTCCGTTGCGCGTGACGAACTCAGCGACAAAGGCGGCAAGCAGGTCGTCCAATTGGCGTTCTGACTTCATGTCGAACCTCATCTGGAGGAGGTAACGAGTAATGAGTAATGAGTGATGAGCAATGAGTGACGGGGAGAGAACGGAACGTCGAGCGAACACTCTCCGAGCCCTGACTCGTTACTCATCACTCGTCACTTTCGCGATAGCCTAGCCCGAACAGACGCTGATTACAAGGGAAGGTGGTAGAGGACTATAATCGCCGGCCCGACGAGAATTTCCACGTCCGGACGCGAGGGGGGGCTTCGTCGGAATGCGAGTCAGGCTCTGTGGGGTCCTGAGCGGTCTGGTCATCCTCGCTGCGCCACAGGCCTGGGCGGGCGGCTCGGACGTATCAGTGCTCAGCCGAGAAGTGGTGGTGAGCGCCACGCGAACCGACCAGGCGCTCAGCCAGGTGCCGGCGGCCCCCACCATCCTCACGGCCGATCAGATAGACCGGACGCCGCTTCGAAGCGGGCATCAAGTGGACGACCTGCTCCGGTACGTGCCCGGCGTGCAACCCAGCAATCTGAGCAGTCGGTACAATCACCCGACCGCCCAGGCCGTGAGCCTGCGGGGCTTGGGAAGCCGGCGCGCGTTGGTCTTGCTGGACGGCGTGCCGCTCAATGACGGCTTTGGCGGCTGGATCAACTGGGGAACCGTGCCGGATGACCTTGCCAGGATCGAAGTGGTGCCGGGCGGCGGCTCGAACCTGTACGGAACCTGGGCGATGGGCGGGGTGATCCACATTCTCACGAAACGGCCTGGCTTCGGTCCCCGGTTTCGGTCATCCACCGGATTGGGGAATCTGAGCACGTATAACCAGTCGCTGACTGCCCACTATGGCGCCGAGCGGATCGGGTTCAGCCTGGACTATCGCTGGTACCACAGCAACGGGTTCATTCCGGTTCCGTCGTACCAGCGGGGTCCGGTGGACCGGACTGACGATTCACGACACGAGAATTTCAGCGGCCAACTCGCCGTCGCGCTCACCCGCAGGACGACCCTCACCGTGACCGGCAGGCTCTTCCGGGAGGACCGCACATTTGGAACGCTGCTGAGCCAGGCCTCGCGGACGATCGGAAGCGTGGGTCTCGGGTTGGAGGCCGACACCGGTGCCGGCGGTCGGTGGGAGACCAGAGTGTTTGCCCAATGGCAGACGTTCAGAAACCTGACCTCCCAGGTGGCGCCGGCTCCGACAGTCCGGTTGAGTGAGTTCCGGGACCGCGAGCAGATCATCCCGTCTAACGACTTCGGGGGGATGGGACAGTGGATGGTTCCGCTCGGTCCTCAACACCGTGTGGTGGTCGGAACCGACGTGCGGGCCATCGTGGGACAATCCGAGGAGGAGATGTTCGATGCGTCAGGCCAGGCCATCGGGGGCAGTCTGGCCAGAGGCAAGCAGGTTGGCTGGGGCGTCTTCGGCGAATGGATTGCCACCCCTACCGACCGGGTCACGGTGATCCCGAGCTTCCGCTGGGACTGGTGGAAAAATTTCAATGGCCTCGTGGTGAGCGAAACGGGCAGCCTCAGCGAGCCGCCCGACAACGTCGTGACCGTGCTGAATCCGAAGCTGGGCGTGCAGTATCGGGTCACGGACAGCATCAGGGTTGGAGGATCGGTCTACCAGGCATTTCGAGCGCCCACGCTGAACGAACTGTACCGGGGCTTTACGTTCGCCGGGTTTTCCTTTTTGCCCAATGACAGGCTGAATCCGGAGCGATTGACGGGAGGGGAGGCAAAGATCGAGGGTGAGCTGCTCCCGCGTCAGCGTCTGACCTTCCGCGCCACCGGCCATTACGAGACCGTCAAGGATCAGATCCTGTTCATTACCCAAGGCGCCTCGACGGCACAACGCCAGAACGTGGGGCGGACACGTGCGATCGGCGCCGATGTCGACCTGAAGTTCCAGGCTTCTGAACACCTCGCACTGAGCCTTGGCTACGCTTACGCGGACTCGACCATCAGCAGTTTTGCGCCGGACCCCGCGCGCGAGGGGCTGCGGGTCCCGAACGTGTCGCGGCACCAGGTCGCGCTTGGCTTTGCCGTAGGCCATCCGGACCGGATTCAACTGACCGTGATGGGGCGGTACCTCTCGAAACAGTTCGCCGATGATCTGAATACGCAGCCCATTGCCGATTTTGTGGTTGTGGACGCCTCTTTGCAGAAACGAATCGGGAAATCCCTGCGGCTCTTTTTCGACGCCGAAAACCTGACCAATCGGCAGTACATCGCCACGCAGACCGGGCCGATCAAGACGCTGGGAGCGCCGCTCCTCGTGCTGGGAGGGCTCACGCTGAACTATTGACGGGGACGAGACGACGCGTCACCGCATGAGCACTTTCCCGGTCCGACTCCAGTACCAAAAGATGGAGAAGTTGGGGTAGATGGAGGCCGCCGCGTTCTGGCCCGCGATGCTGAACAGAACGCCCGCTGCGCCGACCAAGTTTGATTCCCCGAAGCGCCACTGCAGCGCCGGTTCGATTCCAAGAATGCTGAACCCGTGTTGCTGCCCACGATTGAGCGCGTGCCCATCGAGGCGCCAGGGGACGCCATGGAGGCTCACGAACTCAAGGTTGTAGCCGAACCCGCTCTTGTCGTCCAGGATGTGCTCGAAGACGAGCCGGGTGTTGATCACGTCGGAGACGTAGGTCGTCTCGCCTCCCTCACTCCCCGGCAGCTGGTACGTGTAGAAGACGCCGCCGCTGATGCGGAATGGTCTCAGGTTCTTTCGCGCCTCAATCCCTTCGGTCAGGGAGATCGAGCCGAACTGGGTGGCCGGGAGGCGGCCCAACGGGGCGAAGCCGCCAGGGGGCCGTTCGGTTCCCGTGAACCATTTGCCGGTAGGCAAGCCCAACTGAGAAAAGAACGTGAGGGAGGGCCGCCACGTGTCGGGGTCTTGCACAATCGGCCGGTATTTGACGACGAGGGATGTATCGCCGAGGCCGGTGTTCGTCTTCCAGGGTCCCCCTTGGCCCTTGTTGGCACTCTCGGTGTCTTTGACCCAGAACGTGTTGGCGGACAGGGCCAGGTTGAGCTGAATGTGGTCGGTGAGCCCGTACCCGAATTGGAGAAACGGGTGCTGGACGGAATAGAGATGGACCGGACCGTCCTTCGCGTCAAACACGCTGGTGAACCGGTTGCCATAGCTCTTCTCCGCGATCTGCGAGAAGAGGAATGGGCGGACATAGAGCTGGCCTTTAGGCTGCAGGTCCGGAATGGTCAGCAGGATCGGGCCGTGCGAGAATGGGTTCCAGCTCTGCCGATACTTCCGGATCTCGTCGTCGGAGGGTACCCAGGTCCAGGCGCGAACGGGCTCGGGATCAGCCAGTCCCGCAAAGGTACCGAGCATGACCAGGAACAGGGTGGCGCGTACGAGGATGAGCGTGTGTCGGGGCGAGAACAAATGGGGCACATGATAGACTTCAGGCGCCGGAATCGCAACATGCAATACTGCAGATGGGACACTCTATTGAGTACCGTCATCGCATGAGCACTTTCCCGGTCCGACTCCAGTAAGATCGGACACACTTCGCCGACTCGTGTTTAAGATCGCGAAGCCATTCGCAGGAGTGGCTCCTGCCCGATGCTTGCATTTAACTGCCGTTCTCTAGATGAGACTGGTGCTGCAGAGAAGGTAACTGTACGTTTCACAATCTATTGGGGCTTGGCAATGATCTGATTTTTGATCTCTTCCCAGGTAGCTTGTGGAAGGATTTCTTTCTGCACCAATTCATCCTTCGATGTGTAGGGGCGCCCTGCGATGATTCGCGTAACATCCACGCCCCGGAGGCCGGCGAGGGTTTTCAAGTCATCAGCGGAGGCCGCGTTAATATCCAGGAGCTGGTCACAGTCCTTTCTTAACCAATGACGCAGCACCTTTTGCTGGTCGAAGGTCAGTTTGTATTCCACGCACCAGACTTCCGTTATCGGCAAGAGCATGGGGCTAGTCACGCCGGTGTAGCGGTATTCCCAAACCGTCTCCCCGTCGTCTAACGAGCGTTGGATCTGCGGCGGTTCCAGCTGCTGGGCCACCTGCTCCTGCGTAGCAGAACCAGTGGCCTGCGCGAGGTACCGAGCAGGCCACGGCATCAACCAGCTACAGCCGGCCAGCATCAGCGATACGGCACCGAGCCATGCAGACCTCAAAAACCTTTTCAATTGACAGCCCGCAATGAAAGAGAAAAGAAAGAACTTCTTCTAACGGTCGAGCTGCCCGGAGTGGGCTCGAGCGATCTGGATCTGAGCACATAATGAGCACGCTCGGCTCGAAAATAACTTGCTGATCGTCAGCGCATCTGAGGCTTTCCCGTTGTGCTCCAATAGTAGTACAGGGATATGTTGGGATAGATCGCGGCGACGTCGTTCTGACCCATAATTGAAAACAGCACCCCGGCGGCTCCTACCAATGCCCCCTTGTCATCGTGGAAGAACTTATATTGGATGGATGGCTCCACTCCAAACAGACTAAAGCTGGTGGGCTTCAGGTTCACGTCATGCCCGTCCAGCCGAAATGGGAGCCCATGGAGCGTGAGAAACTCCGCGTTGAAGCCGAGACCCCGCTTGTCATCCGCGATATATTCCACAATGAACCGTGTGTTGACGATATCCCCATTGTAGGTGTTCATGCCGGCTGTGCTCCCGGGCGCCGTGTAGGTATAGTACACGCCGCCATTCAGCCGGAAGGGCTGGAGATTCTTGCGGTACAAGATTCCTTCCGTAAACGAGAGGCCACCGAATTTGGTGCCAGGCAAGCGGCCGAGGGGCGAGAAGCCTCCAGGGATAGGAGTGGTACCGAACCACTGGCTCGTAGGGAGCGTGATCCCATTGTACTGCGTGATTGAGGGCCACCACGTGTCTGGGTCCTGCACGATGGGGCGGTATTTCAGATAAATGGTTGTATCGCCAGGCCCCGTGTCTGTATCTACGGTTCGCTGTCCGGAGGCCGTGGCCTTACTCGATTCGAACCAGACCCACGAGGGGGCAACATTGAGCTCCAAGTGATTCGTGATCCCATAAGCGAAAATCACTGTCGGCGCCACCGCTCTCAGGTGGGTCTGTGCATCCGACGTGTGCGTCGTAAATTTGTTGCCGAACTGTTCATGTCCCACCTGCCCGAACACGAAGGGTTGAATCAAATACTGACCCTTGGGCTGGATATCCACCCCTGTGTTGAGGATCGGCCCGTGCGAGAACGGGTTCCAACTGCGGCGGTACTTCTGAATCTCCTCCTGGGAGGGGACCCAGTCGAATGCCTGGACGCTGCGCCATGCATCCGATCCGATACCGGTTCCTAAGAGTGTTCCCATGATCGCGATGGTCAGGCCTCGCCTGAAAGGGCGCGCGCTCACTGGAGCCCGCTCAGAACCAGGTAGGCGAGACAGGCCAGAACTGCGGCGGCGGGTAGCGTGATGACCCAGGCCAGCACCATGTCCCGGACGGTGGTCCAGCGGACTGCCTCAATGCCCTTCAGCAGGCCGATCCCGATGATCGCGGAACTGCTGACGTGGGTGGTCGAGACGGGGAGTCCAAGGGTGGCGGAGATCAGGACCAGTGATGACGTGGTGAGATTCGCAGAGAGGCCCTCCACATGATCCATGCGCGTGACTTTCTCGGCCAGGGTCTCGGTCACGCGCAGGCCGCCGAAGAAGCTGCCGAAGCCCATCGCCAGCGCCACGCCGGCGAACGTGGCTGTGTGCAGCTCAGAGCCGCCCCATGCAGACGCTGTCCCACTCAACAGCAGGATCGCCACAATCTTAGGGGTATCGTTCGTCCCTCGGGCTAGCGCAGTCAATCCGCTGGAGATCCAATGGATGGTGTCGAGACCGACGGTCAATCCGGAAAGACCGGCGCTGTCGCATTGGGCCGGCACAGCCACAAGAGGTCGGCCCAAGGCAGATGTCTGGATCAGGGTGCGGGTGAAGCCGCGTGCGTCCACGGTCACCAGCGCGCGGGCACCCGGCATCAGACACAGGCAGGTTCCTTCCCACCGGGCAGCGATGGCACGAATGACAGGATGCAGCAGGAGCGAGAGCAACAGGGCGAGGAATGGGCTGAGCAACAAAGGGAGTGCGATTTTACCAGCAAGGGCGGACCAGATGAGCCCGTGCCCGCTGAACGCGGCCAGCCCCGCGCCGACGATGGCGCCCACCAGCGCGTGCGTCGTGGAGACGGGAAGACCGGTCCGTGATGCCACGAGCACCCAGACCATCGAGCCGACCAGCACGCTCAGCGCCAGCGCAGGCGGCGTGGCCACACCGGGCTCGATCAGCCCGCTGCCGAACGTCGTAACCATCGCAGTCGCGACCAGCGCTGAGGCGCAGGCGCCAATGACTGTCCAGGCGGTGCCCCAGGCGATGGCGGTCCGGTGGTTCGTGATCCCGCTGCCGACAAGGGTCGCAATGGCCTTGGAGACATCATTCGCGCCATTGGCGAACGCCAGTGCCATGACGAGGCAGACAGCAAACAAGGAGAGATCCATAGAAAGAAACCGAATCTCCCTCACTTTCTCCGCTCCTCCAGAGGGCGAGCGGCAGGGGTGAGGGGGTTACGTCACTGCGCCGCCGCAGGAGGAGCCGGTGCCGGCGGTGCAGCCGTAGCAGTGATTCCCGGTGACGATCTGGCGCGTATGGAGTCGAGCGAGCTGAGCCAGATTACAGTCGCGGAGATGCCGTGCCGCCCCGTGGCGGACCGGCAGATCTAGCATCTGGTTGAAGTCGCAGTCATAGAGGGTGCCGTCCCAGCCGATCGAAATGGTATAGCGGCACATGACGCCGGCGGCCGCGACCGGGTTGAAGGCGTTCGCGAGCCGTTCCATGTAGCCCTCATAGTTGCCGCTCTCGACGAGGAACTCCAGGAAACGGCTGATCGGCATGTTCGTGATCGTGTAGAGATGGTTGAAGACCACGCCGTGCTGCCGCGCCAGCTCCTTCCTGAACTGGGCTTCGATCGCTTCCTGCTTCGGGGGCAAGAAGGCGCCGACTGGGTTATGGACAAGGTTCAGGGGCAAGCCGCTCCCCTCCACGCCGTACCCCAGCTTGTTCAGGAGCTGAAGGGCCTTGATGGATTTCTCGAACACCCCGTCTCCGCGCTGCGCATCGGTCTGGGAGGACCGGAAGTAGGGCAGGGAAGCGACCACCTCGACTCGGTGATGAGCCAAAAATTCGGCCAGGTCGGCCTGCGAAGGCAGCAGCAGGACGGACAGGTTACAGCGGTCCATGACGTGCCGGCCGAGGGTGCGTGACTGCTCGACCAGCCACCGGAAATTGGGATTCAGCTCGGGCGCACCACCGGTGATGTCCACAGTCGGGATGTCGGTCTCCGCCAGCGCCTTGATGCACAGCTCGGCCGTCTCGCGCGTCATGATCTCCTGGCGGTCCGGGCCTGCGTCCACGTGACAATGCCGGCAGGTCTGGTTACACAGTTTCCCGACATTGATTTGAAACACGGTGATGCCGGTGGCATGAAGCGGGTCCAACCCCACCTGGTGCATGCGCGCTTCGAAGGGGGGACAGGAGGCTGTGTTGCCCAGAATGCGGAGCTGTTCGGCGGCCGGGGCGAGCGGGCTGTGCCGAGCAAGGAGGCTCAGAGCCATCGGGGCTACCTATGCGACGAAGGATTGGTCAGAACCTGAATTCATGGACTCTCGTGATGATGCTCGTTCACGACGCCGCCCTAACCCGCGTGACGGGCCTGGGAAGCCAGGAGTGCTTCCGGGAAACTGATCTGGCAGCAGCCGAAGTCAAGCGCCTGGCGCCGGCTCGGGGTCAAGGCCCGCTGAAGCCTCGGCGAGACCCGATAGCAGATCCGTTTGCCTTCGCGCAGCCCTTCGACCAGCCCGGCTTCACGCAAGATGCGCAAATGATGGGACACCTGCGGCTGTCCTCGCCGGACCTCCCTGACCAGGTCACTCACGCACTTGTCCTGGACGAGCAGGGCTTCCAAGATCCTGAGGCGCGTCTCATCGCCCAGCGCCCGCATCACTCCGGCACACTGCCGCGGGGTCAAGAGCACCGTGGCCACGCGAGGTCCCTCACTCAGCAGCAATTCCCTCCGGGCGCGCAGGACACCGGCTCACCGGCGACCGCTTCGCCGGCTCGATTGAAGATCACGAAGTGCCGCTCATAGCCATCGGTTCCCAACACGGCTGAGGTCTTGGAGCAGATTTCCAACGGGTTCCCCCGACGGAACACATGGTGGTCATCGTCAGCCGCTTCCACGAAGGGACCGGCCAGGACGGCGAAGTGTCCCTTCCAGACACAGGGGGCCTGCTCGGGCGGGACAGCCAGCCAGCGCGCATCCGAGGGCTCCAGGGTGACCGGGGTCTCGGACAGGAGAAAGAGCGATTGAAAGGGCGGTGTCTTCAGCAATTGGACCGTGCGCGCGTTGACGGCCTGCGGCACCCCCCGCTGGTATCGCGTCCCGAGTTCATCAACAACCTGGCTGAACGGCCCTCCTAGCGTGGCGAACCGAACGCGGTCGGGCTGAGGTGCATCCGGAAGCTTGTATCCGGTCAGCGTGATCGAAAGAAAGTGAATGCCGTCAATCACCTGCCACGG
>JAHFEU010000035.1:14208-17985 GCA_023248295.1 Nitrospirota bacterium | reverse complement strand
GTCAGCGTTCGAGACTTGACCCCTTCCGTGCGGGAACTGATCTTTTCGCCGCTGGAACAGGCCATTCACTTCAGACCCGGCCAGTGGGTGTCGCTGAAACTGCCCGTCGGCGATCGCCCCCCGCTGGTGCGCGCCTACTCGACGGCCGAGCCGGAAGCGGCGTCCGGCCATCTGGTATTGGTTTTTGATCGCGTGCCGCGGGGACTGGGATCAAACTATCTCTATACGTTGAAGGCCGGGGACCGGGTCGTGCTCTCCGGCCCCTACGGCAACTTTGTCGCCCCTGATCCCTTAACCCGAGACCTGGTGCTGATCGGGCGCTTCACCGGCATCGTGCCGCTGCGCTGCATCCTCCGTCGGCTCTTCACGCAGCCGCCGTCACACCGCGTCACGCTGCTGTACCAGGTGCCTGATCGCGCTGAACTCCTCTACCATGACGAATTCACTGATCTGGCCGCGCGGCATGGCCGCTTTTGCTACGAGCCAATGGTCTCGGAGGCGGACAGGAGGGAACACAGCGGGGCCGAGTACCAGCCGGTCCTTGAGAAGCTTGTGGCAATGTTTGCAGGCCGGACCGATTTCCTTCCCATGATCTGCGGCACCAAGGCCTTCGTCCGCCCGTTGCGGGCCAGGTTGATGGAACAGGGGTTTTCGCGGCGGGATGTCTCGGTGGAGACGTACGACTAGAAACCGCGAGGCGTCATGCCTCGGTTTTCGTATCTCGTCGCTCGGAAGCGTCCCTCGTATCTCGTATCTCGTATCTCGCATCTTGCATCAACTCAGACGAGATACGCTTCACGAGCGACGCACGACGCTCCCTAGTGGCCTTCCTTCACCAGATTTTTGTTCACGACAGGAATCTCGACGACGAGGTCCATGGTCCCGTTCGGCACGCACTGGCAGGCCAGGCGTGACTGCAAGGTGATCGCCGGGGCTTCGTCGAGCTGATCGAACTCGTCATCCGTGCCCTCATTGCATGACTCCAGCCCCGCTTTCACGATGACGTGGCAGGTGGAGCAGGCGCAGACCCCGCCGCACGCATGTTCCAGATCAACGCCCGCGCCCAGCGCAATGTCCAGGAGACTACCGGGAAGACCGGTCGGGCCATACGGGATTTTCTGTGGTTCGACCTGGACCTTCACGGTCTTATCAATCGAAACGAATGTCACCGTGTACGATTTAGTCGGTAACTCAACCTCGGCCTTTTCAATGTAGGGATTCGTCCCGCCCATGCTTCTCTCCGTTCCTGTTCTGAGTCAGGACACTTTACCACAGTGGACCACCTGAGTTCACGCCTTATTTAACGTCATAAGACTATGAAGTAACAGAGAATATTTGTTATTGACAGTCTTGGAATGAGAATGCTACATTAAGTCCGACTAATTTAGTCTGCGACTGAGTCAGTCTCCGACTGTATCCATCGGAGTAGAGACATGTTACGGTTCTCAAAAAAAGCCGACTACGGGTTAATGGCGTTGCAGTACATCGCCTCGGTTCAATACGGCGACATCGTGCGCTCCCGGATCGTCAACACGAAGGAGATCGCGGAAGAGTACAACATCCCGGTCGAGTTGTTGGCCAAGGTTCTCCAGACGCTGGCGAAAAGCGGACTCATTGAAAGCCATAATGGCCCCAAGGGCGGGTACCTGCTGGCGAGAAAGGCGGGCGCCATTACGATTGCACAGGTGCTCGAGGCCATCGAAGGCCCGCTCGGGATTACGGATTGCTATCATGAGAAGGATGCCTCGTCCTGCTTGCAGCATGAGCATTGCACCATTCGGACCCCCCTTCTCAAGGTCCAGGACAGCATCTATCAGCTTTTGAACAACATGACCGTCGAAGACATGATGGGCGGTGGCACGCCCTTGATCACCGTACAATCGCCCACGCCGGTAGCAGAAGGAGTTGAACGATGAAGTTTCCGCTCTATTTGGACAATCATGCGACGACCCCGATGGACCCCCGGGTCTTGGAAACGATGCTGCCCTACTTCGTGGAGAAGTTCGGCAATGCGGCCAGCCGCAACCATGCCTTCGGATGGGAGGCCGAGGAAGCAGTCGAGATCGCGCGGAAGCAGCTCGCCCGGTTGATCCATGCCGATCCCAAAGAAATCGTCTTCACCAGCGGGGCAACCGAGTCAGACAATCTGGCGCTCAAGGGCGTGGTCGAGATGTACCGCGAGAAGGGCGACCATATCATCACCTGCCTGACCGAACACCGCGCGGTCCTGGACACTGCCAAGGCTCTTGAAACGAAACGAGGCATCAAAGTGACCTACCTGCCGGTCGACAAGACCGGTCTGGTCAGCCCGGACGATGTCCGACGCGCGATTACCGACAAGACTATCCTGATCTCGATCATGCTGGCCAACAACGAGATCGGGACGATCAATCCGATGAAGGAGATCGGAAAAATCGCGAAGGAGAAAGGTATCCTGCTCCACTGCGATGCCACCCAGGGCGTCGGCAAGATCCCCGTGGATGTGCAGGAGATGGGGATTGACCTGATGTCGTTCACGGCGCACAAGCTGTACGGGCCGAAGGGGGTCGGCGCGCTGTACGTCCGGAAGAAGGCGCCGCGAGTCCGAATCGCCCCGATGATTGACGGCGGAGGTCATGAGCGGGGGATGCGTTCGGGCACGCTCCCCGTCCCCTTGATCGTGGGATTCGGGAAGGCCTGTGAGCTCTGCGAGCAGGAGATGCCGACCGAGTCGGTCCGGCTGGCGAAGATGCGGGACCACCTCCAGGCGGGTATCATGAACTCGCTCGAGGAAGTGTACCTCAACGGCCATCCGACCCAGCGGCTTCCGCACAACCTCAACATCTCGTTTGCGTATGTCGAGGGCGAGTCCTTACTCATGGGCGTGAAGGAGATCGCGCTGTCCTCCGGGTCCGCCTGCACCTCGGCCACGTTGGAACCGTCGTACGTTCTCCGGGCACTCGGTGTGGGATCGGACCTGGCCCACTCCTCCATCCGGTTCGGGCTGGGGCGGTTCAACGCGGACGAGGAAATTGATTACACGATCAAGCGGATCATTGAAATTGTGACGAAATTGAGGGAAATGTCCCCCTTGTACGAGATGGCCAAAGAGGGGGTCGATCTGAAGAGCGTCCAGTGGGCGGTTCATTAACTCACTAGCCTGAATCGAGAGCCGAGAGGGAGGGGTAGACAATGGCCTACAGCGAAAAGGTGGTTGATCATTTCAACAATCCCCGCAATATGGGGAGTTTTAAGAAGGACGAAGAAGGGGTGGGTACCGGTATCGTCGGAGCGCCCGAGTGCGGCGACGTCATGAAGCTGCAGATCAAGGTGCAGGGCGACAAGATCGTGGACGCGAAGTTTAAGACCTTCGGGTGCGGCTCGGCCATTGCCAGCTCAAGCTTGGCGACCGAATGGATGAAGGGGAGAACGATCGAGGAAGCGGCCAAGATCAAGAACACGGATATCGTGCAGGAGCTGAATCTGCCACCGGTCAAGATCCACTGCTCGGTGCTGGCGGAGGACGCGATCAAGGCTGCCCTGAATGACTACAAGAAGAAGGCCGGGGAATCCAAGTAACCTGGACCTTGGCAGATACGAAGGAGCGCATGATGGATTCGACGGAGGCGACAAACACTCCCGTGGTGACGATCAGTGAGGCGGCTCTGAAGGAAGTCAAGCGCCTCATGAATGTGCAAGGGATCACCGAGGGAGGCCTGCGGTTGGGGGTCAAGGGTGGCGGATGCTCAGGGTTGAGCTACACCGTCAACTTTGACGACAAGATCGGCCAATTCGACA
>JAHFEU010000035.1:0-14108 GCA_023248295.1 Nitrospirota bacterium | reverse complement strand
GCGATCAGCCTGAGGAACTCGGCGTTGCTGAACACGGCCTACCGGACCCTCAAGGACCCGATCCGTCGGGCGGAATACTTGATTCAGCTCGAGGCAGGTTCGGCGAAGGACATCCGAACGTCCCCGCCCGCCGAACTGTTCGAGGAGATCCTGGCCCTGCAGGAGGACCTGGAGGAGTTCCGATCGGCTTCGCCTGAGCGCGACCCGGTCGGCATGCAGCAATTACGAGCCAGGCTCCAGGCGGACCGCGAGACTCTCGAGCAACGTCAGCGGGAGATGGAAACCCGGCTCTCAGAGCTGTTCACTGCATGGGATACCTTGCAGGGACGGAAGGAGCCGGCTGATCGGGTACGTGAGGAGAAAGAGACGGTTCTGAAGGAGATGCGTGAGATTCTTTCGAATCGGACCTATCTCCGCAACATTCTCCACGACATGGTCGCCACCATCGGCTGAACAAGGCGACGCGACGCACATGGCACGAATTGTCGGCATCGACCTCGGCACGACCAATTCCCTGATCGCGTACATGGACGGGCCCGCTCCTCGCGTCATCGCGGGACGCAACGGTCGGGCGCTGGTTCCGTCCGTCGTCGCGATGACCGACAACGGCCTGATCGTCGGTGAAGCGGCCAAGGAGCACTTGATCCGCAACCCGGCGCTCACGATCTATTCCATCAAGCGGTTTATGGGGAAGAGCCTGGAGGACCTGACCGGGGAACTGAAATACTTCCCGTACAAACTTCACGAACAGGGGGGAGTCATTCGCCTCCAAATCGGCGACAAGACCTATTCGCCCCCACAGATTTCCGCCATGATCCTCAAGGAGCTCAAGCTTCGCGCCGAGGCGCATCTGGGAGAGGAGATCAGAAAGGCGGTGATTACGGTCCCCGCCTATTTCAACGACAGCCAGCGACAGGCGACCAAGGATGCGGGCATGATCGCGGGGCTGGAGGTCCTCCGGATTCTCAACGAGCCCACGGCGGCCTCTCTGGCGTACGGCCTCCAGAAGAAAACCCAGGGTGTCATCGCCGTGTACGACCTCGGTGGGGGCACCTTCGATATTTCGATCCTCAAGCTCAAAAATGGAATCTTTGAGGTGCTGGCGACCAACGGCAACACCCATCTGGGCGGTGACGACTTCGACCGGAAGGTCGCCAACCTGATCCTGAAAGAGGTCCGGGGGCAGCATGGCCTCGACCTGGAGGCGTATCCGGATGCGATGCAAGCGGTCCGGTTGGACGCTGAACGGGCCAAGAGCCGTCTCTCGGATGAATTGAAGACCACGGTCGTGATCGAACTCCCCGCCGGCCATGGCCGATTCCGGCGCGAGTTGACCCGCGATCAGCTCGAGGCCTTGACGATGGATTTGGTCGAGCAGACGCTCGGCCCTTGCCGCCTGGCCCTCAAGGATGCCGGGTTAGAGCCGGCAGGGATCGACGAGGTCATTCTGGTCGGCGGCTCCACCCGGATGCCGCTCGTCCGGCAGCGCGTACAGGAGCTCTTCGGCAAGGTCCCGCACAGCGAGATCAACCCGGACGAGGTGGTGGCCCTCGGCGCTGCCGTGCAGGCCGACATCCTGAGCGGCGGGACCCAGGACATGCTGCTGCTGGATGTCACCCCCCTGTCGTTGGGCATCGAAACGATGGGCGGTGTGATGAGCACGCTGATCCGGCGCAACACGACGATCCCCGCGAGCGCACATGAGATGTTCACGACTTACGTGGACGGCCAGACCTCGGTGGACATCCACGTCCTGCAAGGCGAACGCGAATTGGCCAAGGACAACCGCAGCTTGGCTCGGTTCCAGCTGAAAGTGCCGCCGCTTCCGGCCGGCGTCCCGCGCGTCGAAGTCATCTTCCTGATCGACGCGAACGGCATCCTGAACGTCACCGCCAAGGACGTGCGGACGGGCCAGAGCCAGTCCGTCGAGGTCAAGCCCTCCTACGGCCTGTCGGACGAGGAAGTGGAGCGCATGATCAGCGAATCGTTCAAGTTTGCGGCCGACGATCTCAAGGCACGCCAGCTGATCGAGGCGCGGACCGAAGCCGAGGCGATCTTGAAAGCGACCGAGAAGGCGTTCGCCCTCGGCGGCCACCTGATCGGCGCCGAGGAGACGGCTCTGATCAAAGCGTCCCTGGGCGCGCTCCAGACCGCCAAGAGCAGCGATGATCACCGGGCCATTCGGGCTTGCCTCGCCGAGGTGGAAAAGGCGACACACCACCTCGCCGAGGTGCTGATGGATTCGACGTTGAAGGAAGCGCTCCAGAACAGAAAGCTCTCGGAACTGCCGTGAAGCGGGGACCCGTTGCTCCGGGAATGCAACGGGTCCCCGGTGAAGCGTCTCCGAACGACCGTATCTCGCCACTCGTCAAGCGTATCTCGTCTGAGTCTTCACTAGATACGAGATGCGAGATACGAACGACGTTTGTTACGAGATACGAGCGACGAGATACGCGGGATTGGTGATGGATCTTTATTGGAAGGATGCTGAAGAGATCGCGATCCGCTTGATCGAGGAGCACCCGGACACCGACCCGCTCACCGTGCGCTTCACCGACATGCACGCCTGGATCACGGCGTTGCCGGAGTTCAGAGACGATCCGAAGAAATCGAACGAGAAGATTCTGGAATCCATCCAGATGACCTGGCACCAAGAGTACCAGGACGCCCGTTCCTGAGCCTCCCCCGCTCGAGCGATCCGCCCATCACGCGCGGCATTCCGTCCTAGTGTGGGGGACCCGGCGCGGCGGCCTGACCGTCCAGAACCTGATCGAGTCGATAGAAGTCCGTCGGGACGATTCGCTGGGGCGCCGACTGGGTCGGCTCGGTCCCTTTCGCAAAAATTTCCACTGTGTCTTGATCCGCCTGGTCCGAGGCCAAGAGGCCGGTGCTCGGATCAATCCGGACGAACACGATGTCATCCGGAATTTCGAAGGACATCATCGGAAGTTGCTCCAGCGCCTCGCGCATGAAGTCCATCCAGATGGGCAACGCAGCATGCGCGCCGGACTCCGTCTCGCCCAGGGTCCGGACGTCGTCAAACCCCACCCACACGCCCACCGCCAGGTTGGGGGTGAACCCGATGAACCAGGCATCCGTGTAGTCGTTGGTCGTGCCGGTCTTGCCCGCGATCGGCCGGCCGATGGACTTCGCCTGCACGCCCGTTCCCCTCTGAATCACGTCCTCCAGCATGTTCGTGACCAGGTAGGCGGTTTCCTTGGAAACGACCTGGCGCGGCTCAAACAGAGTCTGCTCGAGAGTCTGTCCGGTGTTATCCTGTACCATCGCGATCGCGTACGGTTCCAGCCGCAGGCCCTGATTGGCGAACACGCCGTACGCCGACGTCAACTCCACGAGCGTGACGCTCGAGGATCCCAGCGCCAATGACAGATCATCGCTGAGCGGACTCGTGAACCCGATCGTTTTGGCGAAATCGATGACGTTGCGGACGCCGACCTTTTCGAGCAGCCTGACCGTCGCCAGGTTACGGGAATGGATGAGCGCTTCGCGGAGACTGATGACCCCAAAGAATCGCTTTTCGTAGTTCTCCGGCTTCCAGATTTTTTCAAGGTCGTCCGGTTCATACACGACGGGCGCATCCACGACCAAGGTCGCCGGGCTCAGACCTTCATTGACCGCGGTCGCATAGATGATCGGCTTGAAGGCCGACCCGGGCTGGCGGTGCGCGGTCACCGCCCGATTGTACTCGCTGCGCGCGAAATCGTACCCGCCGACCATCGCCAGGATCGAGCCGGTCCGCGGATCGAGCGCCACCATCCCGCCGTCCACGATCGGCGTCTGCTCGAGCTGAAAATGCACGCCGCCCCGATCGATCTTTTTCACCGCCACCTCAATGACGTCGCCGGGCTTCAGCAGATGCTTGACCGTGGGCAGCATGGTGGCGTCCTTGACCGGGTCCGGCCCCCGCATTTGTCGGCGCGCCCACTCCATGTCCGCGAAGGCCAGCCGCCCTGACGTGGAGCCCGCGAGCACCATGACGTGGTCTTTGGCCACCTTGGTGACGACGCCCTGGATCATGTCCCCCTCGTTCAACGGCTGCGGCTGCGCCTGCGTCGGTGCAGCGCTGTCAGTCGGCGTCGAGAGGTCCTGCGTGCCGAGCGGACCGCGCCACCCCTGCCGCTTGTCCAACTCGCGAAGCCCCTTCCGAATGGCCTGCTCCGCCGCCTTTTGCAGGCCCACGTTCAGCGTGGTAAAAATCTCGAGTCCCCCCTTGTACACCATCGCCTCGCCGTAGCTGGCCACGAGGTGCTGGCGCACGAATTCCATGAAATGAGGCGCCAGTTGCTCGGAACCCGCTCCCGGATGGCGGTAGGATAGGGGCTGGGCGGCCGCCTCCTGGCGCTGCTCCGCCGTGATGAATCCCGCCTCTTCCATTCTTTCCAGCACATGCTCCTGGCGCTTCTTCGCCCGCTCAGGATTCTTATAAGGCGAGTAATTGCTCGGAGACTTGGGCACTCCGGCCAGGAGCGCGGATTCGGCGAGATTCAGCTCCGCTAGGTCTTTCCCGAAGTAGGTCAGGGACGCGGCACTGACTCCGTACGCGCCTTGCCCGAAGTAGATCTGGTTCAGGTACATCTCCAGGATCTGCTGCTTGGTCAAGATCAACTCCATCTTGTACGCCAGGATCAGCTCCCTGAACTTTCTTCCGTAGGTGCGCTCCGGGGACAGAAACAGTGACCGGGCGAGTTGTTGGGTAATGGTGCTGGCCCCCTCCACTTTCCCGCCGTGCCGCAGATTGGCCCAGACCGCCCGCAGAATCCCGATGACATCCAATCCCGGGTGCTCGAAGAAACGCGCGTCCTCGACCGCGATCACCGCTTCGGTCAGACTCTGCGGAACGTCGGACAGCGTGACCAGGATGCGGCGCTCGACGTAAAACTGGCCGATGACTTGGCGGTCACCCGAATACACGCGGCTCACGAGGCTGGGCTGGTACTCCTGCAGGGAGTCGAGCGACGGCAGGTCTCGCGAGATATACCACAGCACTCCTCCCGCGCCCGCTCCCAGCAGGAGGATCAGGACCATCAGGCCGAGCAGCACGATTTGCCACCGCGGTCGCGGCGGCGAAAGGGGACGAATCTCGGGGAATCGGTCACTTAAGGACATAGGAACAGGACTTCAACGTCGCTCGAGCGGTGGTGGATACTCGATTACCTTACAACGCCCCTCCCCAAAACTCAAGAGACGCGGGGCTCCCGGGCAGGACCTTCTTGCGCAGCGCGGCCGAATCGCTTGTATTCCATCATCCTGTTCGGATATACTCTGTACCGACGCCGGCGCAGCGCGGCGTTTTTTTTTGGCCAAGGACCAATGCCGAGTATGGACGCGCACAGCACCTTAGACCAGACGCTTCGGAGTCCCCTCCCGGACCGCCGGAACGATCTCCGGAACATCGCGATCATCGCGCACGTGGACCACGGCAAGACCACCCTGATAGACGCCCTGCTCCGGCAAACGCACGTGCACCGGAAAATCAACGAGATGGGCGAGCGCATCCTGGACACGATGGACCAGGAGCGTGAGCGAGGCATCACCATCCGAGCGAAGAACGCCAGCGTCACGTATAAGGGCGTGAAGATCAACCTGGTGGACACGCCGGGGCACGCCGACTTCGGCGGCGAGGTGGAGCGAACCCTGAGGATGGTGGACGGCGTCCTCCTCCTGGTCGACGCCAAAGAGGGACCGAAGCCGCAGACGACCTTCGTGCTGCGTAAGGCGCTCGCCCTCGGCCATCGGGCCATCGTGGTCATCAACAAGATCGATCGTCCTGATGCGGTCCCGGATGATGTCGTCAATCGCACGTTCGACCTGTTCGTCCATCTGGGCGCGACCGACACGCAGCTCGATTTCCCCGTCGTCTACACCTCGGCGATCAACGGCACCGCCACGCTGGACTTGAACAAACCCGGCACGGATATCGCCCCCTTGCTGGACGCGATCTTGGAACAGATCCCCGCCCCGGCCATTCATGCCGATGCGCCGCTTCAGATCCTCGTGCTGGCGCTGGCCTACGACTCGTATAAGGGCAAGATGGGCATCGGCAAGATCCAGTCCGGCTCGATCGCGAAACGTCAGAGCATCGTCCAGATGAGGCGGGACGGCACACGGGCTTCCGGCAAAGTGACTGACCTGGCGGTGTTTGCGGGACTGGAACGGGCGGAGGTGGACAAGGCTGAGGCCGGAGAGATTGTGGCCGTCGCCGGCTTGCCGGACATCGGCATCGGCGAGACCATCGCCGATGCCGACCAGCCGGTCGCGCTGCCGCCGGTGGCGATCGACGAGCCGACCGTGCAGATGACGTTTGGAGTCAACAACAGTCCCTTTGCCGGTCGGGAAGGCAAGTATCTGACGTCCCGCCACCTGCGGGAACGTCTGTTCAAGGAACTGGAGACCAACGTCTCCTTGCGGGTGCAGGAGACCGACAGTCCCGATCGCTTCCTGGTCGCCGGGCGAGGCGAGTTGCACCTCGCCGTGCTGATCGAGCAGATGCGCCGCGAGGGATATGAGCTGCAGGTGTCGCAGCCCGAGGTCATCCTGCACACCAAGGATGGCGTCGTCACGGAACCCTACGAGGAGCTGACCATCGAGGTGCCATCCGAATACCATGGGGCGGTAATCGAGGAGGTCGGTCGCCGCCGTGGCGAGCTCCGCCACATGAAGGTGGTGCAGGGGGAGGACACCGCCAGCGACACGCATCTCGGATACCACATTCCGACTCGTGGCGTGATCGGCCTCAAGAACGTGCTCCTGGCGAAGGCGCGCGGCACCGTGATCATGCACCACGTCTTCCACCGCTATGAGCCGGTCGACGAACGCGCGCCCATGACCGCCCCGCATGGGTCCCTGGTGGCGTTCGAGGATGGCACCAGCAACGCCTACGGCCTCTACATGATCCAGGAACGCGGCAGCCTGTTCATCGGGCCCGGGGTGGACGTGTATCGGGGCGTGGTGGTCGGGGAAAACAGCCGGGATGAAGACCTGGACGTGAATGTCTGCAAGGCCAAACATCTCACCAATATGCGCGCCTCCGGGTCTGACGAGGCCCTGACTCTGACCCCGCCCAGACAGATGACGCTGGAGTTGGCATTGGAGTATATCGGGCCCGACGAACTCGTCGAGGTCACTCCGACCAACTTGCGGATTCGCAAGCGACTCCTCAACCCGGAGGAGCGACGGAAGGCGCGCAAAGATCGCCGTGCCTGACCGGAGCTTGCAAACGGCGGAGGCCTGTGCTAGGATGCGCCCGTGCTGTTCCGGACAGGGGACCGGCGGAACGGCACATACGAACACCGGGCCCTGAAGAAAGAGATAGTGGCCCTGAGATTAGGAATCTGGATCGGAGCGACCGTTCGGCGCAAGTGACCTGCCGCCTTATCGCGATCTGCCTCCCTCTCGTTCCCTCAATCCCGAGCCCTGTCAGATTCATGTAAGGAGGTACAGTGAGTACCAAGTTGTATGTGGGGAGCCTTCCCTATTCCACGACCGATGCGCAGTTGACTGACCTGTTTGCCCAGTACGGGTCGGTGACGTCCGCGAAAGTGATTACGGACAAGTTCACCGGCCAGTCGCGGGGATTCGGGTTTGTCGAGATGGCGACCAGCGAGGAAGCCAAAAGGGCCATCGAAGCCCTGAACGGCACCAAGCTGGAGCAGCGCACGCTCGTGGTCAACGAGGCGAAGCCGCAGGAAAAGCGCGAACGCTCCGCCGCTCGGTGGTAACGCTGCCGACGCGGTTCGACTAGACAAGCGGGGTCGTCCCTCCGGGGGCGGCCCCGTTTGCTTTTATCGGCGAACCCCGCCGCTCTCCAGAAGGCGGTCGCGCGACTCGACCCTCACTCGGTTAGGCTAGAATCCGGGGGTTCCTAGGCCTTTTGGCCCGTTGACAAACTTTCAAAGGGCATGCTACCAAACTAGTCCTACGGATCGCCCCCATCATTTACCAACGTAAAGGAGGTTCCGAATGACTACCGGCGTGGCTGCTGAAATCAAGGTAGGAGACCCTGCCCCCGACTTTTCGCTCAAGGATCAGGATCAAAAGGACGTCAAGCTGAGCGATTTCCGAGGCAAGAAGCATGTCGTCCTCGCCTTTTATCCCCTGGACTGGAGCCCGGTCTGCACCGGGGAAAACAAATGCCTGACCGACGATTTCCCGAGCTTTCAGTCGAGCAACGCGGAGGTCTTCGGCATCAGCACCGACAGTTTTTTCTCCCATAAGGCCTGGGCTGATGCTCTGGGGCTGAAGCATCGCCTGCTGGCCGACATGCACCGCACCGTCAGCAAGACCTACGGCCTTTACTTCGAGCCGCTGAATTGCGCGAAGCGTGCCACCGTGATCGTGGATAAACACGGGAAGGTGGCCTACGTGAAAGTGCAGGAGATCAAAACCGCCCGGGACGACAAGGAAATTTTGGCGGCGCTCAAAAAGCTGATGTAGGCCTGGTCCGAAAATAATCGATGATAGCTGGTTGATCTCCAGCGGGTCCTGTCGTGGCGATCCACCCCCGCTGTCCTCGCACCCCGCCCGGTGTAGGGACCCCGCTGCGGGCAGCGGGGGACCCGCTCGCCACGCCACCCGCTGGAGCACAACCCGAGGAGAAGTCATTTTTTCCGGATTGAGGCGCGCGTGAGTGGAACAGTGGAAGATGTAAGCGACGCGAATTACGAGGAGTTCATGCGCGCGCCCGCTGCCGTGGTGGCGTATGGGATCGCGTCGTGCGAGCCGTGCACCGCGTACGACCCGATTTTGGAGGAGGCCGCTTCGCGATATGCCGAGGTGCGCGTGGGCAAGGCCAAGATGCACGTGCCCGGGCGGTGCCGCGAAATCAAGAAGCGACACCAATTCGAGACCTATCCGACCACGCACCTGTTCTCAAGAGGAAAGCTGCTGCTGAGTCGGGAAGGCAAGCTGGAGGCCGACGAACTTGGGGCCCTCATCAACGACCACCTGCTCAGGAGTTGACCGCCGGCCTTCCTCACGCCGCTCCCCTGCCCGGGAGGGCACCCTCTCCCGTTTCGCCCGTATACGCGTAAGAGCTGCCCCGCGTTTCGACGAGCCCGATCCGGTCTAACCGGGCGGCCGGAATCGATCTCACTAACAGCTTCCATACGAGCCGCGTCAGGTTCTCGCCCGTGGGGACACGGGCCGAAAAGTCAGGATCACGGTTCAGATCCCGATGGTCAAACCGTTGCACCACGAGCTCCTGAACCAGTCGGTCCAGCGTCGGGATGTCCACGACCATGCCGGTGTCCGGGCTGATCTCGCCACGAACCCTGACGGACAGTTCATAATTGTGGCCGTGGGCTCCCGGGCTGTCGCATTTGCCGTAGAGGCGCCGGTTCTCCGCGGGGGAAAGTTGCCCGGAGTGCACACGATGCGCGGCCGAGAAATAATACTGTCGGGTCACGCTGGCGCGCGCATTCTCCCCCCCAGCCCTGACATCCGCTGCCGTAATCTCCGCGAACAGATCCTCGTCCTCGAAGAGCCTGACTTTCTCGAGCGTTCCGATTTCGGGACGCGCCGCCAGCATCTTCCAGAGCACGCCGGCGATATTCTCGGTCGTGGGGATCGTCCCCTTGAAATAGGGGATGTCCAGGTTGAGGTGTTTGTGATCGAACTCTTCCAGAACCTGCTTCAGGACCTGTTTCAGGTCATAGAGATTGACGACCATCCCGGTCTGGGCATCGACCTCTCCCGCGACGGTCACCTCGAGCAGATAGTTATGCCCGTGGCCCGGCTCGTTGTTGCAGGCTCCGAATACCAGCCGGTTCCGTTCAGCATCCCAGGCGTCGTTCTGATACCGATGCGAGGCGGAGAACTCGATCCGCTTGGTCAGCAGGACTCTGCCCATCTCAGGACCTGTCTATAAAGAAAGGGCCAGGGTCATGTCTCACCGCGCTGGTGAACGACCCCGGCCCTTGTCTTGAACGAAAACTCGACTGAGGGATTACGCGCTGAAGGAGCTGCCGCAACCACACGTAGTCTTGGCCTGCGGATTCTTGATCGCAAACCCCGACCCCTGCAGGCTGTCCACGTAGTCCACTTCCGCCCCATTCAGGAGCGGCACGCTCTGCGAATCCATGATGACCTTCACGTCCCCCTTCTCGATCACCGTGTCATCGTCGCCCATCTTGGACTCGAACGCCATCCCGTACTGGTAGCCGTGACAGCCGCCCCCACGGACGTAGACCCGCAGGCCTACCACGTCCTTCTCCTCCTGCATCAGCTCCCGAATCTTCTGTTCCGCCACCGACGTGATCGTCACCATCGTCCGCCTCCTTCCCCTGTCTCCAATCCTGACCGCCTTCCCGATCAAATCATCGAAACTATACCGCCACTCCAGCCGCGAAGTCAACCTGGAGCCTGCAAAGAACCCTCCATGTTAAAGAGGGGGCGGTTCGCCTTCCCAATCTGAAGCCGTTGATTCTCTTATGTTTCCACCATCAGGACCTCTGATCCGGAGGCCCTCAGCCACTCCAGACGCTCCGCTGGTCCGGCTGCTTCCTTCATGCCCGGGGACATCCCTACGTTTTGATGAGAAACCGCCCATAGACCAGCCCGGCCAGCCCCCCGCCCAATAACGGCCCGATCCAGTACACCAGGTGATTGTCCCAGTAGCCGGCTACCAGCCCGGGGCCAAAGGTGCGAGCGGGGTTCATCGAGGCGCCGGTCAACGGCCCGCCCATCAGAATATCGCACAGCACGGTGAATCCGATCCCGAATCCGCCGATCGCCTTCCAGGTCCCTCGCTCATCGATGGCGGTGCCGTACACGACCAACACGAGAAAGAAGGTCAACACCATCTCCACCACGATGCCGGTCCCGATCGGGATCCCCGGAGCCAATCCGGGGGTCCCCAGGTTCACGGCCCTCCAGTTCGCCTCGGGAATGACGAGCCGCAAGAGCACGCCCGCCACCACAGCCCCGGCCAATTGCGACGCAACATACCAGCCGGCCATCGGGACGGAGATTTTTCCGCCCACCCACGCGCCGAGGGTCACGGCCGGGTTGAAGTGGCCTCCTGAGATATGGCCCAGGGCGGAAATCATCACGGCCAGCACACACCCGTGCGCGAAGGCTACTCCCACCAGACCCGCATTGACGCAGATGGACCCCGCTCCGATAAAACACAGCGCAAAGGTGCCGATAGTCTCAGCCACGCATGGTTTCAACGCCTTGCGCATCTTCTGACCTCCGATCGATGAAGGGTTCGCTGCTCGGTCCTGTCCCTCTCATGACCCTGCTTGCACCGCCTCATTCCGCTCAAGGAAGTTTCGGTGGCGCCATGTTCGTCAATTCACCGGTCAGGCTGTTCATGAACTCGACGAGATCCTTCTTCTCCTGGTCCGTCAGGTTCAGCGCGCTCATGAATGCATCCTTCCCGGGTACCGCTTCTCCCCCGCCGTTGTAAAAGTCCACGACCTCGTCGAGCGTCTTGAAGCCTCCCGTGTGCATGTAGGGAGCGGTCAAGGCCACGCTGCGGAGTGACGGGGTCTTGAACGCGCGTCGATCGGCCTCTCGCTTGGTGACGGCGTAGCGGCCGACATCCTCCCGCAGGGGGCCCGTTTGCGGGACGCCGATGTGGTGGAACTTGTTGTCGGTGAAGTTAGGCCCGTTATGGCACAGCACGCAGCGGGCTTTTCCCTGAAATAATTCAAGCCCGCGTTGCGCCGATCCCGAGAGCGCCGACTTGTCGCCGGCGATGGAGCGATCGAACGGGGAATTGGTGGAAATCAGGGTCCGCTCGAAGGCCGCGATGGCTTTCGCGATCCCGTCAGCCGAGACATCGTCCCCGAACACCGCTTGAAATCGAGCCTGGTAGACCTTGACCCGGCTGAGCTTCGTGACGACCCCGTTGAGGGTCTCGGCCATTTCTATCGGGTTCTGGATCGGCCCGAGCGCCTGTTCCTCCAGTGAGCCCGCGCGCCCATCCCAGAATTGGAGGTGGTTATACGCGGCATTCATGGCGGACGGCGCATTCCGTCCGCCTTGCTTCCCGCCCACACCCAGGGAAAACTGACGCGGATCCGCAAACCCGGCCGCCGGCACGTGGCAGCTGGCGCAACTCACGCTGTCGTCTTTCGAGAGACGGGGATCGAAAAACAACAGCTTGCCCAGCTCAACTTTGGAATTAAATTGCAAATTATGCGAGGGGATGGGAACGCTCGGCAGCTGGCCGAGCGCCAAGGTCGTCTCCTCGCTCAGGCCGCTGGAGGGACTCATGAGCAGAAGCAGTCCCGCCGCGACCAGGAACATGGCTTTCGTGTGTCTACCCGTTTGCAGGATCATGCGCTCTGATCTCCTTTCGTGTCCGTTCGGCGACCCGCGACCGATGTCGGCAGTGTATACAAGCTCTAGGAAGGTTGACTCGCGACGGCATGTTCTGTACCGCAGCGCTCATCGCGTTGTCAAGGTTGTGAGCCCGGATTATCCATGAACGCTTCTGCTGCAATCGCACATCCGCTGTTGCGACAAGCCTGCCCACGCGCGTTAAAGTGGGCAGGCGGGCGGGCTCGTCACTTAGTCGGTCGCCGTATTGCAGGGAATACGGCTCCCTCCCTCGCGTCTCCGCGCGCCCGTCTCACGACGCGGCTGCGCGATTTCGCGACGAACCGCCATGAATAATCAGGGCTCTACGTACGCCGGCAGTTCGCCGGTCATTTCCGCGAGGGTTTTATAGGCTAGGTCTTTCGTGGAGAGCAGCGGATGGGGCACCGGCCAGCGGATGCCGATGGTCCGATCATTCCAGATGATCCCCCGTTCGTCCTGGGGTGAATACAAGGCGGTGCACTTGTACGTGAGCCCTGCCGCGGCGCTGACCACGCAGAACCCGTGCGCAAATCCTGGGGGGATGTAGAGTTGCCGTATGTTCTCGGCCGATAGCTCGACGCCCACCCACCGGCCAAAGGTCGGCGAGCCTGTCCGAATGTCAACGGCCACATCGAAGACCATTCCCTCGACGACCGTCACCAGCTTCCCCTGAGCCTGCTTCAGTTGGTAGTGCAGGCCCCGGAGCGTCCCACGAACGGACCTCGAAAAGTTGTCCTGCACGAACGGTCCCCGGATGCCTCCCGCTGCGTACTTCTCGGCGTGGTAGGTCTCCAGAAACAACCCGCGAGGATCCTCGAAGACATCGGGTTCGACGAGGATCACGCCCTTCAATTCCATTTCGAGAAACCGCACGACGCCCTCCCCGCTCGCCTCCTCGACGCTGTGGCGCCGCTGATCTTAACCTGTTCCGCCTCGGGAGGAAAGAAGAAGTGGAGTTGCGGCGAAGGGGGCAACCTGCTAGGGTTCGAACCGTCACCGCCCACGACAGCGAGGAGGAGGCACCATGATGAACCGCATCGCTTGGCAGATGTCGTGTCTCTTCTTCGGATCGCTTTGCGGGGGACTCCTGCCCGCATGCGCGACGGCCCGGACGCAGACGTTCGTGGACCTGACCTACGCCTTTGACGAAGAGACGATCTACTGGCCCACCAATAAACACTTCCAGCGGGAGAAAACGGACTGGGGGATGACGGCCGCGGGGTATTGGTATGCCTCCGCGAATTTCTCCGCTTCCGAGCATGGGGGGACACATATTGACGCACCGATTCATTTCAGCGAGGGACGAAGCACCGTCGACCAGATCCCCGTTGAGCGGTTGATCGGGCCTGCCGTGGTGATCGATGTCAGCCCCCAGTGCAGTCGCAACCCCGACTACGAACTGACGGTTGAAGACCTCGTGACCTGGGAATCCAGGCACGGCCTGATCCCGGAGAACACCCTGGTTCTGATCCTCTCCGGCTGGGGTCAACGATGGCCGGACAGGAGGCGGTATCTGGGCAGCGACACGCCCGACAATCCGCAGACCTTGCACTTTCCCGGGATCTCCCGCGAGGCCGCCGAGTTCCTGGTTTCCCGGCGCTCGGTCCGGGGTGTCGGCATCGACACGGCGAGCATTGACCCCGGCCGCTCCCGCGATTTCCCGGCTCACCGCGTGTTGAACGGCGCCGATGTGTATGCACTGGAGAACGTGGCTGCGCTTGACCGACTGCCGCCGCGAGGTGCCACCGTCTTCGCGCTCCCGATCAAGATTAAAGGGGGAA
>JAHFEU010000217.1 GCA_023248295.1 Nitrospirota bacterium | reverse complement strand
CCGCGACATCGGCATTATGTACGGCCATGGGCTCCTCGCTGATCCGCCAAGAGATACCGAACCCGTCCATCCTCACCTGTTCGCGTCCGTTTCCTATGCGGCGAAACGATCCGCTTGGCCAGCTCCTGTTCTTTCTCCAACCTGAGCTTCCGAAACCGCTGGGCTTGGATCTTGGGCAGATTCTTGAAGGCTGTTTTGTGTTTCACTGACAGCTCGCCATGTCCACACCAGCCCGTTTATTCATCTAGCAATGAACGGGCCTGGCCAGTGACAGGAGGGTCTTGCCCCCAGTGAATGGCCGGGACTCAATCGACGAGAAGCCGAACATCAGGAAATGTCGCCTGCTTCCCCAGCCACCAGAGAGGAGCTGTCGCAGAACGCCTCGATTCTTTCCCTGCTGCCGGCGCCACACGTGTGGCAAGCTCGGCATAAGCAGTACCTGGGAGCCCAATCAGTTCCACCCGTCGCAACTTCAGCGATGGCACTTGGCTTGCTGAACACTACAGCTGCAGGTTGTGGCCTGACACAACGGAGGCAAGAGGATATGGCTGGATGGATCGACCGCTGGCGAGCCGCGACGGTGGCGATTGGTCTTGTTCAAGAGGGCACAGTGAGGTCCGCCGCCGGCCGAGTCTCAACCAAGAAATTCTTTGCGGTGGCAGGCACCGGAGTGCTCTTCTCTCTAGAGGGGAGCCGTGACAGAATCACATGGCTGGTCACGGCCAAGCATGTCTTCTTCGATCCGGCCGGGAACTGGAGGCCCTCCACCCTCAGCATGCTGTTCTCGCGAAGCTCTCGCGGGAGGATGGCCCAGGAGGTGAAGATCCCCCTGCAGCTCAGACGCGCCGGGCGCCGCTGCTGGTTTCCTCATCCGAATGCAGCAGTAGACCTCGCCTGTCTCCCCCTTCCACGGAAGATGCGACCGCCAAGACCGGCGGGTCTCCCATCCATTGCCTGGGAGGACATTGCCAAAACAGCGGATCTGTATGAAGGGGTGCCGGTGGCTGTACTTGGCTATCCCGCGGCGTTAGATAGCCCCGACTCAGCACGAACGATTGTCCGGCAAGGGATCGTGTCCTGGGTCTCACCGACCAGACCAGGGTCACAGGTGTTTCTCATCGATAGCCATGTGTTTCCCGGCAATAGCGGAGGACCGGTCTTCAGGCTCCCTGCCGCAGTGGATCGGCAGGGGCAGCGGGCGGGGGGAGGAGCCGTCGCGTTACTCGGCATCGTGACCCAGGCCAGGATCCAAAGCTTTCCCCTGCTTGCCGGCGGCAAACAGGTCGAACTCTACCTGCAAGGCAGAAGGGCTCCCGAACCACTCCTTGCTCCAAGTTTTCTAGGACTGGGGCTGGTCGAGCCCGCATACCGAATCAAACAACTTCTCGTCTCGGTCTCCACCGCACATGAGCGACGAAAGCGGCGGGCTTCTTGACCGTTCACCGAGCTAGTTCAGCTCTGCTATACCGGCTTTTTCTAAGAGGCGCTTTGCTCCTTCCGGCGTGCGCATTTTCCGGCGATGCTCAAGAATGAGGGGATCGATATGTTCGCCGCACATGACGCAACGCCACCCCACCATGTTGACCTCGCGAACCTCTTCCCGAACCATGAGACCCCCGCAGCGATGGCATTGGTCTTGTGCAGTGCCTGTGGGGTGCGTAACCATATATCTCACTCGCCTTTCTGCTGAAGGTGAATCTTCATCGTGTGCTTCGTTCGAGCCGCGAGCCGCCAAAAGGATTCACGATTGTTTGGCCTTTATGATCACGCCCTGCAACGCACCACAGCCGGCACCGGCGCACTCTCGTTCTTGGCGCGATTGTCCACGGCCGTTCCCTCGCCCCTGGTGAATAATGCCACAGCCGACTGCTACCTTGGCTCTGCACCGTTCTGGATAGACAGCGGGATTTCCTCTGTTTGTCCCTCCACCCCTCGCAATCCCCTATGGTCTACGCCTTGCAGAACCCATGCTCAATACCGAGCATCACAATGTCCTGGAACCCGATCATCAAATCGAGACGAGACTGGGAAATAATTCCGAACCTCCACGACTATGAGGCGGTTGGTGCCGGATTTTCATGGGACAAGGCGCGCGCCGAATTGAATGGGCTGCCCGCCGGGGAGGGACTCAACATCGCCCATGAAGCAGTCGCGCGTCATGCGATCGGTCCTCAGGCACAGCGGACGGCGATCCGCTGGCTGGGAAAAAGCGGGAAGGTTGAAGACTACTCCTACCGGCACCTGCACGAGCTGACCGATCGCTTCGCCAATGTGCTGCAACAGCTCGCGGTCGCCAAGGGAGACCGGGTGTTCGTCCTGGCCGGTCGTATTCCCGAACTCTACATCACCGCGCTCGGCACGCTGAAACACCGCGCCGTCTTCTGCCCGCTGTTCTCCGCCTTCGGACCGGAGCCCATTCGCGCGCGCCTGACCATCGGCCAGGCCAAGGTGCTGGTGACCACCGAATCGCTCTATCAGCGCAAGGTGGCCGCCATCAGGAACTCCCTGCCTCACCTGGAGCATGTCCTGCTCATCGGCGACGGGCAGCAACCGACGACCCTGTCGGGCACGCAGAACTATCACCGTCTGCTGGAGCAGGCCTCCCCAGACTATCGAATCCAACCGACCGATCCGGAGGACGTCG
>JAHFEU010000034.1:15495-18044 GCA_023248295.1 Nitrospirota bacterium | reverse complement strand
TCGGTGACCCTTTTCGAAAAACTCCCGCTCTCCGAAGCACTTACCGGTGCAGATCCGTTTCTAGAATTGCTCGAGGACCCGAACCAACTGAATCTATTCGAAAGTTAACCGGACACTACTGATCTTGCATAACGACTCAATGATTGCGCATGCCGCTGTCACAGCTGCTGGAGGATCAGACTCAACGGATGCCAAAGCTCGTTCAAACTCTCTTTCAAGCCCGCCCATATCCCGTTCACGAATAATCATTTGTAACGAACGAGTGGGGGTTCCGGAACTAGCACCCAGTCTGTGTCCTCCGACTTGGTATGAAAGTGCATATCTTCCCAGCGCTCTTTTAATCCTCTCCTTTCTTTCTCTCCAAGTAGAATCGTGCTCTCCAACCTCCAATTCCATGAATTCTTGAAGCAGGCAACCCAGCAAAGCAAAAGGATCAACATTCGGGTCATCATTTGCTCATCTGAGCCATTTAATACACTTGACCACGCAATTCCCCAACGGTACATCACCTGGCGCACCACACCTTTGAAAAAGAACGTTAAGTTTGGTGTGATTAAAATAATGAGAGCCAAGCGCATCACCAACTTCAGCGATTACCACATTGGGAATGTTTCTTTCCGGCATTTCTGGATCGTTGCGCTGGATAATTTACAGGTACCCTCTAGGCTTGCCACCCACTGAGCCTCAGGTTTGCGAACAGCCAATTTCATTCAAAATGATAATTTGTCATGAGGTCACCGTTGTCCCCTGTGACGCCGGCGCATTTGTGGACGGCTTAATCTTGGCACTAATGAACCCATCCCACTTTTTTACGCACTCTGATGCGAGCTCAAAGGCGTCAATTGGTCCGTTCGTCGTGACTATTGAGTAGCTGGCCGCTATTGTGGTCTCACCGGCACCAAGACCAACAAAGAATTGCCGAGGTCCAAACTGGGGATCTTTTCCACTCCCCTGTTTCGTTACCTTGAGGTGTTTCAGACCGTTGCAAATATCCGCACAAAGTCGTAGACACTCATTGTCATTAATGAATTGTTCGACTTCGTCTCTGATGAGTGGGAGAGAGGGGTCGTTCTTTATCCAATCTTTAAGGTAATAGCAATTCAGGAAGAAAGCATGAGCCTCGTCTTCGTAATTGTCTGACTCCATATCGTGAACCCTGCCTTTGACGATCTTTTCAAACCGCTTGTACCATCGCATCATTCGGTCATACTGCTGTTCATAGGTTAGGGCTTTTGCCATTACTCGTTCCCCTTCGTCTATGCAAGTGGGTGAGGGCATGGCCAGAGCGACATTGCCGAGAGCGGTCGGGACCCACCGAGAGTTCGCCAGGAAGGAAAGCTGGAACTGACTGACGCATCGCGGTCGCGCGCGCCTGCGGCGGAAGGAATTCCAGAAGGGTTCCGCCTGGCGAACTCCGAAAGGGTGACCGCGGAGGCGCAGGAGCGGCTGGCCATGATCTCACCCGGCCCCAACCATCTTCGGCTGCAACTTCGCATTCTTCAGCGCATCCAGCATGGACAAGAAAATCAGCCGGCCGTCGTCGTTGCCCAGCACCTCCTCGGCGCAGCGCTCCGGGTGCGGCATCATGCCCAGCACATTGCCTTCGGCGTTCCGGATGCCGGCGATGTTGTCGAGCGAGCCGTTGGGATTAGCCTCCGGCGTGATCTTCCCCTCCGCCGTGCAGTAGCGGAACACGATCTGGGCGTTTGCCTGCAACGCCGCGAGTGTGACCGGATCGGTGTAGTAGTTGCCGTCCGCATGGGCGATCGGCAACTTCAACACCTGGCCCGACTCGCAGCGGCCGGTGAACGGCGTGGCCGCGTTCTCCACCCGCACATAGACATCCTTGCAGATAAAAGTGAGCGTCTGATTGCGAATCATGGCGCCGGGCAGGAGCCCGGCTTCAAGCAAGATCTGAAAGCCGTTGCAGATGCCCAATACCATTCCCCCAGCGTCGGCAAACTGCGTGACCGCTCCCATGACAGGTGAGAACCGGGCGATGGCCCCGGTCCGCAGATAGTCTCCGTAGGAAAAGCCGCCGGGGAGGATGACGGCGTCGAGGCCACTTAACGAGGTTTCCTTGTGCCAGATTTCGTGGGCTTTTTGGCCGAGAACATTGGAAAGGACATGCACGCAGTCGTGATCGCAGTTGCTTCCCGGAAAAACAACAACTCCGAAATTCATGCTCTTGCCATCAGCTATATGCCATACGCTATAAGCTCTTAGCTTAGCTCGTACCGATAGTCCTCAATGATGGTGTTCGCCAGCAGCTTTTCGCACATCGCCTTGACCTGCGCCTCTGCTTTATCTTTCGGCTCGTTCAGATCCAGCTCGAGATACTTCCCCACCCGCACGTTCCTCGCAGAGGTATAGCCCAATGTCGCCAGCGCCTGTTCAATCGCCTTCCCCTGCGGGTCCAGAATCCCCTGCTTCAACGTCACATGAATCTTCGCCTTCACTCTTTTACCCCTCACCCTCCCCTCTCCCACAAGGGGCGAGGGTTGCTCTAATGACGGGACGGCAGGGCTTGTCTCTCTTGCGCGCATCGA
>JAHFEU010000034.1:12026-15395 GCA_023248295.1 Nitrospirota bacterium | reverse complement strand
TACCTCCTGATACGCCTCCTCGATCTTTCCCAAATCTTTTCTAAACCGATCCTTGTCCAGCGACTCCCCGGTCTTCTGATCCCAGAACCGGCACGTATCGGGCGAGATCTCATCGGCGAGGACCAGCTTCCCTTGGTCCAGGCCGAATTCCAGCTTGAAATCCACCAGGACCATCCCCCTGGCCTGAAAGAAGGGTACGAGCAGCGCATTGATCCGGGATGCCCACTGCTTGATATCCCCCACCACGTACGGATCGGTAAGCTTCATGAGCCGAATATGGTCCTCCGTGATCAAGGGATCGCCCAGCGCGTCGTTCTTGTAGTAGAACTCCACGATCGGGGGCGTGATCGCGTCCCCTTCCTTGAGGCCTAACCGCTTCGCGAGGCTGCCGGCCACGATGTTTCGAACCACGACCTCGATCGGGATGATCTTCACCCGCTTCGTGAGCATCTCGCGGTCGCTCAGGCGTTTGACGAAATGGGTGGGGACCCCGCCCTTCTCCAGGAGGAGGAAGAGGCGCTCGGAGACCTTGTTGTTCACCACGCCCTTGTCGGCGATGTTCCCCCGCTTCTGCGCGTTGAAGGCAGTCGCGTCGTCCTTAAAATACTGAATCACCCAATCAGGGCGGCTGGTCTCAAAGACCTTCTTCGCCTTGCCCTCGTAGAGTAACTCGCCCTTGTCCACCTCCATCGCCTCAGCCCCCCTTCCGCCTGCCTTTCACTCCACTCCGCCCGGCTCGCCCGCCCCGTCTGCCTCCCTCGCCCGCCGGACGCCCCTTTCCCCCCGAGGCCCCCGACGCATCCGCGAAGACGCGCGCGTAGATCTGGCTGAGGTGCCGCAGATAGTACTTCGGGTCAAAACAGGCTTCGATCTGGGACGCGTTGAGGTACCGGCTGATCAAGGGGTCTTTCGCCACCAGTTCCTGGAACTCCGCGCCGCCCTTCCAGGCCTCCATCGCGTTGCGCTGGACCGCCTCGTACGCCGCGGTGCGTTGCGCGCCCTGTTCGACCAGCGCGACCAGGAGCCGCTGTGAGTAAATCAGCCCGCCGGTCAGCTCGAGGTTCTGCTTCATGCGCGCCGGATACACCAGCAAGGTCTTCAGTATTTCGGTCAGCCGGACCAGCATGAAGTCCACCAGAATCGTGCTGTCCGGGAGAATCACGCGCTCGACGGAGGAATGACTGATGTCTCGCTCATGCCACAGCGCGACGTCCTCGAGCGCCGCCATACTGTTCGCCCGGACAATTCTCGCCAATCCGCACAGGTTCTCGGCGGCGATGGGGTTTCGCTTGTGGGGCATGGCCGAGGACCCCTTCTGTCCCGGTGAAAAATACTCCTCCGCCTCCAGGACCTCCGTCCGCTGCAGATGGCGGACCTCGGTCGCGAACTTCTCGATACTGGCGGCGAGGAGCGCCAACGCCGAGAGATAGGCCGCATGCCGGTCCCGCTGGACGATCTGGCTTGAGATGGGGTCCGGCTTGAGGCCCAGGCGTGCACAGACAAACTCCTCCACCTCCGGTCCCAGATGCGCGAAGGTGCCCATGGCGCCGGAGAGCTTGCCGACCGCGATGTCCTGCCGGACGGCCCGCAGCCGGTCCCGGTGGCGCCGCACCTCCTCATACCAAATGGCCAGCTTGAACCCGAAGGAAACCGGCTCCCCGTGAACCCCGTGGGACCGACCGACCATGATCGTCTCCCGGTGCTCGTGAGCCCGTCGTTTCAACACCTCCAGGAGCGCATCAATGTCGCCGAGGATAATGTCCGCCGCTTCCGCCATCTGCACCGCCAACGACGAGTCTACGATGTCGGAGGAGGTCAAGCCGACGTGCAGATAGCGGGCGTCCACACCAATCGGTTCCGCGAGGGATTCCAGGAAGGCCACCACATCGTGCTTCACCACCTTCTCGATCGCCGCGATGCGCTCAGGGTCAATCCGCGCGTGACGCCGTATCCTGGCCGCTACTCCTCGCGGTATCTTTCCACTCCGCTCCAGCGCCTCGCACGCCAGCAGTTCGACCTGCAGCCAGATCTCGTATTTGTGCCCCAGGTCCCAGACCGACTGCATCTGCGGTAAGGTGTAGCGTTCAATCATGGCAAACTCGTCTCTCGTGAAGCGGGCCTCGTGAAGCGCAATAGAACTCTAACGAGATACGCTTCACGCTTCACGCTTCACGCCTAACGCCTCACGCTCAAGCTCGGCTCGTTTCTCCTGAAGCCGCGGCTCTGTTTTCAGAATGTTGTCCAAAATTCCGTTCACGAACCCCTTCGTCTCGTCGTCCGCGAACCGCTTGGCCAGCTCGATCGCCTCGTTGACCGTCACTTTCGCCGGGACGTCTGGAATCCAGAGCAGTTCGTAGAGCCCCGCGCGCAAAATGTTCCGGTCCACGACCGGCATCCGGCTGACCTTCCAGTTGCTGGCATAAGCGCCGATCAGTTTGTCCAGCTCGGCCCGGTGCGTCATCACACCCTCGACGAGCTGCTCCGCAAATCGTTTGACATCAGGCGATGTCGGACGCTGGACCCAGAACTCCTTCAGCCAGTGATCCGTATTGCCGTGGATGTCCAACTGGAAGAGAATCTGCATCGCGCGCTCGCGTGATTGCCGTCGGGTGCCCATACTCAGGACGCTAACGAACCGACCAGGGTTGCGTCACCGTTTCTTCCTACCCCGGTCTCGCCGGGCATTCCTTCCCGGCTGCTTGCCGCCTCTCGCTTGCAATCTCTTCATCAGATTCGCCATCTCGATGGCCGTCCGGGCGGCCTCCGCTCCCTTATTGCGTTCGGGCGCCCCCGCGCGTTCCAACGCCTGCTCCACGGTGTCCGTCGTCAGCACGCCGAAGATCACCGGGAGATTCGACTCCCACGCGGCCTGGGCGATGCCGCGGCTCGCTTCTGCACTGATGTATTCGAAATGGGACGTTTCGCCGCGGATGACGGCGCCCAGGCAGACGACCGCGTCGAACCGGCCGGATTGCGCCATACGGCGGGCCACGAGCGGAATCTCAAACGCGCCGGGCACCCGCACCACCTCGATGGCCTGGTCGCCGGCCCCGGCCTTGGTCAGCACGTCTACCGCTCCGGCCAGCAGGCGGGTGGTGACGAACTCGTTGTACTTACCGACCACGATGCCGAATCGGAGGCCCCCCGCATCGAGTTGGCCTTCAAAGGTTTTCATGCAGGCACCTTCGTTAACCCTAATCCGAAAATGTTTCCTCACTTCGATCTGCGGCGAGCGGGTCCTGTCGCGGCTCCCACCCCCGCCGTCCTCGCTTCACCCATCCCCCCGTGGGGGGCGGGTCAACATTCCGCACCACCGACCTCCTGCTTACGAGACATTGGCTGGAGGGCACCCGACCGTTCTCCCCTTCC
>JAHFEU010000034.1:4306-11926 GCA_023248295.1 Nitrospirota bacterium | reverse complement strand
CTCGATCATGAGAGCACGCGTGGTATTTTCGGATTTGGGTTAATTACTCTCTAAATACTCCTGCGCGCGCCGCCCCGCCGGAGCACCGTCGCGGGAGGCTGTGCGAAATCCGATAATTGTTAGGAAACGAGCGCGGAAGAGGGTAACGCTAGCACCCACCGTAGCAGGTCCCCTGAGGGATGGCAAGAGCCACGTTTGGGGTCTGTTCGAGCATGCCGTTACACTTTATGGAGGATGTGTCCCAGCTTGTTCTTCTTCGTGCGAAGATAGCGGACGTTCTCCTCCCCCGGCTGGATTTCGATCGGCACGCGCTCGACGACCTTGAGCCCGTAGCCCTCGATCCCGACGATCTTGCGCGGGTTGTTCGTGATCAGGCGGATGTTGCGGAGACCGAGGTTGACGAGAATCTGGGCGCCGATACCGTAGTCCCGAAGGTCCGCTTTGAAGCCGAGCTGGAGGTTCGCCTCCACGGTGTCGCTCCCGTCGTCCTGCAGCTTGTAGGCTTTGATCTTGTTCAGCAGACCGATGCCGCGCCCTTCCTGATTGAGGTAGAGCAACACCCCGCGGCCCTCTTTCTGGATCATCCCCAACGCGTGGTGGAGCTGGTCGCGACAGTCGCAGCGCAGCGAGCCGAACACATCGGCCGTCACACAGCCGGAGTGGACCCGTGCCAGGGTGGGCGAGGCGTCGATCTGCCCCTTGACCAGGGCGATGTGGGTGCCGTTATCCACTTCGTTCTCGAAGACCACCGCCTCGAACTCGCCGAAAACCGTCGGGAGTTTCGCGCTCGCCACACGCTTGATGAACGTTTCCCGGCGCATCCGGTATTCGATCAAGTCCTTGATCGTGACCATCTTCAGACGATGCTGCTTCGCAAATTCCGCTAACTCCGGCACCCGCGCCATCGTGCCGTCATCGTTCATGATCTCGCAGAGCACCCCGGCCGGGCAGAAACCGGCCAGCTTGGCCAGATCCACCGATCCCTCGGTTTGGCCCGCGCGTCTGAGCACCCCGCCCTTCTGCGCCTTGAGCGGAAAGACGTGCCCGGGCCGCGCTAGATCCCCCGGCTTGCATTTAGGGTCGATGGCGGTCCGAATCGTGGTCGCCCGGTCCGCTGCGGAAATGCCAGTGGTAATGTTTCGCCGCGCGTCGATGGACACCGTAAACGCCGTTCCAAACACGGCCGTGTTCTCATGCGTCTGGGGTGGCAACTGCAGTTCTTCCACCCGTTCGGGCGTCAAGGCTAAACAGATGAGGCCTCGCGCGTGCTTGGCCATGAAGTTGACCGACTGAGGGGTCACTTTCTCAGCCGCCATCACCAGGTCGCCTTCGTTTTCCCGGTCTTCGTCATCCACCAGGACCACGAACTGCCCCTTCTTGATTTCTCTGATCGCCTCTTCGACCGGATCAAACATCTGTGCCATAAGTATCGAGAATATAAAACTTTTTCACGCGGCTGTCAACGTGAAAATCGGCCAGAAGCCGCAAGCCCCTCAGGGGTGCGGCGGCTCCGTCTCATGATCAGCGCCACGGCCATCCAGACGAGGATGGCCACGGCCGCATACAGCCACAACCCGCTTCGGAACGTCCCGGTCGCATCCTTCAAGAGGCCAAGCCAGAACGGCAGCAGGAATCCACCCAACCCGCCGACCGCTCCGATCAGTCCCGATGCCATTCCGATCTGGTTTTGAAATCGCTCCGAGACGACTTGGAAGACGACGCCGTTGCCGAATCCCATCGCGGCGACCGCCGCCACCATCAGCCAGGCCGCCGGGACCAGGTCCGGCAGTTGACCGACCGCGATGATCAGCGCGGCAATCGCGGGAAATACCACCCGGAGCATCCTCATGCCTCCCCTGCGGTCAGCCAGATAGCCGCCGAACGGCCTGGCCAAGCTGCCGGCCAGACTGCACAACGAGGTCACCGTGCCGGCCGCCACCGGGTCCAGACCGTACTGGTCGTGAAAGAAGATCGGGAGGAAACTGGAAAGACCGACGAACCCCCCAAATGTGACGGCGTATGCCGCGCACAGCGAGTACATCGACGGCTGCCTGAGCGCCTCCACCGAAGCGGTCCACCGGTGACGCCGCGCTCCCTGACGGACCAGTCCGATCCCGCTCGGCACCATGAGCGCATACGAGAAGAAGGTCACTAGGACCGGGACTGTCATCAGCCCGAAGACCCCGTGCCATCCCACTTCCTGAGCCAATCTTGGCGCAAAAAACGCGGCCAGCACTGTCCCGCTGTTGGCAGAGGCGGCCACTCCCATGGCGAACCCCTGATGGGCCGGAGGATACGCGCGGCTGGCCAGGGGAATCGACACCGCGAAACTGGCCCCGGCCACACCCAGGCAGAGGCCCACACCCAGCAGCTCCACATAGCTGGTCGCCCCGAGCCATCCCCAGAGCAAGGCGAGGAGTTCCGCAACCAGGAGCGCAAGGCCGGTCGGCTTCGGCCCATACCAATCGCTACACAGCCCCACGCCGACGCGCAGGAGCGCGCCCCCCAACACCGGAATCGCGACCAGAAGGCCCTTCTGTGTCGCGGTCAATCCGAAGTCTGCAGAGATGGCGACGCCTAAGGCGCCGATGAGCAGCCAGACCATGAAGCTGATCTCAAAATGCAACCAAGCCCCGACCAGCGAGGGCCAGTGACCGCTTCGGAAGGCGCGGAGGGTTGTGGGCATCGTCCAAATCTCCGCCGCAGTGAGCCGTGGACCACATTCACCGCAGCACCACTGGGACTATAGGCTACGCGGTTTGAGGGCAGCAAGGGGCCAGCACCCGCATCTCTCAAGATCTCCGGCGGCAAGCTTTGTGATCAGGACGGGTTCCGTTTATAATGCCTGTCGCAGCCAGTGGAGATCTGAGCGGATAGCACATAGCATGGCCGACAAACTACGAGACTCTGTCCGAACTGATCCGGAGACGACTGAAGCAGACACCCCCAGGGCGGAGCTGGAAGCCGAAGAGGGGCCGCACCCCCGCACCGCGTCTCCGAAGGCCGCCGAACGGGAACCCGCGGACCTGTCCACCGCGGTTGTTCCCATCACCACCCTCCAGCACTATCTGGCCGAGGTCCGGCGCTACCCCTTTCTCTCAAAAGAAGAGGAGCTGCGGCTGTTTGAGGAGTATCAAGGACAAGGCAGCCGTGAAGCGGCCGTCAGGTTGATTTTGGCGAACCTCAGAGTGTCGGTGGCGATTGCCGCCGAATATTATCACACGGGCGCCGATCAGATGGACCTGATCCAGGAAGGGAACGTGGGACTGATGCAGGCTATCAAAAAGTTCGATCCGACAAGGAACGTTCGGTTTTACGCGTATGCCGCCTGGTGGGCGCGCGCCTACATTCTGCGCTATCTCCTCAATACCTACCGCCTCGTCAAAGTGGGCACCACGCAGGACCAGCGTAAGCTCTTCTACAATCTCCGGAAGGAGAAGGCCAAGTTGGAACGCCAGGGCTTCGCGCCCGATGCCAAACTGCTGGCGGACCGGCTGAACGTGCGTGAGCGCGATGTGATCGAGATGGACCAGCGGCTCGGAAGCTGGGAACTCTCGCTCGATCAGCCCTTCAGCCAGGACACGGACGGCACCCTCCTCGACGTCCTCCCCGCTCAGGGAACTCCCGCGGATGAACTGCTTGCGGACAGCGAGCTCCGGGCGGTCTTTCGGGACAAACTCTCAAGCTTCGCCAAGACACTCAGCGAGCGTGATGAAGATATCCTCCGTAACCGCATCCTGTCCGATACGCCCTTGACGCTCGAAGACCTGGGGCGCAAGTACCACATCACCAAAGAACGCACCCGCCAACTGGAGGCCCGCATCATCAAACGGCTCAAGGACTATCTCAAGAAGGAAATCAAAGACTTCGATTATCTTCGATCGTGACTCTCCAAGGCTTCAGATTCTTCCTGGTTTTCAAATAGTTCAGTCACCCAATCATCCCAGGCAGGGGGAAGAAATTGTGGATGAGGCACTTGACTTGTCCGGCAGGAGGGCTATATGTTGTCCGTTCACTGCGGTCAATCGCATGACCCAGTATCTTTGCTCAAGCAGGTTTCGAAACAGGAGTCTCATTCTTGTTCAGTTAAGGAGGGATTGAGTTATGGCCACGGAGACCAAGGAGAAGAAGTCCACGGGCGCTAGCGCAGCTAAGGGCTTCCAGCCGCTGGGCGATCGGGTCTTTGTCACCTACACGGAAGAACTGGAACGGACGTCCGGCGGCATTTACGTCCCGGACTCCGCCAAGGAAAAGCCGCAGCGCGGCATTGTCCGGGCGGTTGGCAAAGATGTCAAGAATTTGAAGGTTGGCGAGCAAATCTTGTTTGACAAGTACTCGGGGAGCAAGTTGAGAATCGACGATGAAGAGTGCCTGATCATCAAGGAAGAAGACGTCCTGGGTATCTTTACACTGTAAGAAGCGCTCCGACTCTCACGATTCGACACGACGACCACAAGCTTTAAGGGAGGAAGACGATGCCTAAACAGATTTTGTACAGCGATGCGGCGAGAGCCGCGATCCTGAAGGGGGTGAATCAGCTCGCCGACGCGGTGAAAGCCACCCTCGGGCCGAAGGGGCGCAACGCGATCCTTGACAAGAAGTTCGGCGCGCCCACCATCACCAAAGACGGGGTCACGGTCGCCAAGGAAGTGGAGCTGAAGAACCCGTACGAGAATATGGGCGCACAGTTGGTGCGCGAAGTGGCCAGCAAAACCAGCGATGTGGCCGGCGACGGGACGACCACCGCCACGGTCCTCGCGCAGGCGATCTTCCGCGAGGGCGCGAAGAACATTACGGCCGGCGGCAACCCGATGGAGATCAAACGAGGGATCGATCGGTCAGTCGAGCTGGTGGTTGAAGAACTCAAGAAGCTCAGCAAACCCTGCCAGGCGAAGAAAGAAATCTCCCAGATCGGCACCATTTCCGCGAACTGCGATTCCACAATCGGCGATCTCATTGCCGAGGCGATGGAGAAGGTTGGCAAGGACGGCGTCATTACGGTCGAGGAAGCCAAATCCATGTCCACCTCGCTGGATGTCGTCGAGGGCATGCAGTTCGACCGGGGCTATGTCTCCCCCTACTTCGTTACCAATGCCGAGCGGATGGAAGCCTCCCTTGAGGAACCCATGCTGCTGATCCACGAAAAGAAAATCAGCGGGATGAAGGACCTGCTCCCCCTCCTGGAGCAGGTGGCCAAGATGGGCAAGCCGCTCGTGATCGTCGCGGAGGAGGTGGAAGGCGAGGCGCTCGCCACGCTGGTGGTGAACAAACTCCGTGGCACCCTGAATGTGGCCGCGGTAAAGGCGCCCGGATTCGGCGATCGTCGGAAGGCCATGCTGGAGGACATTGCGATCCTGACCGGCGGCCAAGTGATCTCCGAGGAGCTGGGACTGAAGCTTGAGAATATCAAGCTGACGGACCTCGGGCGCGCCAAGCGAGTCACGATCGACAAGGACAACACCACGATCGTGGAGGGGTACGGAGACCCGAAGAAGATCGAGGGCCGCGTGAAGCAGATCAAGGCCCAGATCGAGGAGACCACCTCGGATTACGATCGGGAGAAGCTCCAGGAGCGTTTGGCCAAGATCGTGGGCGGTGTGGCGGTCATCAACGTCGGCGCCGCAACCGAAACCGAGATGAAGGAGAAGAAGGCCAGAGTCGAGGACGCCTTGCACGCCACGAAGGCGGCCGTCGAGGAAGGGATCGTGCCGGGCGGTGGGGTGGCGCTGCTCCGCTGCATCCCGGCATTGGATTCGCTCAAGCTGCCGCCGGAACAGCAAGTGGGCGTGACCATCGTGCGACGAGCGCTGGAAGAGCCGATCCGTCAGATCGTTGGAAACGCTGGTGTGGAGGGATCGGTGGTGGTCGACAAGGTGCGGAAAGAGAAAACCAACGTGGGGTTCGATGCCCAGACCGAGCAGTACGTGGACATGCTGCAGGCCGGGATCATCGATCCGACCAAGGTTGTGCGGTGCGCCTTGCAGAACGCAGCCAGCGTGGCAGGCCTGATGCTCACCACCGAGGTCATGATCACCGACCTCCCGGAGGAAAAGAAGGAGTCGGCCATGCCGGGTGGCGGCCACATGCACGACATGTACTAAACCAAGCTCAAGGCTATGAGCTGATGGCTTATAGCTGATGGCGGTGGAGGGCCGGCCGGCTGAACAAGCCGGCCGGCCTGTCGCTTTTTCAGCCTGCCTCGCCTCCCTCCCGTTTCACTCTCATCTGCTTCAGAGCCGCCCTCAACACCCTGGACCGATTCGGCGAATAGAAGAGAGTTCGGAACATCCTGTGCACCAGCCCGGTGTGTCGCCGGTAATCCGCCACCAAGCGCCTCATCGCCGCACGCCGGTTGCGAGGCGGGTACCCTAATCGAATCGCGCACCGCGTCAACTCCTCCGGCGAGTCCGGCAAGGCATGCGTCTGGAGATCATGCACCATCTGAAGCTTGTGCTCCACATCGCGCAGGAACAGATAGGCCCGGGTCAGCGCAGCCTCGTCGCCGGCGGCGAGCAGCCCATAGCGCCGGAATCGAGCGAGTGCGCCCAGGGTGCTGCGCTCGCGGAGACCTCGCAGCCTGGCTCCGCATAATGCCTGGACCGCCTGCACAAGGAACTCAATCTCCCTGATCCCGCCCGTGCCCAGCTTGACGTTCCGGCGTTCCTGCCCCCGGCTGACCATCCTGTCGTCAATCATTTCCTTCATCGCCTTCACCTGTTCGATGACATTCGACGCCGCACGGCTCCCCGACCGGCCATTCGGCAGCCCGAACACAAACGGCGCAACCGCGCGCAAGAACGCCCGACCCAGCGAGCGATCCCCCGCGACCGGCCATGCCTTCAGCAGGGCCAGCCGCTCCCACCCTTGCCCGCGCGTCCGGTAATACTGCTCATAACCGGCCAGCGGCCTGGCCAGCCGTCCCACAGCCCCCTCGGCGCGAAGCCGGAGATCAACCCGGAACAGATACCCTTCCTGCGTGTGGTCGCTCAGGGCCCGCGTGAGATCCCGCGCGAGGAGTTCGAAGTACTCTTCATTTGGAATGGAGGAGACTGGCTCCTGCCATAGAAGAGGGACAGTCCCATGGCCCATTGCATCGCGAACAGCAATGGGCGCCCCGGACAGTCCCTTGGCAGGTGTCTGTCCCCGTCCGGCCGTGAGATGTGTTTCACCTTCATCGGATGCGTAGACATAGATCAGATCGACATCGGAACTGAAGTTCAGCTCGCCGCCGCCGAGCTTCCCCATCGCCACGACGGCGAAGCCGGTCTCGACCAGCCTCCCCTTGCTATCCCGATGGATCGGCGTGCCGTACTGCCGTTGCAGCTCGGTTTTCACGATCTCGTACGCGGACTGGAGCAGGACACACGCAAGGTCCGAGAGCGCAGCGGTGGTCTCCGGCACATCGGCCAGTCTCAGGAGATCCCGAACCCCGAGGCGGAGCATCGCACGCCGCCTGAATCGGCGGAGCGCCTCGAGCTTCAGCTCCACCGCCGCCACGTTCGCCAGGGCAGCCCGCAGCGCTCGTTCCAGGTCGAGTCGAGACTGGCGCCGCGTCAGCACCCCTTCCTCGGCAAGCCAGTAGATCAGCGCCGGATCGCGGATCAGCGTCTGCGCCATGGC
>JAHFEU010000034.1:0-4206 GCA_023248295.1 Nitrospirota bacterium | reverse complement strand
CCGACGTGGACGAAGAGATCATCCGTGACTTCGTGTCCCGGATGGACGCCGAGTACTTCGATCGTTTTCAGCCAACCGACATCGCGGCTCACATCAAGCTCGCCGCGCGCCTCGATCCGGATCGACCCTGCCAGGTCTCGATGAAAGAGAGCGGCGACGGGCTGCTCGAGATCGTGGTGGTCGGCTACGACTACTTCTCCGCATTCGCCACCATCTGCGGACTGCTCTCGGCCTTCGGGCTCGACATTCGGGAAGGGAGCATTTACACCTTCGCTGACGCAGCGCCCTCAGGGGGTCCGGTTTCACCGCGACGGGCTGTCCCACGCCACCGGCTGCGGAGCAAACCGGGTCTCGCCCGAAAGAAAATCGTGGACGTCTTCCGGGTCCGCCCCTTGCCGGGAGTCCCGTTCGCCGGCCCCCAACAGCGTCTGTTTGTGCAAGAACTCGACGGCATGGTCCGGTTGCTCGACGCGAACCGCTTTCAAGATGCCCGTAACCGGGTGAACCGTCGTCTCGTTGAGGCGCTCAGCCGGTCCCGAGGCGCCTTCACCGGCCTGCTCAACCCGGTTCAGATTCGGTTCGACAACGAGACATCCGCCGGCGACACCATTATGAATATCCGCTCCACCGACACGCCCGGGTTCCTGTACGCCTTTTCCAACGCGCTCGCCATGCGAGGCATCTACATCCGTCAGGCCCGTTTCGAAAACGTGGGGGCAGAGCTGCACGACCGTTTTCACATACGCGGCCGGCATGGGCACAAGATCGCGGATCCCGCCGAGCAGCAGGAGCTGCGGCTGACTGCGGCTTTGATCAAGCAGTTCACGCATTTCCTCACTTGGGCTCCGGACCCGGCGAAGGCCATCGACTACTTCGACCGGTTTCTGGACCGCATCCTGGAGGAGGCCCGCGATGGGAAGGCTCTGGAGTTTCTGAAGGGAAAACAGACCTTGACCCTGCTTGCCCGTCTCCTCGGCACCAGCGATTTCCTTTGGGAAGATTTCCTGCGCAAACAGCACGCCAATCTCGTGCCGCTGCTGGAGGATTATCAGCGCGTCGCTCTCCTCCGGCCCCGCTCCGGCATGATACGGGAGCTGCGCAAGCGACTTGCCGGGGCGCGGAACGACGCCATGCGGCGACGTGTCTTGAACCAGTTCAAGGATCAGGAAATGTTCCGGATCGACATGAAGCACCTGCTCGACCCTTCCTCCACATTGCCGGACTTCTCCCGCGCGCTCACGGGGCTGGCCGAGGTGGTGGTCGAGCAGACCGCCCGTACCTGCCAGGCCACCCTTTCTCGTACTCACGGCGCGCCGCGGCTGGCCGGCGGAGGACCGTGTCCGTTCGCCGTGTTCGGCCTCGGCAAGTTCGGCGGCGGGGAGCTCGGGTACGCGTCCGACATTGAAGTGCTGTTCGTCTATGGCGGGGCTGGACGGACCACCGGGCGCCGGCCTCTGGACAACAGTGAGTACTTCGAGCGGCTGGCTCAGGAAATCCTGCAGTGGATCGAGGCGAAGGCGGAGGGGATCTTTCACCTCGACGTGCGGCTGCGGCCACATGGAAGCAAAGGCTTGCTGGCGAACACGCTGAGGGAGTTGCGAACCTATTACAGCGCTTCGGGGCTGAGCGCCCCGTACGAACGCCAGGCCTTGATCAAGCTACGCTTCGTGGCGGGCGACGAGGCGTTGGGACGCCAGGTAGTAAGGCATCGCGACGCGTTTGTGTACAGCGGCCAGCCCTGGGACCTCGACACCGCGCTCGACCTCCGCCGCCGCCAGGTGAGGGAGCTGGTCGAACCGGGGCGAACGAACGTGAAATACAGCCCGGGCGGGCTGATCGACGTCGAATACGCAGTCCAGTATCTCCAACTCCTGCACGGCCACCAGGCGCCTCGTCTGCGGACGCCCAACACCCTGAAGGGGATCGCCGCGCTGAGCCAGGAAGGCATCTTGAAACCGGATGAGACGGTTGCGCTTCGGGAGGCCTATGTGTTCCTCAGAGGGTTGATTGACGGGCTCCGCATCGTGCGTGGAAACGCCAAAGACCTGCTACTCCCGACTCACGACTCCGATGCGTTCATCTTCCTCTCCCGCCGTCTCGGGTACGCCACCGAGCGCTGGGAGGACGGCGCCTCCCGGCTGGCCGCCGACATTACCCGACACATGGTCTGGACACAACAGTTCTTCGCCCATCGGTTCGGAGCCGTCACGCAGGATTGAAGACCGGAACGGCTACTTGCAGAGGCTCGGGATTGGCTTCTTTCTTTTCCACCGACCTCCCCACGCCGGCCTTCCTCGCCTCGCCTGCTCGTACTCTATGCATCTTCTCGCGGGTGTGGTAGGGTACCAGCCCTTCCAGAACCGACGGAAGCTTCTCGCAGGGGACATCTTCCAGAATCTTGACTGCCTGCTTGGGATTGGGCCCCGACCGGCCACCCACATACACATCCACTGCATCCACCACCTGGCCATCAACTTTGGCTTTTTTGCCTAACAGCCCAATGTCCGCGACCGTATGGTTCCCGCAGCCGGCCGGACACCCAGACCAATGGATGGTGATGGGCTTGATCCCGGGGCCCAGTTTCGCCTCCAGCGCCTGGGCCGTCTCCAGCGCCCGGGCCTTGGTTTCAATGACCGCCAGATTGCAGTAGTCAATCCCGACACAACTGACCAATCCCTTCTGAATCGGGGATGGGTTGTACGCGAACTTCTCGAGTAGGGTGTGTTCCGTCAAGTCCCCTACCTTCCGATCCGGCACATTCGGGATGATCAACGTCTGGGCCGGTGAAATGCGAATCTCGCCTATCCCATACCGCTCGGCCAGCGCCGCAATGCCCTTGAGATCTTCTGCCTCGATTCGTCCCACTGGCACTTTCAACCCCACGTAGTTCATACCAGGCTGCTTCTGGCGATAGATCCCACCATGGTCATTCACAGATGGTTTGCGCGCATCCGTCCCGGCCGGTGTAAGGGCTCGACCGACCCGGGCCTCTACTTCCTTCCTGAACCGAGCCTCGCCCCAGTCGTCCAGCAGAAATGCAAGGCGTGCGTTGTTCCGCGACTCGCGGTAGCCGAAGTCTCGATAGGCAAAGGTGATCGCCTGGAACACCTCCACCGCTTCCTGTGGGGTGACAAAGATATCCAAGGGGCTCGCAATCCGATGGCCGCCTGATCCATTTTTGCCCCCCGCCAGCACGTTAAACCCGAGGATTTTCATCCCATCGCTCTCACGGTGGGCCGGGACTAGGGCGAGATCCTGCGTCTCAGTATGCAGGCAGTTGTCAGGACAGCCTGTGACTGCCACGTTGTACTTTCTGGGCAGGTTGGTGTATTCGCGATTGTAGAGAATTTCCTGGGTTATTGCCATCACGACCGGCGTGGCATCGAGGAGCTCCTCCGGATTCAATCCTGCGACTGGACAGGTCATGATGTTCCGGACGTTGTCCATGCCGGTCTGCATCGCATTCAGCCCGACCTCCTCCATCGCGGCAAAGATGGACGGGATTTGCTCGATTCGGACATGCCGGAGCTGCACCTGCTGACGAGTGGTCAGGTCGAGGAGTTTGTTCCCATAGGTGGCCGCAATCTCGGCGAGCGCCCGCATCTGGTATGAGGCCGTTTTCCCGCCAGGGATCCGAACTCGGATCATAAAGAATCCAGGCGTCGGGGTCCGGAGAAACAGGCCATACCACTTCAGGCGCTGGATGTCGCCCTCCGAGATCGATTCCCATCCCGTCCTGGCGTACTCCGCGATGGCGTCCTTGATGTCCAATCCATCGCGCTCTTTTTTAAACACTTCAATCTTATTCATGTTGCTTGTTCATGCTGTGGACGACTCGCGGGGGACAGGCAAGACCGCCACGTTGGATTGAGATTGCGCAAGCGGCATACTAGCAAGCCAATAGAGCCCGCCGACAAACACGCTGCCGCCGATCACGTTGCCCGCCACCACATAACTTTGGTTCCACAGAAAGCCGGCCCAGGTCACCGAATCCGGATGCGGAAGGAACAGCGCCACTCCCAACAACGACTGGTTGGCAATACTGTGCTCAAACCCGCTTTCGACAAAGGCTAGCAAACACCAAAAGATAAGGAGCAGCTTCGCCACATCGTTTGTCGTCCGCCCGGCCGTCCAGACCGCCAAGCACACCAGCCAGTTGCACAGGATCCCGCGGACCGCTAGCTCCCAGCCCGACAGAGTCATCTT
>JAHFEU010000145.1 GCA_023248295.1 Nitrospirota bacterium | reverse complement strand
GGCTAACAACCATCGTCCAGACCAGCTTGGCCAGGCAGTGCGGACAGCGAAGCACGGCGGTCAGCCACACAAACGTCGCACCTGCCAGGAACATCCCACAGGCGCTCAGGCCCAGGAACTGTCCCCCGCCGGCGCCGAGCGAGAAGAACGCGACCGTAAAACAAAGGAGCGAGCCTGCAAAGCCCGCGAGCGCCACGTAGAGCTTCCAGGCCTGCCCCGTCGAGACGATCCAGTTTGAATGCTCCTCGCTCACTGTCCCGGAGTCGCCGCTGACGACGTGAGAAGCCGACACTCTGGTGAACCGCGCTCACCATCCACTACCCGCCTCCGTCAAGACTTCGGCGGGCCGCCATCGCCGTCGGCGACGGCGGCTCATATCTCGTACGTCGCTCCGGGCTCAGGGACGACCACCGCCGCGCGCGGGTGCTCGGTCCGCAGCGCGGTGGCCAGCGCCAATGATTGGCGCTCCTCCCCGTGGACCACGAAGATTCTGGCCGGCGCGGGCTTGATCGCCCGGACATAGGCCAGCAAGTCGTTGCGGTCGGCATGAGCGGACAGGCCGTTGAACCGTACCACCTACGCGTGCTGGGGCCTCAGTTCCCCGAAGATCGGCACCATCTCCCACCCCTCTACCAGTTTGCGGCCGAGGGTATGCTCGGCCTGGAAGCCCACGATCGCGATGATGTTCCCCTCGTCGCCCATGGCGTACCTGAGGTGGTGCAACACCCGGCCGCCTTCGCACATTCCCGAGGCGGCGATGATCATACACGGGCCCTTCATGGTGTTGAGCCGCTTGCTTTCCTCGACCGAGGACACGTACCGGATATAGCGGGCCGCGAAGGGGTCCCCTTCCATCGTGAGCGCCTGATAGGTTTCCTCGTCGAAGCATTCCGGATGATTCCGGAACACCTTGGTGGCTTTGGTCGCCAGCGGAGAATCGATGTAGATCGGGATGGGTTTGACCAGCCCCTGGTTGACCAGTTCCTTGACGCGCATGATCAGCTCCTGCGTCCGCCCGACGGCAAAGGCCGGCACGATGATCTTGCTCCGGTGGGCCAGGGCGTAGGTGACCAGGTTCCGAATCTTCTTCTTGAGGACCGCGCCCACCTCTTCGTGGACGCGATCCCCGTAGGTGGATTCGATGATCAACACATCGCAGGGGGGCGGCCCCTCGGGGTCCCGCAGGATCGGCATGTCCTTGCGCCCCAGATCGCCGGTATAGAGCACGGTGGTCGAGCCTCCCCGTTCTTTGACCGTGACCCGAATGGCCGCCGACCCCAGGATATGCCCCGCGTCGTGAAAGGAGGCCCGGATCCTCGGCCCGATCAGGAGAGGATCACCGTACTCGACGGCCTCGAACTGTTTGACGATGGCCAGGACGTCCGCGGCGTCGTAGAAGGGCCGACGGCATTGGTTCCCGCGCCGGCCCTCCCTCCAGTTGACGTACTCGCAGTCATTGACCTGGATGTTGGCCGCGTCTTCCAGCATGACCTTCGCCAGGTCGGCGGTCGCTTGGGTTGCATGCACCCGTCCGCGGAACCCCAATTTCGCCATGGTGGGAAGCGCCCCGGAATGGTCGATGTGGGCATGCGAGAGGAGCACCGCATCCACGGCCCTGGGGTCGAATCCCAGGTCACGGTTTTTCCGGTCCTGCTCCTGGCGGCGGCCCTGGAACAGGCCGCAGTCCAGCAGGACGCGCGCGTTGGCGGCCTGGATCAGGTGCCGGCTGCCGGTGACGGAGCGCGCCGCGCCATGGAAGGAGATCTTCATGACGGAGAGGCGACTCGATGGCTGGCGGCAACGATCTCCCAGGCCTCCCGGCCGGTCTCGGAATAGTGGAACAGCCGCAGGTCTTCCGGATCGATCAACCCCTCCTCGACCAACATGGGCCAGTTGATGAGCCGCTCCCAGAAGGCGCGGCCCACCAGCACCACGGTCACGCCGGTGACCTTCCCGGTTTGAAGCAGCGTCAAGGCCTCAAACAGTTCATCCAACGTGCCGAATCCTCCCGGAAACGCCACCAGGGCCCGCGCCCGTAGCAAAAAATGCATCTTCCGGAGCGCGAAGTACCGGAACTGGAAGCACAAAGCCGGAGTGATGTAGGGATTGGGCTGCTGTTCCCGAGGCAGCGTGATGTTCAAGCCGATTGACTTTGCTCCGACCTCGGCGGCGCCCCGATTCGCCGCCTCCATGATGCCCGGTCCACCGCCCGTCACCACCACAAAATCGCAGCGGCCGCCCACCTGGCAGGTCGAAGACACGAGACGTCCGAATTCACGGGCCTGGTCGTAATACGGCGCCAGGGCAAGCCGTCGCCGCGCGACGGCGACTGCCCGTTGCCTGTCGGGATCGCCCGGCTTCAGGGCCAGTGAGCGTTCTGCTTTCGCCAGTTGCTCACGCGCGACAGCCGGCTCGACCAACCGGGAGCTTCCGAAGACGACGATGGTCGAGCGGATTCCTTCCTCTCGTTGAATGAGTTCGGGCTTGAGCAGCTCGAGCTGGAGCCGAACCGGCCGGAGTTCCTCCCGATTGAGGAACTCCAGGTCCTGATCCGCCCGACGATAGGAAGGGGCCTGTAACAGCGTCCTCTTCAGCCTCTCTTTGTCGGCTGGCTGACTACTCATGGCCGCTCATACTAGCGAGACCGGCCCGGAAATGCGAAGAGCTTGGGCGGTCGGGGCATTCAAAACGCGAAGGGATCAATGCGGGTAGCCGGAGACTGTCGGCCAAAAGCATGCCCTTGTACGATCCAGTTGGAGTCGAGGAATACCATGAAAACATCAGTTCCGAGACTGCCGTCGCGGAAGCTCATTTCCGGGGAAATCACAGGTATCGCAAACAGGGGGATAACGAAACGAAGCGGCCAAGCAAGATCAACTCTGAAAGACTTTTGGTCCAGGTATCGATAGTGAGCTACCGGTCCCCCCTTAGACCCAGAAATGTCGTCAGGGGTCCCCAGTTTTTCGAGAATTTCTGGAAAGGTCGTCCTCCCGGGGATGATGAAAGCCAATTCTTCCGGCTTGATCGGCTCGTTGATAGTAAGTCTCTGCCATTGTATTGGTGCTCCGCAAGAGGAGAGCATAAGATCAATCGCTAGCGAACAAAACAGGAGAGCTATCCACTTCAGACTTCTTAGAACTGTCGTGCTATTTGTCACCGAACGGCCAGACCTGAAATTTAATTGGACGCTTCGGCTTGCCGAAGATCACCTCGTCCACCACCCCATTGCTGTTGAAGATGACAAACAAGTCTTCGCTCTTTACATTCGTGCGAGAGAACAGGAGCAGCCAGCCACTCTTGACATCGTAATGGTAATATTGGAAAACCTCATGCGCGTTGACCTCGATGATCCGGTCGGGGGCACCCAAGAGGGCTGCGACCTGAGCCCGCGTCGTGACCCCTTTCTCCAATGCCGCTACTTCGTCGTGCTTGAATTCATCCCCCATATTCCCGCGGATGAACGCGCAGCCTCCGAGCACACTCAGCGAAAAGATCAGGGTCGCTGCCATCCCGATGGATTTATGTGCTTTCATGACTGCCTGCCTTTTATGGTCACCGGCCCGCCAGCTCTCACGGAGGCGGGCGCATTCCGCCTTTATGTTAAGTTTAGACTATATTCCGCGGGAACACGAAGTCCTCCTCAAGTACCCGATAACTTGAAGGAAAGAGACCGACCTGCCGATAGGCCGCCTGGGCCCCGCTATTGCCGGCCTCGACATAGAGGCGGAGGCCGCAGACATCGCCTCGGCTCCGGGCTTGCTGCCGGATGTACTCGTGCATCCGGCGGTACACGCCGCGGCGGCGCCAGTCCGGATGCACGTACACGCTCTGGATCCACCAGAAGGTCGCGTCCCGCCAGTCGCTCCATTCGTAGGTGACCAAGAGCTGGCCGATCACCACAGGCGAGAGCTCCTGCGGGAGTTCGGCGACGACGTAGAAACCTTGCGTCGTGGAGTCGAACACCCGCCGCGTTCCACGGCGCAGCCGATCGACGTCCAGCCTTCTGCCCTCCGTCTCCAGAGCCATCGCCGCGCTGAAAGGCACCAGCACGTCCACGTCTTCCTTGCGGGCCGGGCGGACGATGAGCCGATCAAGCGCTGAGGTTGGCATCGTCGCGCTCCTAGGGCGGCCCAGCCTCCGCAGGGTCCGGGCCGGGCAGTTTCGTCAGCCACCCGGCTCGAGGGCGGTAGAGGCCGGCCGAGAACTCCATCTTCATCGCCTCTTCCGCCGGAAGATTCACAGAGAATACCTTGTTCTGGGGCACAAACGCGAGGTACCCGGTGAAGGGATGAATCGCGGTCGGCACGAATACCATCACCAGCGGTCCCACGGGAGCCACCTGCAGCGAGGCGGGGGCCGCCCCCATGACGAACCCGAGGGCCCAGAGCCCCTCGCGGGGGAACGGAAAGACCACGACCTTGCTGCGGCCGAACCGGGCCTTGAAGTTGAACAGCTCGGTCATTCCCTTCAGGATGCCGTAGATGCTGCGCACCACCGGGATGCGTCGCATCAGTTCCTCCGTCCAGCCAAGCATGCGTTGGCCCAGAAATCGGGTCGCGACGACACCGGTCAACAGGATGAGGCCGAGCAGGGACACCTCCGCCAGCCCCGGGATCCCGGGCTTGAGGACGGGACCGAGGAGATCCCCGATCAGGCCATCCACGGTGCTCAACAGCGCGAGCAAGATCAGGAATGTTCCCCAGGCAGGGACGAGGACCAACAACCCCGTGAGAAAGTATCGCCTGATGCGAACAGCCCAACCCATCGAGCGACTCCTTGGAGGGAATGAAGTTGGTAGTCTACCAGATTCCGGCGCGTCATTCACGACCTGAGCACGACATGCTCCGCCCTCTCACTCCTCCCTTGATCTTGAATGGAGATTCATCTACCCTAGAGCCTGCTCCGTCTCGTCACGAGGCGCTGCGGTGAAGGGCTTCGTCGGGCCCAGGGAGGTGTCATGGCGGAAACGAAGGACTTTTCGGGCAAAGTGAACATCGACCGGGAGTTGTTGGCGATCTTGTGCTGCCCTGAAACGAAGCAGGATGTCGCCCTCGCCGACGACGCGCTCATCGTCCGGTTGAATGACCGGATCGCGAAACGAGAGCTCAAGAACAAAGCGGGCCAGCCCGTGAGCGAGAAACTCGACGGCGGCCTGATCCGTGCCGATAAGAAAATCCTCTACCCGATCAGGGAGGACATCCCGGTGATGCTGATCGAGGAGGGGATTCCGATCGAGGGTCTTACCTGATTTCACTCACTCAGCCCGTCATGCTCCCTCATCTCGCCGGTGCCACAGCCGGAGTCTGAAGCCACGAGCCGCACGTCGGTCATGGTTCTCTGCGTCCTACTCCTCCCGGCCCGGAATGGTCCTGCCAGAACGGGGGTTTACCCGTGACACGGTCTCCCACCGGCCGCAGTCGGCAAGGCCTGCCGGCTCGAAGGCCCCTCGCAGACAAACCGCTCGATCGGCGCGGTCTCGGTCGGAGGACCGATCAAGGGATGAAGAGGCGCACCTCGGACCGGTCCTTGTTGGTCTTGGAGCCGGTGGAAGTCCCGCACTGCGCGCAGAGGTATTCGTAGAGGTCGCCGGTGGGGAGAACGAGAAGCAGACGCTCTCGGGTGGGCGTGGCTTGACGGCACGTCGGGCAATAGAGCAGGGAGGCCCGAAACGACCCGTACTGGTCGCGGGGCGGCTGGCGTCTCTCCTCCCTCGGCAAAGGGCCGCCGGGCGGCGCCGTGCGGCGGGAATGAGGCGCAGCGGGCCACGCGCTGAAACCAGGGCCTTGGGGACGGGTCGGGCGCACGGGGCGATTCTATCGAAAAGCGTTTCTCGCGGTCAAGCCGGCTTGCGGGTCGAAGGGCTTGAGGATGCGGTCGCCAGACGGAAGGGAGAGCGGCATCCGCGTAGGGCCCGAAGGTCAGGGCAGGAAACCACATCAGGAAGTTGGCCAGAAAGTTCTTGCCCCACCACCCGTTCTTGTCCTATAGAGAAGAAGACACAGGCTGTCATCCACTGAGGCTGACCGATGGCACAGCCCCTTCGGTGTCCACAATGCGGAACGGACGTGGTGCTCCGAGCGCGTTGCGT
>JAHFEU010000144.1 GCA_023248295.1 Nitrospirota bacterium | reverse complement strand
CCTGGCGCCACACACGATGTGCGGCCATCTCCCGGCGTATGGGCTTGTGAGCGCGCTGGCTGGTGCGATGCTGCGTCTTGCGCACCGTCGTGTGATGTGTCCCGCTCCGAACGCTCCTCAGAGACGTGCGTTGCCGAGGCGACTGCGTCGGACAGAGGCACAGTGGCAGACACGAGGTGTCCTGCTCGACCGTCTGGGTCTTGGAGGTGGAAGGGCAGGCCGAACTGCTCGCTTGGGCCTCAAGGGAAATCTGGAACGCGAGGATCAGCCCCGCCAGACCGCAGGCCGCAACCGCACGAACCCAGGGATGCATCGAAAACTCCTCCATGACGCCCGGCTGGCCAGGCCGGTCCTGAGGAAATCAGCAAGACTCGTGCCGCTCGCTCCGGGTCTGTTGACAAAGCCCGAAACCGCGTGATGGAATACGGCGCATCTCGTATCTCGTGAAGCGTATCTCGTCAGATTCATTATGAGGAACGAGATGCGAGGTACGAGATACGAACGACGAGCGGACGTTTCACGGCCTGCGCTGCGCGCTTCACGATTCACGGAGGCATCATATGGATATGTTTGGAAAGGTGGGGTTGGTGGAGATTCCGGTCCTGATTGCGCCGGATCAGAAGGCCTGGCTGGACAAGATGATTAAGGAAGGCAGGATTGCGGTCCCACCGGGGGGAAGCTTGGAGAAGGGATCCTTGATCTCGATGTTCCTGCGGATGCTGATCCACAATGCCATGGAAGAACAGGCGCGGCAGGAAGCCTTGGATGCAGAAGACGAGGACGAGTAGGAAGGCGGGGAACGTATCTCGTCGCTCGTGCCTGCGCGCTGTAGCGCTCCGGCGCGCAAGCGTGAAGCGTATCTAGTGAGGCGCGGGACGCCAATCTCGGACGGTAAAACTGTATCCGAAGAGATGCGGCGCTGTATCAGGCCAGATACAGGTGAGCGACGGATGACGTGGGGTCATAGTCATGAAGCGCATCTCTTGAAGCGAGATACGAGATACTAGATACGAGATACGAAATACGAAAGACGAGCGACTAGATGCTTTTAAAGACTGCGTGTGCCGCCGCGATCGTCTCCTCGATATCCTCGGAGGTGTGCGCGGTCGAGAGGAAGGCCGCCTCGAATTGGGATGGCGCGAAATAGATTCCCTTTTCGAGCATCTGGTGAAAGAACTTGGCGTAGACCTGCGTGTCGGCCCGCTTGGCCGAGGCGTAATCCACCACCGGCCCCTTGGTAAAGAACGCCCCCAGCATTGAGCCCACCCGCGTCTGTGTCAACGGCACGCCGGCTTTCTTTGCGGCCGCCCCGAGCCCCTCCGCCAGCTCTGCTGCCCGTTGATCTAACTTCTTGTAGACACCTGGAGCCCGCAGCTTGGTGAGGGTTTCGATCCCCGCGGTCACTGCCAGAGGATTTCCTGAGAGCGTGCCGGCCTGATAGACCGGCCCTACCGGCGCGACGAGCCGCATGATCTCTCGCTTCCCACCATAGGCGCCGACCGGCAGCCCTCCGCCGATGATCTTCCCCAGGCAGGTGAGGTCCGGCCGCACTCCGTAGAGCGCCTGGGCGCCGCCGTAATGCACGCGGAACCCGGTGATCACTTCGTCGAAGATCAAGAGAATCCCGTGGGCCTCTGTGAGCGTCCGGAGGGTGGACAGGAAATCCTCCCCAGGCGGCACGACACCCATGTTGCCCGCGACGGGCTCTACGATGATGCAGGCCAACTCGCGATGGCGCTCCTGAATTAATCGCTGGGTGGTCCTGACGTCGTTGAAGGGCGCGGTCAGCGTGTGGCGCGTGAAATCATCCGGCACGCCCGGGCAGTCAGGAATCCCCAGCGTCGCCAGCCCTGACCCGGCTTTCGCCAGGAGATAATCGCTGTGCCCGTGATAGCAACCCTCGAACTTGAGGATGCCGTCCCGGTTGGTGAAGGCGCGGGCCAGCCGAATGGCGCTCATGACCGCCTCCGTGCCGGAGCTCACCAACCGGACCTCTTCGATGGACGGCACCGCCTCGGTGATCATCCGCGCGAGACGCACCTCGAGCTCGGTCGGCGCACCGTAGCTCGTGCTGTTGGTGACGGCGCGGGCGACCGCCTTGACGACCGAGGGATGAGCGTGGCCGAGGATCATCGGGCCCCAGGACAAGACGTAGTCGATGAAGCTGTTTCCGTCCACGTCGTAGAGTCGGGAGCCCTTCGCGCGCTTGATAAACAGCGGCTGCCCGCCCACGGCACGGAAGGCGCGGACCGGACTGTTGACGCCGCCGGGGATAAACCGGAGCGCCTCGGCAAAAAGCTTCTGAGATCGCGTTGTCTTCATGAGCAGGCGGTAACAGTGAAGTGCGGTGCAACGTACCATGGGGCGGTTTTAGCGGTCAATGGAAGGAAGTTTGCGGCGGCCAGGCTAATCCCCGAGCTCGCGGGACGTGAAGAGTTGGAAGGTCGCCCGTGTCGGTCCTGTGCTCCCGGAGCCCGCACGATAAAGCTGTGCTCGCTCGACGGGCGCAGTTGGCCCAACACGGGCACCCTTCCCTCGGATATTGGGACAAGAAGGCAACAAGATGCGCGCAGTTGGGGATCAACGAAGCCGCCTGCTTGGATAGGGGTGAGGAGAGGAGGAGGAAGAAATCAGGCTCGGCTGACGAAGGGTGTAAAAACGTCGTTCGTACCTCGCGAATGACTGGACGAGATACGCTTCACGAGAGACAAGATACGTTTTGCCAGATACGCTTCACAAGATACGAGATACGTTCTCTCTTGAAGGAAGAGGATGTACTTTGCTGCCGTGGCGGGTGTTTGTTAGAATGGCGGGCAACCACTCCGCGGTTGCAGGCACGAGGCGCGTGGCTATAGGCAATAGGGCAGAGGCGAGCGACGAGGGGCTCAGAGTCCGTAACCCATAGCCTATAGCCTCTAGCCCATAGCCTTCTTCTATGATGCGCAAGGTCAAAATCATCTGCACGATCGGGCCGGCGACTGAGTCGCCGGAACTCCTGGATCAACTCATTGCGAGCGGGATGAACGCGGCCCGGTTGAATTTCTCTCATGGCTCGCATGAATCCCATGGGCGTGCGATCAAGACGATCCGCGCGGCGGCCGCCAGGCGGAAGGCTGCGGTGGCCATCATCCAAGACCTGCAGGGGCCACGGATCCGAGTCGGACCGGTTGCGGCCGGGGGGATCGAGCTGGCGCCAGGCGATCGGGTGAGACTGCTCGCCGGTGAAGGAGAGGCGCGGACGAGCGGGGCCAGTCATGACATTCCCGTCACCTATCCCCACTTGGCGCTGGATGTCCGGCCTGGGGCACGGATTCTGATCGATGACGGTCTGATAGAACTGACTGTCACTCGAATCGGAGCCGGCGTGATCGACTGCGCCGTGGTGACCGGGGGACGTGTCACCGCCAACAAGGGGATCAACCTGCCCGGCACGCGGATTACCGCGCCCACGGTCACCGACAAGGACCTGGATGATCTCAAATTCGGCCTCGCGCAGGGCGTGGATTATGTCGCGCTGTCCTTCGTCAGGGCCCCGGAAGATGTGGCGGCCGCCAGGAAGATCATTGCGGAGAGCGGCGCGGACGTGCCGGTCATCGCCAAGATCGAGCGGCCCGAGGCGATTGCGTGCCTGGAGTCGTTGCTCGAGCAGGCGGATGGCGTGATGATCGCCCGCGGCGATCTCGGTGTCGAGATGGGCGTCGAAGCCGTGCCGGTGCTCCAGAAACGGATTATCGCCGAGGGGAACCGCCGGCGCCGTCTCGTGATCACCGCGACGCAGATGTTGGAGTCCATGACCCAGCACCCTCGCCCGACGCGGGCCGAGGCCTCGGACGTGGCCAATGCCGTCTTCGACGGGACGGACGCCGTGATGCTTTCGGCTGAAACGGCGATGGGGCGTTATCCGGTCGAGGCGGTTCGCGTCATGGATCGCATCGTGCGGGCCGCGGAAGAAGGGATTGAGCCGGGAGCGGTCCGTCGCCCCGAAGCGGGGCGCGGCGAGGTCTCGTTCCCGGAGGCGATCTGCGAAGCGGCTTCCTCCGCGGCCGCGGCGACCGGCGCGAGCGCGATCGTGGCCTTCAGCGAGTCGGGAGCGACGGCGCGATTGATCTCGAAGCAACGCCCGGTCGCGCCGATCATCGCGTTCACGCCGTTTGAGCCTGTCCGGCAGCGCATGGCGCTCTACTGGGGGGTAGTCCCCCACACGATGCCGCGGATCGAGCAGACGGACGAGCGGGTGCGCGAGGTGGAGCGTCGCCTGCAGGCGGAGGAGCTCGCCACCAAGGGGCAACGGATCGTGATCCTGTCGGGAACTCTGACGGGCCAGCGCGGGGGAACCAACCTCATGAAGCTGCACCAGATCGCATGATACGAGGGATGCTCGTGACGAGACCGTCGTGCTCCCTGGCGGCCGCTCTGCTCCTGCTCCTCCTTTCCAGCGACGGGATGGCGCAGACCGGGGCGCTCAATAAGGATCCCGTCGAGATGGTGACAAAATACTTGTCGCTGGACCGGCATGGTGCCCGCCTGGAGGCCATGTCCTGGGAGACGCTCAAGCCCTACATTAACTGGAAGGAGGAACCGGCCTGGGAGCACGTGGTGGTGATCACGGACTTCGAGGTCCTGGATGACATCGCGCAGTGGGAGATCATCAACATGCTGGACGTGGTGATTCCGGTCAAGTTCCGGGTGCTGGGCTCGATGTATTGGGAGACTGCGGGTTTTTTGCCGGAGGCCAAGGTCGAAGAGTTCCGGTTTCGGGTGAAAGGAATAGTGGGGCGCTGGCGCATTTTGGAGCCGATGTTGCCCCCGCACGTCGGCCAGAAACGATTGATCGGCTACGTGCGGCAGGCGATCCTCCAAGAGAAAGATCCCTCGCGCCAGGCCAAGCTAGGGGAGCTGCTGGCGGCGTTGAAGAAAGCACGGTGAGGAAGTCTCGGCTGGCGAAGGGGGGCAGGTGCGGGAGGCTGGGCTGCCCTTCATGCTCGCGCACCACGCACTCAAGAGCGGGCATGTGGTGGCCAGGCAGCCTCACGTGCTCGCGCACCGCGCACTCAGGATTTATTAGTTCCGGGCCTAGGCGGATGGAGTGCTCGGTGGACGCGCGCAGTCTGAGGCTGCCAGGCCACCGGCCCGAGCAACAGCGGAAAGACCGAGCGGTGAGGAAAAAATCAGGCTCGGCTGACGGAGTGTGTGAAAGGCTTCGCTCGCATCTGAGGAGATACGCTTCACGAGATACGAGATACGCTTCACGAGATACGAATTATGGCGCGCAGCGGTTCGGGCAGGGTTCGATCCAAGGTGCCGATCGATCTGCTGATCTTTGACCTGGACGGGACCCTGATTGAGTCCAAATGGGATATCGCCACCGCGGTCAACCTGACCTTGGGCGACCTGGGGTTGACGGTGCGGACCCAGGAGGAAATCTTCGGCTTCGTCGGCGACGGGATCAAGCGTCTGCTCCGACTGGCGGTGGGCGAAGAGAACCAAGCACGCTACGAAGAAGCGTTGAAGGTCTTTCGAGGACACTACCTGGCCCACTGTCTGGATCGCACGCGGTTCTACCCTGGTGTTGAACCCGTGCTGACTCATTTTGGCGAGAAGCACAAGGCCATCGCCACGAACAAGTCGCTGGAGTACACGACGAAGATCCTGGACGGTCTGGGGGCCCACCACTTTGCCTATGTCGTCGGGGGAGACGACGGGTATGGCCTGAAGCCGGAGCCCGGCATGCTCCTCAAGGTGATCCGGATCTTGAACGTTCACCAGGACCGGGCCGTGCTGATCGGCGACAGCACGAACGATATCAACGGCGCGCACAACGCCGGAATCAGGGTCTGCGCCGTCGGGTACGGCATGGGCAACCGCGAGAAGATGGCGGCATGCCAGCCGGACTGGTTTATCGAGACACCGGAAGAGCTGATGGAGTTGTTCGGATGAGGCACGGCAGGTCGAGATTGAGGCTAAGGTCAAGGTCGAGGCTAAGGCTGAGGAAGACGGCGGCCCTCTGCTCGTTGGTCCTTCTGATCGGGCTGCCACCTAGCCTCGACCTTAGCCTTGACTTGGCGCGCGCTGTGGGGCCGGCGGGCGCGGAAGCGTCG
>JAHFEU010000143.1 GCA_023248295.1 Nitrospirota bacterium | reverse complement strand
TACTGGCCGGGCATCGAGCTGATTTCCTGCCGCCGGTCCCGCCCTTCGGTCACGAAGAAGGGGTAGATCAAGTCGGAGGACGACAACCGGGTCTCTCTGACCATGCGCCGCAGGGGCTCGCTCTGTCGCAGTCTCCGCATCCGGTGACGGGGAAAGGCCATGTCTGCTCCGTAAAGGTTGAGCAGTGACGCGTGACGCGTCACAGGTTACGCGTCAACCGTCATTCATCACTCGTTACTCGTAACTCGTCACGTTCTTCACTTTCTGGGCAGGTTCGTGAGAAAGACCACCAGGTCCCGCACCGAGATCATCCCGACCAACCGGTTGTCGCGCGACACGCCGAGATGCCGGACGTGCTCACGCGCCATCAGGTTGTTGGCGTCGAGCAGGGTCTTGTTCTCATCGATCATCAGGATCGGGGCCGACATGATCTGTTCGACCGAGGTCTTCTCTGCGTCCACCCCCAACGCCACGACCCGTCGCACCATATCCGTGTCGGTCACGATGCCGATGAACTCCTTCCCTCGCGTGACGATCAGGCTGCCGATCCCCTGATCGCGCATGATGGTCGCCGCTTTCCTGACGTCCGTATCACGGTCCACCGTCACGAATTTGTCCACGGGAATCATGAAAGACTTCACAGGAACCATGGTGGTCTCCTCCGTTCTATGAGCGCGGCAACGCGGGTCTCGAATAGTACTGGACGATCGCCTGGACCAGGGCCGGGATGGTGTTCTCGGCCGCGGTGATGGTCACCGGCAAGCCCTGCTCGACGGCGGTCTTCGCCGTGATTGGACCGATACAGGCCACCACCGCGTCTCCGGTCAGCTTGGCCATTTCTTCCCGGCTGTCGAACAGCCGGCAAAAGTTACGAACCGTCGAGGAACTCGTAAAGGTGATCACATGAATCGCCTGCCGTCGCAACTGGTCTTTCAGATGGTCAGCCTCCACGGATGGGAGGACCGTCCGGTAGGCGGTCACCACCCGGACCTCCGCCCCCATCGCCCGCAACTGCTCCGGCAGGAGCTCCCTCGCCACGGCGGCGCGCGGGATCAGCACGCGCTGGCCGGCCACGCCGGCGGCTTTCATCGCGTCGATCACCCCCTCGGCCTGATATTCTGATGGAACCAGATCGGCGCGGAGCCCGTAGGTGCTGAGCTCCCGGGCGGTCCGTGGGCCGATGCAGCAGAGCCGCAGGTCGGCCAAGGCCCGCGCATCCTGTCCCCGTTGTCGGAGGCGCTCCATGAACGGGCGGACCCCGTTCACGCTGGTGAAGACCACCCAGTGATACCGGCGCAGGTCCGCGATGGCCTCATCCAGCTCCTTCCAACTCTCCGGAGCGACGAGCTGAATGGTGGGACATTCCACCGGCTCTCCCCCCTGCTCCGCCAGTAACGTCGAGAGCTCACGAGCCTGTGCCTGCGCCCGCGTGACCAGGATACGCTTGCCGAAGAGCGGGCGTGTTTCGAACCAGTTCAGGTGCTCCCGCAGGCGGACCACGTCCCCGACCACGATGACGGTGGGCGGTTCCATCTCCGCCTCCTCGGCCTTTCCGACGATGTCTCCCAGAGTCCCGACGACGGTCCGTTGCCCGCAGCGGGTGCCCCACCGTACCAACGCCACCGGCGTGTCGCGCGACTTGCCTTCCGACACGAGGTGTTCCACGATGGCCGGGAGATTCTTCATTCCCATCAGAAACACCAGGGTCCCGTTCGCAGTCGCCAGGCGCGGCCACTCCAGGGCGGCGGCCTCCTTGGTCGGGTCCTCATGTCCGGTCACGAACGTCACCGTGGACGCCAAGGTTCGGTGGGTGACCGGGATACCCGCGTAGGCCGGCACGGCCACGGCCGACGTGACGCCCGGAACGACTTCGAACGGGAGCCCCGCGGCGGCAATCGCTTCCGCCTCCTCGCCTCCCCGTCCGAAGACGAACGGATCGCCCCCCTTCAGCCGGACCACTACTTTTCCCTCCCTGGCCTTCTCGATGATCAGCCGATTTACCTCATGCTGATCCTGGTACCGTCCACGGCCACGGCGGCCGACATAGATGCGTTCGGCATGCGCCGGGACATGGTCCAACAGGACCGGATTCGCCAGGTAGTCATAGAGCACCACATCGGCTTGCTCGAGACACTCCTTCCCGCGAAGGGTGAGGAGCTTCTGGTCACCTGGGCCAGCCCCAACGAGATAGACTTTTCCGGGTGTTCCCATGGCAACGCTTAAGCTTTACCATAGATGTCATTCAAGATCGGGGCCCCGCCTCCAGCCAGGAGTTTCTCAGCCAATTGCACGCCGAGGGCGCGTGCGTCGGGCACCGGTCCCTGCACCATATCCCGGATGAACCGCTGCCCGTCCACGCTGGCAATCAGCCCGTCCAGGATGAGCGTGTCTCCCTTGATGGTGGCGTGCGCCGCAATCGGCACCTGACAGCCTCCTTCCAGCCGTTCGAGCAAGGCCCGCTCGGCCGCGACAGCCGTGCGCGTGGGCGAATGCTCCAACGGGGCCAGCAGGTCCCGCAGGAAGCCATCATCCCGACGTCCTTCCAGTCCCAGCGCACCCTGCCCGATCGCTGGCAGACACACCTCCGGAGGCAAGTATTCCGTCACTTCATTGACCCACCCCATCCGCCTGAGGCCGGCCGCCGCCAGGACAATCGCGTCATACTCGCCGCTCCGTAACTTGCGCAGTCGGGTGTCCAGATTCCCCCGCAACATCTGAACGGTCAAGTCCGGCCTGTGATGCAGGAGCTGCGCTTGCCGGCGCAAACTGCTCGTCCCCACCCGTGACCCTGGGGGCAATTGATCCAGCGAGTGCGCGTCCCGGCTGATGAGGACGTCGCGGGGATCCTCCCGGGCCGGGACGCAGAGAATGTCCAATCCATCGGGCAGGACGGTCGGGACATCCTTCATGCTGTGGACCGCAAGATCGATCTCGCCGCGCAGGAGCGCCTCCTCGATTTCCTTGACGAAGAGCCCCTTCCCGCCGATGGCGGCCAGCGGAACATCCACGATCATGTCGCCGGAGGTCTTGATCCGTTGCAAGGTGACCGTCACGCCCGGCGCAACCTCCTGGAGCCGGGCCTGCACCCACTCGGCCTGCCGGACCGCCAAGCGGCTGCCTCGCGTGCCGACCACCAACGACGAACGTGGAGCTATCCCCACGGCCACCCTCACCGCCCCGATTCGTGATAGGGGCTCTGAAAGGGGGCTCGGGCTTTCCCGGAGCCGGGCAATTTTTCCGGCGCGTCGTCCCGGGACACTGCTGACCTCAGAGGCGACGGCGTGCCGATTCCCATGTTCCCTCGGTAATAGGACGCCACCAAGAGGAAACTCACGAGCCCCATGATCGCGAGCAGATACACGACGACATCCCAGCGGAATCCTTCTTTCTCCCGGTAGTCGTAGCCGCAATGTGGACAATCGGGCAGCGGCTCCGTGCCGAGGTATGTCTCCCGACACTTGGGACAGGTAAAGAGCTTCGGGCTCTGCGGCATCCGTGGCTTCCCCCCGGCCTGCGCTCGAGCGCGCGTTCAGTCGCTGTCTTCAGGAGTCTTTTTCCTGAACTTGCTCCGACGACTCCTGTTCGGGATCGGCATAGCCGGCCACCGGCACGGGTCTGACCGGGCGGCCGGGTTCGGTGACTCGGTCGGCGGCCGGCGCATCATCCAGGTTGAAAAAGCGCCGCGCCGCTTCGACGAAGAGGGACGCACCGGCCGACTCGGCTTCAGTCTTGAGCGTCACCAGCGAGCCGTGCAAGAGTTTATTGACGATCGCTGAGGCGAGCCCTTCGACTACGCTTCGTTCCTCGGGCGACAGGTGGCCGAGCCGGCCCATGCTCCTTTCCAGCTCCGCTCGCTTGATCTCCTCCGCCCGTCTGCGCAACGCCAGGATCGTGGGGGTGACCTCGAGCGACTTGAGCCAATGGAGGATGACGTCCACCTCCTGCTCGATCAGACGCTCCGCCTTCCCGGCTTCGCGGCGCCGCTCCTCGCGGTTCTGCTCGACGCGCATCTCCAGATCGTCGATGTCGAAGAGGAACGCGTTGTCGATGTCCTTGACCGCCGGATCGATATTCCGCGGCACCGAGATGTCGATCAGGAAAATCGGGCGATTCATTCGCTGACGCACCGCGCGCTGCACATCCTCGCTTCGGATGAGGTAGTGGGCGGCGCCGGTGGAGCACAGCACGATATCGGCCTCGGACAATTCACGCTGGAATTCGTCGAAGGGAACCGGCACTCCGTTGAAGCGTTTGGCCAACTCCAGGGCGCTGTGCGAATCCCGCGTCGTGATCATCACGCGCCGAACACCGTTGCGAATCAGGTGCTGGGCCGCCAACTTCGCCATCTCGCCGGCGCCCACCAGCAGCACGGTCTTGTCGCCCAGATTCGAAAAGATCTTCTTCGCCAGTTCGACGGCCGCGTAGCTGACCGACACCGCCATCTCCGCGATCCGAGTCTCGGTTCTGACCCGCTTGGCGACCGAGATGGCCTTCTTGACGAGCTTGTTCAGGATCACCCCGCTGGCCTTGTGGGCCAGGGCGACTTCAAAGGCGTCTTTCAGTTGACCGAGAATCTGCGACTCGCCCACCACCATCGAGTCGAGGCTGGCCGCGACGCGGAAGAGATGACCGATCGCGCGATCACCGGTATACCAATAGAGGTGCGGGGTGAGCTGCTCCGAAGAGAGTGACAGGTGGATGTCCGCCAGGAACTCCTGCACCCGCGCATAGCCCGCCTCCACCTGGTCGACGACGGCATAGACTTCCACCCGATTACAGGTGGACAGCAAGACGCCTTCCTTCACCCCCTGATAGGCGCAGAGCCGGCACAGGGCTTCCCCCAGGCGGCTGTCCGGCACCGCCAACTTCTCACGGACCTCCACGGGCGCGGTCTTGTGGCTGAGCCCGACGACAATGATGTCCATGGCATGTGACTGACCGGTGGCTAGGCGACCGGCCCGTGACCTTTCACCACGACTCCGATAAACGTCAAGATCACCCCGGCGAACCCGATAATGGTCAGGTAGGCGGCCCTCTTGGCTCGCCATCCCACCGTGATCCGGCCCATCAGGACGGCGAAATAGAAGACCCAGGTCACCAACGCCCAGGTCTGCTCAGGATTCCAGTTCAGGTACGACCCCCTGGCAAACTCGGCCGAGATCGCCCCGGTGATGATACCGAGCGTGAGGAGCGGAAATCCCATCAGGATCGACTGCTGGTTCAAGCGATCCAGAAAATCGAGGGGCGGCAGCTTGGCATACAGCACGTTGAACCGCTTTGACTTCAAGAGACCGTCCTGGATCAGGTACATAATGCCGGCCACGAAGGCGACCGCGAACCCGACGGTCCCCAGCATACTGAGCGTGACATGGACCCAAACCGTTCTCAGCACCGGTTCCAGCGTGGGAACTTCCTTGGGCAACGCGGCGGCCGAGAGCAGCGAGAGAAGAGCGAGGGGCAGAATGAACGAGCCCAGGACGTGGATGCGATGCCGAAGCTCGACGCCGAGAAACACCAGCACCAGCGCCCAGGAAAAAAACGACATGGCTTCATCGAAGCTGGTGAACGGCACATGGCCAACCTCCGTCATCCGAGTGACCAACGCGGCCGTGTGGGAGAGAAACCCGATCGCCGTCACCCCGAGTGCCACCTTCGACAGCGCTTCTGAGCGCCGCAGGAGGTAGGCCAGAAAGAAGACGGTGCCCGCAAGATACAGCCCCATCGTGGCCATCAAGAACATGACCGGCATAGCTGTCTATCCTCGCAACTTTTCAGAGAAAACTTTCGTGCGCGGCAGACCGAATTATAGCGTCGGGAAAAGAGAGGAGTCAAGGAAGGGCAGGGTCAGCGCTCCTTCAAATAATCCCGGAGTGCCTGCGCGGTGCTGGGGAAGGCGAGGTCTTCCCAGGGAATCGAGAGGGGTTCGAACGTGCCGGCCTCCAGCGTCTCGTCCCCGGCTCTCGGCTCCCCGCCGACCGCCTCCGCGATGTAGACAATGATGATGACGGGGTGGTCAGGATAGGAATAGATGTTCAGCAGCCGACTGATCCGGACGTCCACGTGGCTCTCCTCACGTGTCTCCCGAACGGCGGCTTGCTCCACAGACTCCCCCCGATCCA
>JAHFEU010000033.1 GCA_023248295.1 Nitrospirota bacterium | reverse complement strand
AGCTTGGGTAGGACGTATCTCCGGCAGGTATCAGCCTCGGTAATCATCTTAACGCCTCAGTCCTCTACTCACTTCGCGGGCGCATCCATCGCGCAGCGGAAGCCGGTCGAGTCGTTGCGGTTCAAGGGATCACTCTTGACTCGCGTGAACGCGCGGACCAGCGGCGTCTCCACATGCCACCCGGAGCTGCGGAGGACCTTGTGGGTCCCGGTTTCGGGGCCCTTCGGGTTCCGTGCGGGACTCTTTTCGTAGTAGAGCGGGTCGTACCAGTCGGCCACCCATTCCCACACGTTCCCGGCCATGTCGTAGGCGCCGAAGGGACTCTTGCCGGCTTCATAGCTCCCCACCGGCATCAAGGTTTTCTCCCCGATCCAGCGCTGGTTATAGTTGAGGTGCTTCGGCGTGGGCTCGACATTCCCCCAGGGGAACCGACGGTCGTCGGTGCCACGGGCGGCTTTTTCCCATTCAGCCTCGGTCGGGAGACGCTTGCCCGCCCAGTGACAGTAGGCCTCCGCGTCAGACCAGTCCACGTTGATCACCGGCCGGTCCGTGACGGACTCGGGCATCAGGCCGCCTTGCCAGAGATTCCGGCTGGGATCCTTCGCGTTCTGCGGGGTCCGATGGCCGGTGGCCCGCACGAACTCCAGGTATCTCCCGTTCGTGACTTCGAACTTGTCGAGGTAGTACGCATCCAGATAGACCTCGTGGCGGGGATACTCGTCCCGTCCCCCATCGCGGTCGCCTGTCGGGACGCCCATCGGGAAAGGGCCGGCCGGCACCAGTACCATCGGTGCGCTGTCTTTTCCGAGGGCCTGAGCCGGATGGCCGACTGACGATACCAAAACCGCCGCGCCGATAAGCGGCACGGCGAGGGCCGCCAGGACCAACAGACGGGCTGGGCTCAGGGGGATTGCCTCTGGCGTGTCGTGCATGGGAGCGATCAGGATCGTACCACAGGGCGCAACGCGAATCACAGATAGGCCAGGTTGCCGGACCCCAAGGAATCGCCCGCGCGCCGCGGTCACAGGCAAGTTTCCAATTGACGGACTCTAGACCCAGCCCTAGTATACGGTGAGGGATCGGAGGGGCGGTGAGAGCCGTGGCGCTGACGCGTGGATGGCCCATGGAAGATGAAACCGTCGAGCCGGGCGAGGGAGACGTTGGATGACTGAGCCGATCGTGCGAGGGCTGCGCCATCTCGCGTTGCGCGTGACCGACCTGCGGAAGTCCCGCGCCTTCTATGAAAAACTCTTCGGGATGCGGGTGGCCTGGCAGCCGGATGAGGAGAATCTGTACCTCACCTCGGGGAGCGACAGCCTGGCGCTGCACCAGATTCCGGTCGGGGAGCTGGATCAGTACCGGGAAGCCCGCGGCCAGCTTCTGGACCATTTTGGGTTCGTCATGGATTCACCGGAATCGGTGGACCGGATGTTCGAGCAGGTTGAACGGAGCGGGGCGCGGATCGTGCACCCCCCGAAGCGCCATCGGGACAGCAGCTACTCGTTCTATCTCGCCGATCCCGACGGCAATACGATCCAGGTCCTCTACGAGCCGACGATCAGTGGTAAGGGTTGAGTGATGAGTAACGAGTGATGAGTGACGAGCGGGTAGAGAATGCCATGGACAAAGAGATCAAAAGACCTTCGGAGGTCTTCTACCAGCGGTCCGGAAGGAATTTCAGAAAGGCAGGCGGGAGTAGTTTATTTGCTCATTACTCGTCACTCATGACTAATTACTGTTCTCAGACATGATTTTGGACAAACTCCGCAGCGACCAGTATGTCGGTCTGGCCCCCTGGGTCTGGCTCCAGTTGGAAAGCTCGGACCCTCCCGGCCCTTTTCCATTTATCGGCGGCGTGGCCCCCGACGTGGTCGCCAGCCTCCACCAAGCCCATCATCTTCTGCTGAGCGCCGTTGAGACCGCCATCAGCGACGTGTTCTCGCGTCGCGCCACGCTCGATGATCCTTCGCTCCGCGCCCGGTTGGAAGACGCCTACGCCGAGCTGGTCAAGTCCAGGCCGCAGTTGAGCGCCCACATCCATTGCGGGCGCGGACCCGACGGCACGTTTCAGTGGGAATTCCCGTTGGACCCAGCGAAGTCGGCCACCATCACGTACACAGGCCTTCGCATCTTCAACGCGGTCACGCGACAGGCGATGCCGCTCGACTTCGAGCGACCGATCGCTCCCGCAGTCGGCAAATTCGTCGGATTTCTGGACGGGACGCGCACCGTTTCGGAGGTCCGGACGGTCGCCGCGGCGTCCGGGCAGGACCTCGAACGACACCTAAGCCGGTTGATGGACCTCCTCACCAAGCATGACTGCCTCGCCGTGTCCCCCCGCGCCTCGGTGCGGAACCGGTGGCTGGAGACAACCAGCGATCGCGACATGGTGCATCTCGGTCACGCGGCCTTGCTGTACCGTCAGCACGACAGTTTCTTCCTCTTCGACCCCTGGCTGATGCCGTGGTTCGCCGAATCGGCGGTGCCATCGCTCTGGGGAACCCTCCTCCCCCGCCCGGCCGCGATATTCCTGACGCACGATCATGACGACCATGTGGACCCCCGGACTCTGCTGCACCTGCCGAAAGACGTCCCGGTCGTCGTTCCCAGCCGGAAGAATCGCCGCGCGCTCTACTTCGATTACCTGGCGCTGCTGCGCGAACTCGGGTTTACCCAGGTGATCGAGTTGGCCCATGGAGACAGCTGGAAGTTCGACGGGGGAGCGGTGGTCTCCGTCCCCTTCTTTGGGGAGGATCCCTGCGATATCGAAATGCCCAGGAACTGTTACCTGATTGGCGATCGCGGCCGGAATACGCTCGTGCATGTGGACAGCGGCCCGACCAACTCCGGGAAGTCGGCCGTGAAGGAGGGCGTGATTGACGAGTTAGTCCGGCGGCATGGACCGATCGCGACGCTGTTCGCCTCTCAGCAGCAACTGCTCGAGGTCCGAACGTACGCTGCCCATGCCTGTTTGTCCCATCCGGGAAGGTGGCTGGAATCCGGCGAGAACGGGCATTTGACGAACAGCTATCTGACTCAACTGGCCGCCAGCGCGAAGGCCCGCCTGTTCGTCTCGTATGCCACCGGAGGGGCCGACTGGTATCCGGACCACCTGTCCTTCATGTTCAGTCGGCGCAACCCGGCCCGTACCGCGCTCCTGACCGCCAACTGGGAGCCCCCGGAGCAGCTCAAAGAGAAATTGTCGCCGTCTGGGTGCGGGTACCATTACAGTCACGCGCTCGACATCTTTCGGCCGACTCCCGACGGCGGAACCGAGGTGGTGCCGGCCGCCGATTTGCTGGATCCCCTCCAGCTCTATCGGCTGGACCACGGCGACCCGCCGTTCATGCGGCAGGCAACTCCACCGCGTCGTACCTAACCCCCTGAGGCTGATCCCATGATCCTCGTGACCGGCGCAGCGGGCTTCATCGGCTACCATGTCGCCCGAAGGCTCCTCGAGCGCGGTGACCAGGTGCTGGGGGTGGACAACCTCAGCGACTATTACGACGTGCGTCTGAAGGAGGCCAGGTTGGCGCAACTAGAGCCCTCCCCACGGTTCCGCTTTATCAAACTGGATATCGCTGACCGCCCAGCCGTGAAGAATCTGTTCATCACCCATCCCATCCGCCGGGTCGTGCACCTGGCGGCCCAGGCAGGCGTGCGGTACTCATTGGTCAACCCCCATGCCTACGCGGACAGTAACCTCGTGGGATTTCTCAACATCTTGGAGGGTTGCCGGCAGGGTCAGGCGGCGCATCTGGTCTTCGCCTCGTCGAGCTCGGTGTACGGCGGGAACACCAAGATGCCCTTCTCAGAGCATGACAACGTGGACCATCCGCTCTCGCTCTATGGCGCCAGTAAGAAAGCGAATGAGCTGATGGCGCATTCCTACGCGCATCTCTACGGATTGCCCTGTACTGGACTCCGCTTCTTCACGGTGTACGGCCCCTGGGGCCGGCCGGATATGGCCCTGTTCCTTTTTACCAAGGCGATTCTTGAGGGCAAACCGATCGACGTGTTCAATTACGGCAAGATGCAGCGGGATTTCACCTACGTCGATGATATCGTCGAAGGCGTGGTCCGTGTGCTGGGCCGGCCCCCGGCCTCCGATCCGAACTGGTCCGGGCAGGCGCCGGACCCCGCCACCAGCACGGCTCCCTATCGCGTCTACAACATCGGGAATCACAAGCCGGTTGCGCTCATGCGGGTCATCGAGTTGTTGGAAGAGGCCTTGGGGAAAAAGGCGGAGAAGCACTTGCAGCCGTTGCAGCCGGGGGACGTCCCGTCCACGTACGCCGACGTGGATGACCTGGGCAAGCATGTGGCGTTCAAACCGGACACCCCCATCGAAGTCGGCATCCGGCGATTCGTGGACTGGTACCGAGGGTACTATAAGATCTGAGGATCGCGTGACCGGAAGAGCCGGTGCAGCCGGTCGAGGGACGCGCCTGCCAGGCCCGACAGCACCGCGTGCGCTTCGGTGAGCTGGTCCGCGGGATACGTGGTGGCGAGTCCGACCACCCGCATCCTGGCGTCCAGGGCGGCGCGGATGCCGGCTCGTGAGTCCTCGATGACAAGGCACTCCGGCGGTCTGATCGGTGGCTGGGGCCGGGGGGCCGCTGCGTTGAGGCGCGTGAGGGCCAGCCGGTAGATCGCCGGGTCCGGCTTGCCGAGCCGGGTGTCTTCCGCCGAGACGATCACCGTGAAGTCCTTCTCGATCGACGTCTCCCGCAACGCGAACTCGATCTGCTCCCGCCTTCCCCCCGATGCGATCGCCAGGCGGTAGCGCGCGCCAGCCTGCTTGACGAACTCCACCACCCCCTCGAACAGCGGCGGCTTGTGCGTCGCCGTGTAAGCTTGGAACAGCGTCGCTTTTCTTTCCATGATTCTCCGGAGGCGCGCGCGGTCCCGTCCGCCTCCGGCGGATTCCAGGAGGGCGGCGGCGCAGTTTCGTTCGTCCATGCCCAGGTAGGCGCCGTAATAGGTCTCCTTCGTCAGCGTGAGGCCGTCCTCAGCGAGCGCCTGCTGAAAGGCGAGGAAATGCGGAGTCTCATCGTCGGCGAGCACCCCGTTGAAGTCGAAAATGATGGCGCGAAGGGCGACGGCGGACACGAACCTCCCCCATGACCGACCCTACTGTAACAGGGGCGCTCGAGGCCTGACAAATTTGAGCGCACTCGCAAATAGTGTATAGTCTTCGAACACCGTAGCCCGCATTATCCATGAACGCTTCTGCTGCAATCGCCCATTCGCTGCTGCGACAAGCCTGCACGCGGCTCCTACGGCGTGCAGGCGGGCGGGCTCGCCGCTCAGTCCCTCGACGTACTGTTTCAAGTACGCCTCGGTCCTTTGCGGCTCCACGCGCCCGTCTCGCGACGCGACTGCGCGATTTCGCGACGAACCGCCATGAATAATGCGGGCTAGCCCCGCGTGTGTCGGAGGGACCCGTGCACAGTCCCGATGTGCTGAGCGACTTGCTGGTGATCTTCGCCGTCTCGATCGCCGTGGTCTTCGTGTTCCACCAGCTCCGGTTGCCCTCGATCGCCGGGTTCTTGGCGGCCGGCTCGCTGATCGGACCGTACGGATTGAACCTGGTCTCGGACCTCGGCCAGGTCAATATCCTGGCGCAGATTGGCGTGGTGCTGCTGCTGTTCACGATCGGGATCGAGTTGTCGCTCGCGCACCTGGCGGCTTCGCGAAGCATTCTCTTGGTCGGCGGCCCGCTCCAGGTGGCCGGCGTGCTGCTGCTGGTCACGGTCGGCGGCGTGCTGATCGGGCTGCCGTATCGCCAGGCGATTTTCTGGGGCTGTCTCCTGTCCCTGAGCAGTACCGCGATCGTGCTGAAGGCGCTGGCGAGTCGGGGTGAGAGCGATTCGCTCCATGGTCGAGCCACGATCGGAATCCTGATCTTTCAGGATCTCGCGGTGGTGCCGATGATGCTCATGACCCCCCTCCTTTCCGCCGCGACCCAGGAGATCCTGCCGGATGCGCTCCTGGCGCTGGCGAAATCAGCGGCGCTGGTCGGGATCATCGTGGGAGCGGCCTGGTTCCTGGTTCCCTGGCTGCTGGAGCATATCGTCAGAAGCCGCAGCCGCGAGCTGTTCCTGCTCACGATCATCGTGCTGTGCCTGGGCATTGCGTGGCTGACCTCGCTCGCCGGTCTCTCGCTGGCGCTGGGCGCGTTTATCGCCGGGTTGGTCATCTCCGAGTCCGAGTACAGCCACCAGGCGATGGCCGAGGTGCTGCCGTTCCGGGATAGCTTCAACAGTCTGTTTTTCGTCTCCATCGGCATGCTGATGGATGTCCGCGTGGTCCTGGCTCACCCGGTGCTGGTGGTGGCGCTGGTCGGCGCGGTTCTGGTGGGCAAATGCATCACCGCGGTGGGGCCGGTGCTGGCCTGCCGCTATCCTCCGCGCGCGGCGGTGCTGGCCGGAATCGCGCTGGCCCAGGTTGGAGAATTCAGCTTCATCCTGGCTCAGGAAGGTCAAGAAGCGGGGTTGCTGGCCGGCGAGCCCTACCAGGTGTTCCTGGCGGTGTCGGTGCTCACGATGCTGGTGACTCCCTTCCTCATCCAATGGTCGCCCAAACTCGCCAGGCGGGCCGAAGCGTTCCAACGCCTGTATCACTGGCTTCCCGGCCAGACGACCGCGCATGTGGCCAGCGTGACCACGCGCCATCTCAAAATCAAGGACCATGTGATCGTAGTGGGGTACGGCCTGAACGGCAGAAATCTGGCACGGGTCCTCGAAGAGACGGAGATCCCCTACGTGGTGCTGGAGCTGGACGGGGATCTGGTGCGCCGCGAATCCCGAATCGGTGTGCCGATCTATTACGGAGACGCCGCCAATCCAAGCGTGCTCCACCAGGTGCGGATCGAGCAGGCCCGTGTCCTCGTCCTTGCCGTGTCGGATCCCTTCGCGGCCCGCCGCACGGTCCAGATTGCCAAGAGTCTCAACCCCCAGGTGCACATCGTGGTGCGGACACGCTATCTCAAGGAATTGGATGAGCTGCACCAATTGGGGGCGGATGAGGTCGTGCCGGAGGAGTTCGAGACCTCCATCGAGATCTTCACGTTAGTGCTCCGCACCTACAAGATGCCCCCGGAAGTGATCATTCAAAAAGCGGAGCAGATCAGACGGGAAGGGTATGCCATTCTTCGGCGAAGCGAGCTGCCGGAACTTGCCCATCATCTCCGTGGCGGCACCTTGACGGACGTCGAGGTGGAAACCTGCCGGATCGAGGCCGACTCCCCGGCGGTGGGCAAGACGCTGGCGCAGGTTTCAATCCGACCGCGTACGGGCGCGTCGGTCATCGCGCTCACCCGGAATGGAGTGACGGAGTCCAACCCTTCAGAAAAAGTTCATCTGGAATCGGGGGACGTGGTGGTCTTGATGGGCACCCGCGACCAGATCCGACGGGCCGTCGGGCTTCTGACTGACAGCAAGATGGTCTGAAACTCAGAGTTGTTTGCCGGTCATCAACTCGTAGGCCTCTCGGATCGAACCCACTTCGATGACCGTGATGTTTCGCAGCCTGCCCAGTTGCAGGAGGTCCCACTCTTCGGTGCGCGCTTGCCCCTTGGGTACGAGCAGGGTGTGCATGTTCGCCATCGCCGCGCCTTCCAGTTTGCCCGGGAGCCCGCCCACCTCGTCAATACTGCCGTCCGGGGCAATGGCTCCTGTAAGCGCCACCCCGGGGCGCAGCATATCGCCGCGCGACGCGGCCATGATCCCGATGGCCACCGCGCTGCTGGCGCTTGGTCCTTGGGTCAGACTAGAGTACGTGCGGTTCTTGATCGTGATCGTCCAGTTTCGAGAATCTTCTCCGAGGGTCACCGCTGCCGCCGAGACGGCCACGCGAACGCCCTCCTTCCACTCCTCATCCACGGCTGCGCCCTTGGCCCGTTCACTGAACAGGACTGTGGGGCCCTTGCGCTGAGGGTCTCGATCGAGTTGAATGACGATATAGTGCACGCCGCCGATTTCTTTGCCGTCGACGGAGCTCACGGCAATCGCGGGGACCGTCGCGAACCGATGGGGGTCTGCCTGGGCGAGGGACTGAGAGCGGACAGCCTCGATTGTGATGGCCGTCAACACGACAAGAAAGAACACCTGGCTGGCGCGTCGCTGCAATTCGGCACCTCGTCCGTCCCACATCAGCATACCAGAAGACTTGGTTTTGGCAAGACTTTGCGCCCTGCCGTGATTGCCTCCTCACCGCCACCCGCGTTCCTTGACAACCCAAAGAACCGCATACTATAGTGACTTTCACGCGCTCCGTGCTTGGAGAGAGCCCGCGGGCACTGAAGTGAACGAACGGAAGTCCGAGTCGTCAATGGCGTAGGTGAAACCATGGGTGCGACGAAGGTAGAACCGGCGACCGCGCTGGCCGAGCTTCAGGAAACGAAGCCTGACCGGGTGACGATCGTGGTGCTGAGCGGAGACATGGATCGGGTGATGGCGGCCTTTATCATCGCGACCGGCGCGGCAGCGATGGGCATGCAGGTTACGATGTTCTTCACGTTTTGGGGCCTCAACGCGATCCGCCGCAAAGGGACCCCCAGCGCAGCCAAGGATTGGCTGCGTCGGATGTTCGGCTTGCTGAATAAGGGGGGCGCTGAGAAGCTGCCGCTCTCACGGTTTCATTTCTGGGGGCTGGGCACCGGCATGATGAAGCGGGTCATGCGGCAGCATCGAATGCCGGGCGTTCCGGAATTGATGCAAATGGCACAGGACCTCGGCGTACAGTTCATTGCCTGCACGACCACCATGGGGCTGATGGGAGTTACCAAAGACTCGCTGATCGAAGGCATCGATCAGTTGGCCGGGGTGACCACGTACCTCGCCGAGGCGAAACAAGGAAGCGTCAATCTGTTCATCTGAGGCGCGTCGTCGCGTCATTCGCGTCCATTGCGGGGCGCGTCTAGAGCGTCGTCGCGCAGCAGACCTGGCTGGCGCCAGACGCATCCGACGCAACAGACGGCATTGACGCAATCGACATAACGTCGCGATCGCCGCAAAACCGAAGTGCGTCTATGGTCAAAGCGGATGTAAAGCTGGATACCCTCGGGTACTTCTGCCCGATCCCTATCATTATGACCTCTAAGAAAATCAAGGAGCTCGTGCCGGGTCAGATTCTGGAGGTGGTGTCGGACGACGAGGGCATTAAGAAGGACATGCCCGCCTGGTGCCAATCGACCGGCCACGAGATGCTGGGCCTGGAAGAAGAGTCCAATGATTCCGCGCGGGTCTACAAGGCGTTCGTGAAGAAGGTCAAACGGTAGCCGAAACGTCCGGCGAACCTCCCACTGCCTGAAGCCGGGGATGTCAGTCGGCATCTCCGGTTTTTTTTTATCCCCAAATCCCCCTCCGTTTCTCGACAGCTTTTCGCCAGCCTATACACAATATCTAGACACCCCAGACTCATCCCTATCCCGTATATTGTATTTTTCGCTTGACTTCGCCGGCTCGCTTTGTTATAGGCTGGCCGCAACGTGTTACCTCGGCGTTAACCCGGGTTATTCATGACGGTTCGTCGCGAAATCGCGTAGCCGCGTCGTGAGACGGGCGCGCGGAGGCGCGAGGGAGGGAGGCGTATTCGCTGCAATACGCTGACCGACTGAGCGGCGAGCCCGCCCGCCTGCCCGCTGGAGAACCCGCGGGCAGGCTAGTCGCAGCAGCGGATCCGCGATTGCAGCAGAAGCGTTCATGAATAATCCGGGTTTAGGGGCGGCACTTCAGGCACTTGTCGCTTCCCGAACGTGGATCCCCGTCAGACGGGGCGACAGAGGGGTTGCGATGTCTGAAACGACAGGGTTTGTCACGGACTGTGACCTGCTCGCCCGCGACAACCGGAGAATGTTCCCCCACCGTCACTGCTGCCCGACTAGATGCTGTTCCTCTCCATCCGGGCGTGACGGAGTTCGTGCGCTGCCGTGGGCAGGAAGGGGCTGCCTCATCCGACGGCGCAACTCAGCCAGAAGGGTTTCCCACAGCAACCGGACGTGGGGTCCGAGCACGATACCCCAACCAGGGAGGTGGACCGATGGGAGCCAGCAGCCTTGTCTTCGATGAATTGATGTCACGGATGGCAGGTCAGGCATTGGCCGATGGTGACGGGTCACGCATTGAGCCAATCTTTGACCGGGAGAACGGAAGGCAGGACGGGCTGTTGGTCGACTCATCTCTGGAGAGAGTCGTGGTCGTTGCCCGCGAGCAGGAGGCGCTTTCCTTGTCGGATGTCAGCTATGTGCGTCGCGCCATGACCCGCACCCAGGCCCGCCGCGCCCTCCTGTATGTCGCAACGGGAACGTCGATTGCGAACGCGGTCATGCTCCTGGCCATGCTGTCGAAAATCGAGATCGTGCGCCTGGCCGAGCCTGTCCCTTCATCCATGACCGCGACGATGTGAGGGCCTGTGCCGATTCCGCAGTGGCAGCATGCCTAAGGAGGGTGTGATGTCGGGACCGTTCAGCTTGAGGTATCTCCATCTCTTTGTCAGCCATAGGTCCCCGGGAGCGTTCATTCTTTCACGGAACGGAAAGTCGGCGGATTTGGTGGGCGCCAGCCCTGACGATGTGGCCAGCACCCTCGGGCGTCTGGCCAGACCCTCGAGGTATCGCTTTTTCTGGTTTGCCTACGCGTCCTCCCCTGAGGAGGCCTTTCACATCGAACACACCTGGTACCACCGCTATCATCCCAACGACAACCTGTCTCCTCCGTCACGCCAGCACGGGTTGGATTGGCGCTGCACAACAGAGGGTTGCGCGGCTTGCGCCCTGGCTCAGGCCAGATCCTAGCCACGGTGGGCAAGACCCCGACTCGCCTGCCTTCCTCGGGATAACCTGCGCGTTGCCTTGACTTCACGGGGTGATGCCTTTACCGTACCAACCCTGACGCTCCGCCTGGTCCCTCAAGGATCTCCGTGCCATTGACCGAGGCAAGACCGCTGTTGGTGGTCAACTGCGGGCAACTCCTGACACTTCGCGGTCCCCGCCGCCCGCGCGCCGGGAAGGAGATGGCAGAGCTCGGACTGGTACGCAACGGGGCTCTGCTGATCAAGGACCGGATCGTGGCGATGGTGGGGCGCGGCGACCGTGTGTGCCGATCTCCGGATGCTCGCAAGGCTGTGCGCCTCGACGCCCGGGGGAAGGTGGTGTTACCCGGCTTCGTGGATTCTCACACCCATGCCCTGTTCGCGGCCCCTCGCGTGGAAGACTATGTCGCTCGAATCAGCGGCGCGAGCTATTCGCAGATCGCCCGAGCCGGCGGAGGGATCCGGGCGAGCGCCAGGCGCATGCGATCGGCCAGCGAACGGGTCCTGATCGAACGCCTGAAGAACGTGGTCCGGCTCTTCCTGGAACATGGGACCACCACCGCCGAAGTGAAAAGCGGCTACGGTCTCGATCTTGTCCAGGAACTGAAGATGTTGCGGGCGATTCGCGCTGCCGCCGAGGATGCCGCCTGTGAGCTGGTCCCGACGCTGTTGGTCCACGAGATTCCGGCCCGCTACACGACCGAGCGCGCACGTTTCCTCCAACTCGTAAGGCGGAGGTTGATCCCGCGGGTTGCGCGGGAAAGGCTGGCGGAGTTCTTCGACGTGTTTTGCGACCGCGGGTTTTTTTCGTTGGCTGAGGCGAAAGAGCTGTTGGGCGCCGCGGCGGGCGCAGGTTTTAAGCTAAAGCTGCACGCGGAGCAGTTGGCTCGGACGGGCGCAGCCAGGATGGCAGCGGGGCTCAACGCGGTGTCGGTGGATCACCTGGATCACCTGAGCGAGACCGACATCCGATGGCTGCGGGGCACGCGGACGATCGCGACCCTGCTGCCGGGCAGTGTCCTGCATCTGGGGTCTACGGACTACCCGCCGGCTCGGCGATTGATTGACGGCAAAATCCCGGTGGCGCTGGCGACCAACTTCAATCCGGGTAGCTCTCCGACGCTGAATATGCAGATGATTCTCTCCCTGGCCTGTTCACAGATGCGGATGAGCCCCGCAGAGGCCATCACGGCAGCCACGATTCACGGGGCGTACGCGGTCGGACGAGGGGCTCGGGTCGGCTCGCTGGAACTGGGGAAACAGGCGGATCTGGCGATCATGGATGTGGACGACTACCGGGAGATCCCGTACTTCTTCGGGATGAATCACTGCGCGACAGTCATCAAAAAGGGGCGCGTCGTGTATCATAAAGCGACGTGAGGCGTCGTCGCGTCCATCGCCTCTGTTGCGTGCGGCGCCAATCGCGCCATTTGCGTTGCGCGTCCACCACATCGGTGAGTGGAGTTGGTCACGCACGTGACGCCCGAGACGTGATGACGCTATAGAAACTCCACGCGATGACGCTAACGACGTAACAGATGCGATAGACGATCGAGCATGGAACGCCTGGTCGAGTGCGTGCCGAATTTTAGCGAGGGGCGTAACGCGGAAACGGTTCGCGCGCTCGTGTCGGCGATCCGGGCCGTCAAAGGGGTCTTTCTCTTGGATGAGGAGATGGATCCGGATCACCACCGAGCGGTGCTCACGTTTGTGGGGGCGCCGGAGGCAGTGGGGGAAGCGGCATTCCAGGCCGCGCGCGCGGCAGCCGGTCTCATCGATCTCAGGCGACATCAGGGCGGGCATCCCCGCGTGGGCGCGACGGATGTGGTGCCGTTTGTGCCCATCCGCGGGGTGACGATGGAGGACTGCGTCACGCTCGCCAGACGGGTGGGAGAGCGAATCGGGAGTGAGTTGAACATTCCGGTCTTCCTGTATGAGCAGGCTGCCTCGCACCCGGACCGCACGAATCTGGAAGCCTTGAGGCGGGGAGGACTGGAGGGATTGGCCGGCCGGATGGCAACCGATCCCGCGTGGCCCCCCGATTTTGGCCCTCGGACGTTGCATCCGACCGCCGGCGCGACGGCCGTGGGTGCGAGGCCGCCGCTCATCGCGTACAACGTCAATTTGCGGTCGGATGATCTCGCCGTGGCGAAGGCCATCGCGAAAACGGTTCGTTTTTCCAGCGGCGGACTGCCTTGCGTGAAAGCGATGGGGGTGGCGCTCACGAGCCGCCGTCTCGTCCAGGTTTCGATGAACCTGACGAACTTCGAGAGAACGCCGATCCACGTGGCGTTCGAGGCGGTGAAACGCGAGGCCGAACAGCGCGGGGTGCCGGTCGCCGGCAGCGAGATCATCGGCTTGGTCCCGCAGCGGGCTCTGGTGCAAGCCGCGGAGTCCTTCCTGAAGTTGGAACGTTTCGATCCGACCCAGGTGCTGGAAACCCGCCTTGAGTTGGTCCTGGCGCGTGACGCTCCGCTCCCCGAGGCCCGGCCCCTCGACCAGGCCGCCTCCGCTCCGGGGCCTGGCGAGTTAGCCTCTTCCGTCTCGGGTTTTCTAGACGCGCTATCGGCCGGCACCCCGACGCCGGGAGGCGGCAGTGTCGCGGCGCTGGCGGGAGCGCTGGCGGCCGCGTTGGGTGTGATGACGTGCCGGATCGGTGAACCGGCAAGTCCGTCTCCAGGCAACATCGATCGTGGGTCCCCGGAACGGCGCCTCACGGCCCTCCGTGAAAAACTGCAGGGCCTCATTCAAGCTGACGCGGATGCCTATGCGGGTGTGGTACGGGCCTACCGCCTGCCGAAAACCGATCCCGCCAGATCTGAGGCGATCTCGACCAGTCTGCGGATCGCGACGGAGGTGCCGCTTGAGACGGCCGCGAAGGCCAGCGAAGTGGCTTCCTTGTTGCGGGCGCTGCTCCCGCAGACCAAGCCCAGCGTGGCCTCCGATCTCAAGGTCGGGCTGCTGCTGGCGCTGGCTGCGATCGAGGGCGCGCTGGAAAACGTCAGGACCAACATGAAATCTCAGAAGAATCAGTCACTTAACAAGGACCTCGCCACTCGCATCCAGGCCATCACACAGAGTCTTGTAGAACTAAAGGGGCTGTGATACACTCCCTCCGCTTTTCGGAAGACGCGTAGTTCTCGCTAGCCTGGGGAAGCAAAACCGACGGAGGACGGGAGCCTTTCAGGATGGAAATCAAGGTTTTCAACAATAACGTGGAAAAGGCCTTGAAGGTGGCCAAGAAAAAACTGGCCGGGGAAGGTCTCTTTCGTGAGTTGAAACGGCGCCGATTCTACGAGAAACCCAGCGTGAGGAAAAAGGCCAAACAGCGCGAGGCCCAGCGTCGACGCCTGAAGTGGCTCGCGAAACATCGGATGGAATGACCGGTCCTCGCCGCGCGTTCCGTTCCCGCCCGTCCCTCTGAATCCGAACTCTCCGTCAGACCCCTCGATGCGCGACTCCGAGATCCATGCCGCCCTGCGTATCCTCGGACAGGAGGTGCGTCAGTGGCAAGAGCCCGTGGTTGGGGTGGTCGCCAAGGAGTCGCGCGACCCGTTCCAGATCCTGATCGCGTGCGTGCTCAGCCTTCGCACCAAGGACCAGACGACGACGGAAGCGAGCCGGCGGCTGTTCGCCTTGGCGTCCACCCCTTCCACGATGCGACGGCTGTCCCGCCACCGCATCGAAGCGGCCATTTACCCTGTCGGCTTCTATCGCACCAAAGCCAAACACATTCGAGAGATCTGCCGGCGCCTGTTAGGACGGTATGGCGGCTCCGTCCCTGACTCGATCGAGGAACTCCTGACGCTTCCAGGGGTGGGACGGAAGACGGCCAACCTCGTGGTGACGGTGGGGTACGGGAAGCCGGGGATCTGCGTAGACACCCATGTGCACCGCATCAGCAATCGGTGGGGGTACGTCAAGACGAAGACCCCCGAGAAAACCGAGCAGGCCTTGCGCCGGAAGCTGCCGCGCCGGTACTGGATCACGTTCAATGATCTGCTGGTCCCGTTTGGGCAGAATCTCTGTCAGCCGGTGTCGCCGTTCTGCAGCCGGTGCAAGCTGGAGAGGTACTGTGACCGGGTGGGAGTGAGCCGGTCGCGCTGAGCGACCGGGGTGAAGCGTCGTTCGTATCTCGCATCTCGCACGAGATACACTTCACGCTTGCGCGCCGGGGCGCTCCAGCCCTCCAGAGGCTTCCGCCTGCCGAAGCCATGCGGCGGGCAGGTCCGGCGGACGGGTCAGCGCGCAGGCACGAGATACGAGCGACGAGCCACGCTTCACGTTATTTAGATGAAGAGCGTGGTTTCGGCGCCGGCCGTCAAGGAAAGGATAGCCGGAAGCCCCATCACCTCGTCCACGTTCTTGGCGACCGCCTCTGCGTCTACGCCCATGTATTCGAGGCCGGCGCTGCAGGCGATCAGCCGGAATTGACCGACGGTCCTGGCTTCTTTGAACATCTCGGAGATCCGGGGCACTTTCTTCTCTTTCAATAAGCGAGCGATCTCTTCCGCCGATTTCTTGTACTCCGGCGGGAAGTCTACGGCGTCAATCCGCCCTTCAGCCAGTTTCTTGATGGTCCAGAAGAGCAGGACGACGATCACGTCCTTGTCCATGGCGGCGGCGGTCAGGCCGAGCGTCGCCACCTGGTGGAGTTTGTCGTAGGTGGCGTTGTGGGCGAAGATCACGAATCGGGGTTTTGGCTTCACGGCGACACCTGGCACGTGAAACGTTGGAAGTCCCATGACGAGATACGCTTCACGAGGAACGAGATACTTGTCTTCTCGGCGTGCGGATTATAGACCCTGTGTCCGAAGCATGGCAAGGGTTAGCCCTTGGGCTCCAGGGGAATTTTCAGGCCGTGCCGGCGCGCCGATTGGATCGCCTCGGGATAGCCGGCGTCGGCATGCCGCAGGATGCCGAGGGCCGGGTCGTTCGTGAGCACGCGCTCGAGCCGAGTCGCAGCCTCCCGCGTTCCGTCGGCTACAATGGACTGCCCCGCATGCAGGGAATACCCGATGCCGACTCCGCCGCCGTGATGGAAAGACACCCAACTGGCGCCGGAGGCGGCATTCAGCAACGCGTTGAGGATCGGCCAGTCGGCGATGGCGTCGCTGCCGTCGCGCATGGCCTCGGTCTCCCGGTAGGGAGAAGCGACCGAGCCGGCGTCCAGGTGGTCCCGCCCGATGACCACCGGCGCCTTGACCGTCCCCTTGCTCACCAGGTCGTTGAGCCGCCGGCCCATGGCGGCCCGTTCCCCGTATCCTAACCAGCAGATCCGGGCCGGCAACCCCTGGAATGGCACCCGCTCGCGCGCGAGCCGGAGCCAGCGCTGCAGCGAGCAGTTCTCCGGAAACAGCTTGAGCGCGGCCTCATCGGTCGCGGCGATGTCGGCGCGATCACCGGAAAGGGCCACCCAGCGGAAAGGCCCCCGTCCTTCGCAAAAGAGCGGCCTGATGTAAGCCGGCACGAAGCCGGGGAACGCGAAGGCATCCTGCACCCCTCGCTGGAAGGCCATGGCCCGGATGTTATTCCCGTAATCGAACACCACCGAGCCGGCTTTCTGGAAGGCGACCATGGCCCTCACATGGGCCGCGATCGAATCCAGCGCGCGATCCACATATTCCGATGGGCTCGTCTTGCGAAGCCGGGCCGCGTCCTCCAACGTGAGGCCGGCTGGAATATAGCCGTTGAGGGGATCGTGCGCGGAAGTCTGATCCGTCACGAGGTCGGGGACAACCCCGCGGCGAACGAGTTCCGGGAGCACCAGGGCGCAATTACCGACCAGCCCGACCGACAGGGCGCGCCGGTTGGTCTTGGCCTCTTGGACCCATTGCAAGGCCTCCTCCAACGACGCGGTCATCCGGTCGCAGTAGCGGGTCTTCAGCCGTCGCTCGATCCTCGCCGCGTCCACCTCGACACACAGCAGGGCGGCGCCGTTCATCGTGGCAGCCAGCGGCTGGGCCCCGCCCATGCCGCCCATGCCGCCCGTGAGGACGAGGCGTCCGGCGAGGTCGCCTCCGAAGTGCCGCGCGGCCGCGGCCGCGAATGTTTCGAAGGTGCCCTGGACGATCCCCTGCGTGCCGATGTACATCCAGGAGCCCGCGGTCATCTGCCCGAACATGATCAGCCCGAGCGCTTCCAACCGGCGGAACTCCTCCCACGTGGCCCAGTGTCCGACCAGGTTCGAGTTGGCGATGAGGACGCGCGGCGCGAATTCGTGGGTCGTGAGGACCCCCACCGGTTTGCCCGACTGGACGAGCAGCGTCTGATCTCCTTCCAGGGCGGTCAGCTCCCGGACGATGGCGGCGTACGCCTCCCAATTGCGCGCGGCCTTTCCGGCTCCCCCGTAGACGATCAGCTCGCGAGGGTTCTCGGCCACCTCCTCATCCAGGTTGTTCATCAACATCCGGAGGGCGGCTTCCTGGGGCCAGCCTTTGCAAGTCAGGGTCGTGCCGCGTGGAGCTCGGATGGGAAGGGTCACTTGCGTTTCGCCCGCGTCTTGACGCTGTTGATGAAGGCCTCGATCGCGGCGTCCACTTCGGCCGGAGTCATGGCGCGGTCGTGGTTTTCGCTCTCATCGACGAGGAAGGTCTCGTGGTCTTTCTCCTGCCGGACGACCACCGTATTATCGGCGGTGACCTCGATCATCATGAACCATTCCCTGTCGCCCTTTTTGATGGAGACCTCCTTGCCCAGTCCTTTGTTTTTGATCTCGACCTGAAGGTCTCCGCCGGCGGGGCCCGATTCGGTCGGTGGAGGAGACGGCGGCTCGGCGGCCTGGGCGAACCACGGGAGGCCGACCAGCGCAGCCGCGATGAGGACCGGGGCCAGCCTGACGAGCATTCCGCTGGGGCGCCCAGCGCGACGGCGGGAAAGAGAGATCATGACTCACTCCTCTGTGCGTGTCGGGACATGGACAGGACTTCGGTCAACGCGCCGCTGGCCACCATCGCGCGAACCTGCTCGATATCCGGCGCCAGCGCGCGGTCCTGCTCCAATCGGGGAACGTGCTGACGGATCAGCCGCAGGGTCCGGCGGCTGCCGGCCCCTGCTTGCAACGGACGGTGAAAGTCCACCCCCTGGGCGGCGCAGAGCAGCTCGATAGCCAGAATGTGCTCCGCATTGGACAGGATCTGCTTGAGTTTGAGGGCCGCTCCCATGCCCATGCTGACATGGTCCTCCTGGTTGCCCGAGGTGGGGATGGAATCCACCGATGCTGGGTGGGAGAGCACCTTATTTTCGGAGGCGAGCGCCGCCGCCGTGACCTGGGCGAGCATGAAGCCCGAGTTCAGTCCGGGCTGCGGGGCCAGAAACGGCGGGAGGTCCCCGTATTCGGGATTGATCAACCGCTCGATCCGGCGTTCCGCGATGCTGGCCAACTCCGTGATCGCGATGGCCAGATGGTCCAAGACCAGGCCGAGCGGTTGCCCGTGGAAGTTGCCGCCCGAGAGGACTTCATCC
>JAHFEU010000216.1 GCA_023248295.1 Nitrospirota bacterium | reverse complement strand
CTCCTACTTTTTTTCGCGGCGCGAGGTGTGTTGGAAGATGCACTTGGGGCAGGTGTAATGCACGAATCGGCCGCCGGCGACGAGGCGTTTCTCCATCGGCACCTTGCACCAGGTGCAGGTGCGGTCCGGCACGTCGGCTAGCGCCGCGGCGGTCTGATCCGGCTGGTCGGTAGGAGTCGGCGGCATGGCTGTGATTGTGTCTGAGGCGTCTTGAGCTTGTCAATCGCTGGAGAAAAGGGGTAGACTGCCCGCCCATGCCGGCGAAGTCAGTGAAGGATTTCTTCCAGGCGCTCCCCGGCAAGTTCGACGCCGAGGCGGCGGAAGGACTTGTGGCGGTCTATCAGTTTGATCTGAGCGGCCCACAGGGAAGTCAATACCATCTGGTGGTCAAGCGCGGAGCCTGTTCGGTTCAAGAAGGTGTCCATCCTGACCCGCACGTCATCTTCTCCATGTCTGGAGAAGACTGTCTGAGCGTTTTAAGCGGGCAACTTGACGGCCCCTCGCTGTTCATGTCCGGTCGCCTACGCATCAGCGGCGATCTGGGACTGGCCATACAGTTGAAAAGCCTGTTTCCTTCGGTCCACTAGCCCTCCCGGTCGCATCTGCCGAACAAGCTATTGGGTCATTCTTGGAATCCAGTGTACGAGGTCTGCCACGAGGCTCTCCTTACTCACATAATTCACATAAGCCACAGCCACGACATCGTGTAGATGGTAACTCGACTTGCCCGCATTAGTTGTGGATAGGCAGGCGATGTCCGCCCGGGTCAACCTTGTGGCACGGGTTGTGCGTCGAATCACCACCTACCGAAATGGATACGCACGCCATGTCCATCCGCCGCGGGCTTCTGGCGAGCAGCCTGCTCAGTGTGATACTGGGCATCTGGACCGTGGCCCAATTGGTCCCGCTCGAGGCCGTTAGGTCCTGTGCCCGATATCAGTTCGCGAAAGCCAGGAATTCGGGCGACGGCCAGATCCTCACGCCGGCTCAGGAGACTGCTCGAACACCCTGTTCTCAGTTATGGTCCCCAAGTGTGACTCTTGATGTACGAACGGCCGCTGTTTTTACGCTGGCCCACACCCTCTGGATCTCGCTGGCCTTGGTGCTCGCGTCGGCCTTGTTCGGGCTGGCCCAGCAGCGGATGTGGGCGCCACTCCTCGGCAGAACCACCGGCCAGGACGAGGCCAGCAACACGCTGCTTGGGGAGCCTCTCCCGCACCTGGAGGACCCTCCTCTCACTTGGTCCGACACCGGCGATCACGGCCGCCACGAAGAGTGGGCGGCCATCCTGCAACATCAGGAACCGACCGTGGTGAATGCGCACATGTCGGCGGACCCGGTGGAAGAGCGTCCGCTTCAGACTGTTACGGCGGAGAGTCAGGTATCACACCCGTCTCCGGAACTGTCCCGGCCGAATGGGGCCGGGCACTATATGGAGCACTGGGGGCTTCAGGAGATGCCGTTCGAGAACACTCCGAACCCGAAATATTATTTCCCTTCGCCCAACCATGAGGAGGCCCTTCAACGGTTACTGTATGGAATCGAGGCCCGAAAAGGGGCCGTCATACTGACCGGGGAAATCGGTTGCGGCAAGACGCTCTTGAGCAGGACCCTGATGCACCATCTCTCTGCGGAGAAATATGATACCGCGCTGATCGCCGATCCGTCCTTTGAGGACGCTCAACTGTTCAGGGAAGTGTTGTACCAACTGGGGATTGATTCCGCCGGGTCCGAACTGGACCTTCGCCATCGCCTGAACGACCGGTTGCTCGATAATCTGAATCGGGGACTGGACACCGTGCTCATGATCGACGAGGCGCAGGCGATTCGCGACGATCAAATGTTCGAAAAGCTCCGGTTGCTGCTCAACTTTCAGCTCAACGACCGATTTTTGCTGACGCTGGTGCTGCTGGGCCAGCCTGAGCTCAGAACCCGCCTCCAGCGCTTCCATCAGTTTTTTCAGCGAGTCGCGATTCGCTATCATCTTGGCCCGTTTTCGGAAGCCGAGGTGGCGAGCTACATTCGATCTCGCCTGGCGGTGGCGGGCTGTAAACGAGAGATTTTCACACGGGACGCTTGTTCGCTGATCTTTCGGGCGTGCGGGGGCATTCCGCGAAAGGTGAATACCTTGTGTGATCTCTGCTTGCTGCTCAGCTCCATGGAAAAAGCCACGGTGATTGACCGCATGATGGTAGGCCGAGTCGCGGTCAAAGTCACCTATGGGATAGGCGAGGATCACCGGCTCGCGGAGCCGCTCTCCTCGTTGCGGCAACAGCGCGTCCCCCTTCATACTTAAGTCAAACCCCGACCCTGTTCGCCACCGCCGCGGGCACCTCCGCCTTTCCGTCTCTCCCATCGGCGCCCATGTCCGGGTCTGACTTCCTGGGAAATCGTTCCTCCAGGATCAGGTAGAGGGTCGGGATCAGAAACAAGGTCAAGGCGGTCGAGACGCTGAGCCCTCCGATCACGGCGCGGGCCAGGGGGGCATTCGTCTCTCCGCCGGTTCCCAAGCCCAGCGCCATCGGCATCAACCCGAACACGGTCGCCAACGATGTCATCAGGATCGGCCGCAGCCGCGTACGGGCGGCCAGGACCACGGCTTCACGCAGGGGTCTGCCCCGACGGCGCAGCACGTTCGTATAGTCCACCAGCAGCACGCCGTTCGACACCACGATCCCGAGCATCATGATGACGCCCAT
>JAHFEU010000142.1 GCA_023248295.1 Nitrospirota bacterium | reverse complement strand
GTGGGCGACCGCCGCCCCCGGATCGAGATAGCGACCGCCATCCGAAAAGGAATCGGGTGTGACGTTGAGCACGCCCATGATCAGGGGACCCACATTCAGTGGGATGAGTCGCCCGCGGGCCCTCAGGGCCGCTGGGCTCGGGACCGTGTTGGGCTTGAGCATGGCGGTGATGTTCATCGGCGGACCCCGCGAGGCAGCGTGGCAAGAAGAAGGCGCTCGCAGGAGGAGGAGACCCTGACTCGGAGATCATGCCCGGAGCGGTCGGAGCGAGCACCCGTGTGGCGACCACCGGGAGGCTCTGGTGAGACCCGGCATGAGTCTCTGCGTGGCGACATTCGACGGGACGTGATCAGGCGGGCACGGTTTGGGGCAGTGACCCTTGCTGGACGATCTGGTCGATTTCGGGCGCGTCGAGCACCTCCTTCTCGAGGAGAGCTTCGGCCAGCGCCTTCAGGATGCCCATGTGTTCGGTCAGCATCCGCGTCGCCCGTTCATAGTTCTCGGTCACCAGCCGCTTGACCTCGTAGTCGATCTCGATCGCCACCTGCTCGCTGAAATCACGGCGGGTCGCGATTTCGCGGCCGAGGAAAATTTCCTCATCCTTCTTGCCGAACGTAAGCGGTCCCAGCTTCTCGCTCATTCCCCACTCGCACACCATTTTCCGTGCCAGGTCCGTCGCACGTTCGATGTCGTTTCCGGCGCCCGTCGTGATGTGATGCAACACGAGCTCTTCGGCCACTCGTCCGCCCATCAGGATGGCCAGCGTGTTGTACAGGAATTCCTTAGAATAATTGTGGCGATCGTCGGTCGGGAGCTGCATGGTCATCCCCAGCGCGCGGCCGCGCGGGATGATCGTGACTTTGTGGACCGGGTCCGCGCCAGGAAGCAGCTTCGCCATGAGGGCGTGTCCTGCTTCGTGATAGGCGGTGGTCCGCTTCTCCTCGTCGCTCAGGATCAGGCTCTTCCGCTCGACGCCCATCAGCACCTTGTCTTTCGCGGTCTCAAAATCGACGACCTCCACCACTTTTTTGTTCTGACGGGCGGCCCACAAGGCCGCTTCGTTCACCAGATTCTCCAGGTCCGCCCCGGAGAACCCGGGTGTCCCGCGCGCGATTTTCTCCAGTTCCACATCGCCGGCGATCGGCACTTTCTTCGTGTGCACTTTGAGGATCTCGGCCCGCCCCCGCAAGTCCGGACGATTCACCACGATCTGCCGATCAAACCGGCCGGGCCGCAGCAGGGCCGGATCGAGGACGTCCGGCCGGTTGGTTGCGGCGATCAGGATGACGCCTTCGGTCGTATCGAAGCCGTCCATCTCCACGAGGAGCTGGTTCAGCGTCTGTTCGCGCTCGTCGTGGCCGCCGCCGAGGCCCGCGCCGCGGAGCCGGCCCACTGCGTCGATCTCATCGATGAAGATGATGCACGGCGCATGTTTCTTGCCTTGCTCGAACAGGTCTCGGACGCGAGAGGCGCCGACCCCGACGAACATTTCCACGAAATCGGACCCGCTGATGCTGAAAAACGGAACCCCGGCTTCTCCGGCGATCGCCTTGGCCAGCAGGGTCTTGCCGGTGCCGGGAGGTCCCACGATCAGGACCCCTTTGGGGATCCGCCCACCCAGCTTCTGAAACTTGCGGGGGTCCTTCAGGAACTCGATGATCTCCGAGACCTCCTCTTTGGCCTCGTCGATCCCGGCGACGTCCGAGAAGGTGATCTTCTTCCGCTCTTCGGTGAGCAGCCGCGCGCGGCTCTTACCGAACGACAAGGCCTTGTTCCCGCCGATCTGCATCTGGCGCATGAGGAAGAACCAGAGCCCCAAAAACAGGATGAAGGGACCCCACGTCACCAGGAAGGTGATGTACCAGGGGTTCTCGTCCGGCGGCCTGGCCTCGATCTGGACGTTCCGCTCCCGCAGCACTTTCACCATGTCCGGGTATTCGGCTGAATAAGTTCGGATACGCGTGCCGTCTTTCAGGATCGCGCTGATGTGATTGGCCTTGATGATGACCTTGGTGACCTCGCCCTTGTCCAGCTGCGCCATAAAGTCACTGAAAATCACGTCATCCTCGGGGGCATGGGTGGGGACACTGAACAGGTTGAACAGGAGAATCATGAACAGACCCACCACCACCCAGAAGAGCAAATTCTTGACCTTCGAATTCATCAGGCAGCCTCTCACCTCCTCAAGAAGCCAGGGAAACGTCCCAACGATACGGGGCGGATTCTAACACAGATGGAGGAAAGCTGACAACAACGGGACTAGAATCCCTGCCCTTCCTCGTCCACGGTATCCAGCACCGCGAGGTACGGAAGATTACGATACTTTTGCTGATAATCCAGCCCGTAGCCCACCACGTACTTGTTGGGAATTTCGAACCCGACGTAGTGGACAGGGACGTCCACCTTCCGGCGCTCCGGCTTGCTGAGCAGCGTACACACGCGGATCGATTTGGGCTTCCGCTTGGACAACGTCTGGGTCAGATACTTGACCGTCAGGCCTGAGTCGACGATGTCTTCCACCAGAAGCACGTCCCGACCGGCGATTTCTTCTGTCAAGTCGCCCATCATCTTGACCTTGCCCGACGTGCTCCCCTTCGATTCGTAACTGGTCACGACCAGAAAGTCGACCCGCAGCGGGATCCGGATCGCGCGGGCCAGGTCCGCGTAGAAGGCGTACGCCCCTTTCAGGATGCCGACCAGAATCAGGTCCTTGTCGGCATAGTCGGCGGTGATCTGCCTGCCCAATTCCCTGATGCGCGCGCGCATCTCCTCTTGGGTCACGATCGGGCGCCCGAAGATCCGCTCCATGACCGCTCAGCCTCCTCCGTTCGGAGCGGGATCCACCAGCTCCGCGATCAAGATGCGCCTGGAAGCGGCCGTCGCACAGAATCGGTGATCCGGCCGATGTCCCCCCACCCAGAGGATCCCCTCCGGCGCGACCAGGAGAGGTACGCGTCGCCGTGCTGCGCGGGGGAGCTTCATGTCGGCAAAGTAATCCTGTAGTTTCTTTCGCCGTCCCTGCATCCCCAGCGGACGGAATGCATCGCCGGCCTCCCACGACCGGACCGCCAGATCCATCGTGAACCGGTCGGCGTCGAGGATCGCCACGCTCCGTGACGGAGTGGGAATGGCGGGCAGATGCGCCGAGGACAGGTCTCTCAGGGTGACTCGGATCGTCTGGCCGGTGAGAGGCCAGCGAATCGTCGAGGGGACCGGAACAGGCACCGAGACCGGCCCAGTCACTTCCGACGCCTCGGAGGCTGTGCTGCGCTTCACAGCAGGAGAGGATCGGAATCGAATGGAGCCGTATTCACGCGCGACGCGCGCGCCCGGCACGGCGATCGCAGCGCCGGATCGCCCCTGGACGACCCGGTCGAGGACTGCCGCGACGGCCCCGAACCTCGGCCCCTGTTCGAGCCCGCTCGTTCGTCGAATCAGCGTCCGGACGATCCGCCGCCGTAGCGCCAACGGCAACGCGAGCAGGCCGGCGCGATCCACCACGAACTCCCCGGGGCCATCTTCCCGTGTCAACCGGGCCAGATGCTCAGAGACGAGCTGGTCCAGACAGAGATCCTCTTCACGAAGAATCTCGGCCTGTCGCGTCAGCACGCCCAGGAGACCCGGGTTGAACCGTTTCAGAGCCGGCAGCAGTTCGTGCCGGACCCGGTTCCGGAAATACAGAGGCTTCGCGTTGCTCGAGTCCATCCGAAACGGCAATCCCTGGGCCTCGAGGTAGGTCAGAATCTCCGCCCGACCGATGTCCAGAAGGGGACGGATCACAAGCGGCCCACGGGCGGGTGGAATGCCGGCGAGCCCGGCCGTTCCCGATCCGCGGAGCATCCACATCACGAGCGTTTCCGCCTGGTCGTCGGCCGTGTGTCCCAACGCGAGCTTGTCCATCCGCAGGGCCGTGGCCACGCGCACCATCGCGGCATAGCGGGCCTCCCGCGCGTGCTCCTGAAGAGACCGGCCCCTCCGGCGACCGGCCGGGCCGCCGAGCGGCACGCGCTCGACGACCAAGGGCACGCCGAGCCGGTCGCAGAGACCGGCCACGAAGGAGGCGTCTTCATCAGACTCCGCGCCGCGCAACCCGTGGTTGACGTGCACGGCCTGGAGGGTCAGATCCCACGATGGGGCCAGGGCCGTCAACACCGAGAGGAGGGCCACCGAGTCGGGGCCTCCCGAGACCGCGGCCAGGACGCGGTCCCCCGGCCTGAGCAATCCCTTGGCTCGCGCCGTGGCGGCCACGCAGCGCGCGAACTTCGATGGGGCGGTCTGTGGTTGCACGTATTGGCTCATGACGCTACGCGTCGGTCAGGCTTCGGGCCACGGCCTTGAGCGTTTCACGGGCCCGGTGTATGTCCAGGTCAATGTGAGCGGCCAGCTCCTCCGGCCTCGCGAACGTGAGATCGCCGCGTAGCCGCTCGACGAACTGGACGCGAATCTCCTCTCCGTACAGGGACACGTGCTCATCCAGCAGGTACACTTCCAGAAGCCGCTCACCGGGGCCAAAGGTCGGGCGCGTACCGAGGTAGGCCACCGAGTCGAAGTGACGCTTGTTCCAGACGGCCGTGGTGGCATACACGCCGTCGGCCGGGATGACGCGGCCTTCGGGAAGGCGAAGGTTGGCGGTGGGCCAGCCCAGGGTCTGGCCGCGGCGTTCCCCCTGCACGACCGGTCCGGTCAGAGCATAAAGGCGGCCGAGGCAGCGAGCAGCCCCGCGCACATCCCCGGCCTGCACGAGCGTGCGGATCCGGCTCGAACTGACCACTTCGCCGTCCACGCGCATGGGAGGGACCGGGTGGACCTGGAACCCCCACTGCGCCCCGAGTCGAATGAGATCCGCCGTCCTCCCCACCCGTCCCTTTCCGAACGCAAAATGCTCTCCCACGAACAGGTCGCGGACCCCGATGCCGTCCTTGAGAATCCGGAGGACGAACTGATCGGGCGTGAGTTCGGCAAAGGCCTGGTTGAATTCCAGGAACAGCACTTCCTCGATCCCGGCAGACTGAAAGCGCGCCAGTTTCTCATCCGGAGCCGTCAACAGGAGGGGATCCATCCCGGGCTTGAGGACTTTGATCGGATGAGGATCAAAGGTCAGGACCATGGGCGTTCCGCCTTTGGAGGTGGCGGTCTCGACAACGGTCTGCAGCAGCGCGAGGTGGCCGCGATGCTGTCCGTCGAAATTCCCGATGGTCAGCACCGGATGCGCTGCGCGCTTATGGTCAGCCAGGCCGCGAGTGATCTTCATGGGGCGATCGCCATGCGCTTATTCGTGCAAGAGCCGGGTTGCGTCCTTCGCAAAGTACGTCAGGATCAGGTCCGCTCCCGCTCGCTTGATCGAGAGCAGGCATTCTAGAATTGCGCGCGGCTCGTCCAACCAGCCGGCGCGGGCCGCGGCCTTGATCATGCTGTATTCCCCGCTCACCTGATACGCTGCGATCGGGAGCGACGTCCGCGCCCGAGCCGCAGCGATCACGTCGAGAAAGGGCAGGGCCGGCTTGATCATCACGATGTCGGCCCCTTCTTCCACGTCCAGCTCGATCTCCCGGAGCGCCTCGCGCGCGTTGGCCGGGTCCATCTGGTACGACTGCCGGTCGCCGAACCGCGGGCTGGAGTCCGCCGCCTCCCGGAACGGCGCGTAGAAGCAGGACGCGAACTTCGCCGCATAGGCCATGATGGGGAGTTCACTGAAGCCTTCGCGGTCGAGTTCCTCCCGGATGGCGGCGACCCGACCGTCCATCATATCGGACGGCGCGACGACGTCGGCCCCCGCGTGCGCGTGGGTGCGGGCGATGGCCCGCAGGCAGTCCAAGGTCTCGTCGTTGAGGATCCGACCGTCCTTCACCACTCCGCAATGCCCGTGCGTGGTGTACTCGTCGATGCAGACATCCGTGATGACGAGCAGCCCCGGGACCTGATCTTTTAGGGCTCGGACGGCGCGCTGGACGATGCCGTCCGGATCGTACGCCGCGGTGCCGCGTTCATCCTTTCGGTCAGGGATCCCAAATAGGATGACGGCGGGAATCCCGAGCAGCTTGACGTCGGCCGCTTCCTTGACCAGGAGATCCACCGACACTCTATACTGGCCGGGCATCGAGCTGATTTCCTGCCGCCGGTCCCGCCCTTCGGTCACGAAGAAGGGGTAGATCAAGTCGGAGGACGACAACCGGGTCTCTCTGACCATGCGCCGCAGGGGCTCG
>JAHFEU010000215.1 GCA_023248295.1 Nitrospirota bacterium | reverse complement strand
AGTCAGCTCAGCGGCTTCTCTTTGCTGATCCAACTGGGCATTCAGCGGTTGAGAAGACGATGGCTCGTCTGTTCTTTCCTCAGAAATCCCAAGAGTTCGTGCATTCCGTGGGGATGTGTCTGGCGTCAACTAGATTTGAGGGCTGGCGACAATTAGAAGTGCAGGGGCCGTCCTCCGGTTTAGGGAGCCGTCCGGGCTCCGTCGGTACAATCGTCGTTCACGTTCGTGTCTCCCACGCTCTTCCTGTCTAGCGTGGCGGCGCCGGATGGCGCCTGCCGTCTCGCGTTCGCGGCTTGGGCCCGGTAGCTGGGAATTGGGAGTTCCAGAATCACGGCATGATGGACCACCCGATCCACGGCCGCCGCCGTGGTCATGGGATCCTTGAAGATCTGGTCCCACTTGCTGAAGACGAGATTGCTGGTGATCAGCACCGACCGGCGCTCATAGCGTTCGGCCAGCAGGGTGAAGAGCACTTCCATCTCTTCGCGGTCCTGCTGCACATACCCGAGGTCATCGAGAATGAGCGCGTCAAAGCGATCGAGCCGTTTCAGTTCGGCCGCGAGGCGGAGATCGCGTTTGGCCGCCAGCAAGCGCTGGACGAGTTGGAAGGTCGGGGCAAAGAGCACGGGGCGCCGTTGCCGGACGAGCTCCAGCCCGAGCCCACAGACGAGATGGGTCTTGCCGGTTCCGGGATTGCCAAACACGAGCACATTGGTGGCCTGATCCAGGAACGCCCCCTCTCGGAGCGTTGCCACGGCGGTTCGGACTTTGGGCGGCAGTCGTGCGAGGTCGAACGTCGCCAGACTTTTCCCGCGTGGCAACTTGGCCTCCACGATCAGGCGTTCCACCCGACGGGCCGCGCGGTCACTGGCCTCCTGTGTCGCCAGTGTCTGCAAATAGGCCTCATGCGACAGCCCTTCGCGGGCGGCGTGTGCCGCCACGACCGCATATTCACGGGCGAAGGTGGGCAAGCAGAGCGCGCGGAGGAGCACCGGCAATGGTGTCATCGGGCACCGCCCACCGCCTCGAGACAGGCGTCATAGACGGAGAGATCGGGCGGCGGGAGTGCACACGGCGGTACCGTGATCACGTCGGGCTGCACGAGGGCCTTCACCTGCATGGCATCCCAGCGTGTGCTGCTGTCGAGCAGCCGCCCCAGCACGGGCTCCACCTCACACTCACTCGTACGGGCGGCCAACTGGAGCAGACGCACGTATTCGACGTCCGCCCGGTTCCCATGGCAGGCCGTGAGCGCGTCATAGGCCCGGCGGAACGTCGTGGTTGGAAACAACGTGGCTTGATAGCGATACCGGGCGAAGGCGCCGGGCTTGCGCACCAGCGACCCAATCAGATGCCGATAGTCAATGGCGGCCTGCCCGCGCCCGCGCAGCCGGTCGATCGTCGCCACCGCTTCACCGGCATACCGCACCTCGAGTCGTTCGGGATAGACCCGCACCTCCACCGTTTCGCCAATGAGCCGCGAGGCGACGGAGTAGACATTATGACCGACCCGAATCATCGAGAAGCGATTGACCAGCACCCGGTGCACGCGGAAATCCTCAAGACGCAGGGATGGGAGGGTGCGCATGTGCGGGAGTTCTTCCTGGAGCGTCGCCTGGCGTCCTCGATTCCGCCCGGCGAGGATCGCCCGTAGAAACTGTGCATAGGGGGCCTGGCTCTCGAAGTCGCGGTGCCCCCGGAGCAGCAGCGCTTGCTCGACCGCCCGCTTGAACCGGTGATGGGCTTGTTCCACATCGCCGTTCTCGTGACCGCGGCCGGGCGTGTTCGCGTCTGGCCGCACCCCATAGTGATCCAGCACGTGCCGATATCGCTCGTTGAAGGTCCGGCCGCCCTCGCGCAGGTCATGGGTGGCGGCCGACAAATTGTCCGTCCGGTGGAGGGCCGGCACCCGTCCCAGTTCCCAGACCGCCGCTTGAAATCCGGCGATCAGCGCCTCGAAACTCTCTGACACACAGATCGCGCCGGTCTCCCAGTTCGAGTACGGGAGGACGAAGTGATAGAAGAGGTGATCGAACGGCTGTCCGTTGAGGGTGATGCCCAGCGACCCCATGGCCGTGAAATCGCTCTGCGCGTATTCGCCCGGTCGGTGGATTTGCGGGAACATCACCTCCCGCTCGGGCCCGTGGGTGGCCCGCCAGCGCCGGATCCGGCGCTGCAACGTGCGGAGTTGGCCGTCGGTCAAGGGTCCCTCGGGCCGTCCCCGCAGGGTCTCGAAGATCGTGGTGGCCTCGAGTCCAGGCGCCTGGACCAACAGCGCTTCAATCTCCGGCCACAACGCCGCAAAGGGATCGGGGCGTGTCCGATACTGCCGCGGGTCTTTCCGCTGACTGGGGAGTGGCCCCGTCCGATACCGCCGGGCCGTGTTCTCACTCATCCCTGACCGCATGGCTGCTGTTGAAAGTGGTGTGCCGGTGCCAAGTTCCATCATCAGTCTCCTTACTTGCCGGTCGGTGACCATTCGCCCTCCCTTGGTAGAGCGAAGAGGGTACAGGACCGGCGGTGAGGAGGCGCGGGCACCCCGCAGATCTAATTGTCGTTACCCCGCAATTCTAATTGTCGCTGAACACTCCGTCCCTCCACCATCTCTCGGCGCGTCATCCGGGCCAGCGCGCGCCACCTGCGCACGCTCAGCGAACACCGCCTGGAGGGTGAGGACAACGGTGGCCTCATTTGTTTGGACAGAGTTTTCC
>JAHFEU010000032.1 GCA_023248295.1 Nitrospirota bacterium | reverse complement strand
CGCTCAAGGGCAGCCTCAATCTGCAATCGGGTGGGCTGAACCTCAATCGCCTGGACGCAGACCGACCACATGAGGACGTATCCGAGCGAGATGGCCCACGCCGCCCTTCCTATCCGGACACGCGTCTGCCCCGCTGTCGTTCCCATCGGGGTGAGGCGATAGCAGATCGGCCGACCCCTGTCAACGCCCGGCCCGTCAAGGCGATACCTCCTCAGGAATGAAGAGCATTCTCATCACAGTCAACCCCGGCGAATCAGGCTCTGAGACGCCCGATTGCCCGATTCTGAACCCAGTCGCGCGGGTTGACAAACAATGTGGGGAGATGATAGATAGACCGTTCCGCTGACTACCTGAGATGATGTTGAAGGAGGAGCGCCATGGCTAGCGCTGAACAGGCCGGCAAGCGACAATTCGTCAACTTCTGTTTCTTCAAGGTGGATCCCGCTTGGCGGAGGCTGCCGGAGGAAGATCGGAGCCGGGGCAAGCAGGAATTCATCCGGGTCGTTGAAGAGTACGCGGGAAAAGTCATGGTGATTCCATACACCTTGGTGGGGATCCGAGGAGATTGCGACTTCATGCTCTGGCGGATCGGCTACGAGCTTGAGCTGTTCCAGGAGATGATGTCCAAGCTCCTGGCCACAGCGCTCGGCAAATACCTCACGGTGCCCTACTCCTACCTGTCCCTGACCAAGCGATCGATCTATGTGGATCACCACGAGCATGAAGGCCAGGAGAGCAAGCGGCTGCACATCGTTCCGGGTAAGAGCAAATACATTTTCGTCTACCCCTTCGTGAAAACTCGCTCGTGGTACCTGCTGACCAAAGCGGCCAGGCAGGGCATGATGGATGAGCATATCGAGATCGGCCACCGCTATCCGTCCGTCAAGCTGAACACCACCTATTCCTTCGGGCTGGATGACCAGGAGTTTGTGGTGGCGTTCGAAACGGACAAGCCGGAGGATTTCCTGGATCTGGTCATGGAGCTTCGCCAGGCGGAGGCGAGCCGATACACCGAGCGCGATACCCCCATCTTCAGCTGCGTCATGAAGAGCCTGAAAGAAGCGCTCGACACTCTGGGCGGGTGATCCAGCCTTCCTCGTTCGCCAGGAGCACGGCCTTCCGGTCCATCCGGAAGGCCGTGCTGTTTCAGTTGCCTTTCACTTCATCCGCGTCGGATGCTGAGCATGCCACTTGATCCCCACCACGCGGCCCTTCGTGATCCCGTGGCTGCCGTACTCTCATCGCTGTTACCGGGGTCAGGCCAGGCACTCCGAGGACGGATTCCACAGGCCGCCGCCACGTTTCTGGTCAGTGCAGGTTTGCTCGGTTGCACCTGGTTGATCGGAGAGGCTCAAGGAAGGGGCGCCGCCATCTTGTTTCTCATGCTTCTCGTCCTCCCGTGGTGGGCGATCCAAGCGTACGATGCGTGGCTCACCGCCCAGTCGGCGGAGGGAGGGCTGCGGCGGACCGTGGCGGTGATCTGGGCACGCGCCCATGACGTACGGTATCTTGGAGCCCTCTTCTTGCTGACCGCCCTTATGGACCTTTATATTATCGTGGCCAACCCTGACTACTCACTGACCGTCTTTTGCACGAAGCCAGCCGGCTTGTTGGGAGCCCTGGCTAAAGCGCAGTCCCCTACCCTACACACACTCATCGGTTACGGCTTCATGCGGCTCCGCCGCTGGTCGCTGCTGCTCTACATGGCCTATGCCGCCTTCGGTCTTCTGAACGGAACCGCGAATTACGCCTGCTTCGGGTACGGGCGCGTCAGAACGGTCTTTCTGGTGACGTTGGTCGCCTTTACTGCGTACGTATTCTGGCGCCGACGCTGCTTCACAGAGCCGAAGGCGCGCTATCAAGGGCTTTGACAGAGCAGGTGACGCTGTGTTATCAGGGAAGCAATGGCAGGGATCTTGCGCGAGGGTACCCCGCGCGTAGGGCGTATCGTATGGACGAAGTAACTTCCCTGTGCGCGATCAGGTATCCGGACGGGTCCGTGGGCCTCTACGTGGATGAGGAGTATGCCATCGAGCGAGGCGTCGACCCGGCCAAGCTGGTGAAAGTCGAAATCCCCCGAGAGCTCTATGTCAGCGGGTCAGTGCAGCAGATCCGGGAATACGTGGCAACCTACCTGGAATCCCGAGCGAACAGTTCTGCGTAATTCATTCATCTCCATCGCGGGGAGGAAACCGGCATGGCCTCCGTGCTGACTCCGGAACAGATCGAGGCCGCCGTGAATGCCCTCCCGGTGCAAGGGCGGATCATGTCGCGTCTGTTGTTGCTTCAATATCTGGACGTGACACGGGAGGACATTGAGTATATGGCGGCCGATCGCCCGGATCCCCGATTTCATGCGGGGGAGAAGCCCGCGACGCCGTACATTTCGCAAGAGACCGTTCAGGGCATCACGGACCGCGTGGCCCAATACCGAACCAGAATCCGGCAGAGACGGGAGCGCACCTGGCTCCAAATCCAGTGCCTGCGCTCACAGATTGCCGTGAGCGCATCGCTTTGCTCGCTGTCCGAACAGCTTTTCGCCTCGCGGTTCGGGATGGATGCGGAGGAGATTCAGGGGCTGAAAAAGCAGGCGCGCGCCGCCGTTCCTAAAACAGCGATCCGGGAACTTGAGCGCAAATGGCAAGCCGATGAGATCACGGAAGAGAGCTACCGCAAGGAGCGTCTGCGCGTTGAATATCAGAGTCAGCTCAGGAGGCTCGAGCGACAACACAAACGCTTGGAGATCGCGAAGCGGGAATTTGACGCCTGCAGCAGCGTACCGCTCCAGGACCACGAGATCGGCCACATCTGGGGGATTCCCGCAGGCAGTCTAGCGGCCCGCAAGGCCAAGTACCTCCACCAGTATCTACAGGGTCTCCAGGCCAAGCTCCAAGCAGCCAGGTCGCCTGCGGAGGAGGCGCTTACACCACCGAGCGATCTATGGAAAGAGACCTTTGTTGCCCTCTCACAGCGACCCGTAGAACGGACCGTGGCGGTGTACGACGGCTTTGAAGGGAGCGAGACCGCCTTGGTGGAAAAGCTGACGGCATTCGCAGCAGGCACCTTCCCGGAAGATCATGAAAGCCGCTTTTGGCTGTCTCTGGTCCAGGAATCCAGGACCAATGCGGAGTATGGCGATCGAACCAAATCGATCTTTCCCCTTCAGCGTCTCTCCGCCATCCTGGCCGAGATGGACACTTCACCGGACGCACTGGAGCAAGAGTTGATGAGCAGAGTTTCTCCGAAGCCCAAGGCCGCGCCCCTAGAGCCGAAGGAAGGGACCAAACCGTCTGAACCGCAGTTGGGACAGTTGGGCGAACATGTCTTGCGGAGCTTTGTCGGCGAAGACCGAAAATTGTAGCAGCGACGGCGTAGGAACCCGGCCTCGTCTGCGCGTCATCTGCAAGCGCACTATACTGTGTGTGGTGCTCCTTATCACGGGGACATCGGCACGGCTGACGGCCGGGACCTTGTTGGAGATCGCCGACCTGCTGTCCCACCCGGATCAATACGATAAGCAGGTGGTCGTGGTGGTGGGGAAGGTCACCAGTCTACAAATTGCGACGAACCGTCAGGGAAACCTCGCGTATGGCTTTCTGCTCAACGACGCGAACGGTTCGGTCAAAGTGGTGGGATTGGGCAAAGCGGAAGTGCACGACGGTGAGCAGGTCATCGTGGAAGGCGTCTTCAATCACCTTCGCCAAGTCGGCCGGGCCATAATCTACAACGAGATTAAAGCCGACAGCATCCGGACTTTGGATCGGCTTAATCCCGATTTGGTCGGTTGACGTCCATCCGGCTTCAATATCCTCCTAGTTGCCTGGCTCCATTGAAGGATTCACGGCGAGCCAGGCGCTCAGATCATCGATCTAGCCCCTGCACAGAACCCTTGACGTGGCGCACAGCCCTTGGTACATACCATGTGCGTGGCGGTGTAGCTCAGTTGGTAGAGCAGCGGACTCATAAGCCGCGGGTCGGCGGTTCGATCCCGCCCACCGCCACCATCCCAAGCTTCGCTTGAACCGACTGCCCAAAGGTGATTATGCGGTGACCGAGGTACGGCTGCTCTGTCTGGGCACCAAATGGATTGCGCCGGTCTTCACTGCGGCAACGACGGGTGCTCCTGAGACCAAATGCAAATCTTCCATCGCCGAGCGGGTCACTATCGCGGAGAGTGAGAATCCGCAGTCGATCCCCACCCGAAGCAGCGCTCCCATCGAGCTCACCTCACGCACTGTGCCTGTGAGCCGATTTCTGGCACTGGTCGCTGCCGTTCCAACCGTCTCGAGGATCACATCTTCAGCCCGAATGCACACAAACACCTCAGGTCCAAGCTCCTCCGTCCCCACTGCCAGGAGCTGGGCCCCGGCGACTTCCACCGTGACGAGCCCGTTGGCAGACTCGAGAATCCGTCCAGGGATGACCGTCTCGATACCGACCACTTTGGCCACCTCGGCGTCCTTCGGCTGGCTGAACACCTGTTGCGGCGCCCCCATTTGAAGCAGGCGCCCCGCCTTCATCACCGCCATCTGATCTCCAAGCGCCAGCGCCTCTTCCCAATCATGGGTCACCACAAGCGAGGGGATGCCGAGCTGCCCCAGCAGATTCCTGAGCTCACCACGCAACTTGACGCGAGTCGGCAGATCGAGTGCGGAGAGCGGTTCGTCCAAGATCAAGAGACGAGGACGGCGAGCTACGGCCCTGGCGAGCGCCACCCGTTGCTGTTGCCCCCCCGACAGCTCACCCGGCCTCTGGTCTTCCATCCCTGTCAACTGCAGCAGAGCGGTCACCTCCCTGACACGTCGTTTCCGTTCGATGGCGGGCAGCGAGCCTAACCCGAACGCGATGTTCCCCTCGACCGAATGGGTCGGGAACAGGGCGTACTCCTGGAACATGCAGCCGATCTCCCGTTCCTGGGGGGACCGTCGAATGCCTGAAACCGTATCGAGCCAGACCTGAGGCCCGACTCGGATGAATCCACGCTCCGGCCACTCGAGCCCGGCCAGACAACGCAACACCGTCGTTTTACCCGCTCCGGATGGCCCGAAGAGAATCAAGACGCGCGGCGGCTCCAAAGCGATCCTGAATTGGGCCTCCACGGTCAGCCGGCCCGGAAAGGACTTGGCCAGGTCAACGATCATCTCTGAGGCCATGGGGCCCATACCTTCCGATTCATCGCATAGACGACTAACAAGACCGAATACGAAATCGCCAACAACAGCAACGCGGTCTTGGCCGCTCCGATATAATTGATGGCCTGGACCTCATCGTAAATGTCAATCGAGACCGTTCGCGTCTCGCCCTCGATATTGCCGCCCACCATCAAGACTACGCCAAACTCGCCCAAGGTGTGGGCGAAGCTCAGCACGAATCCGGTCACCACCCCCGCCCTCGAGAGCGGGACGATCAGTTTGAAGAAGGTCCTGAGCCGCGAGACCCCCAGCGTCCAGGAGGCCTCGATCAGGCGGCGATCCACCTGGTCGAAGGCTGTGGCGAATGGCTGCACCGCGAAGGGAAGGCTGTAGAGGATCGAGGCAAAGAGCAGCCCTTCGAAGGTAAAGGGCAGCGGATGGCCAACGACGCTGGCGTAGAACCGCCCGAAGGGACTCTGGGGTCCGATCGCCACCAGGATATAGAACCCCAGGACCGTCGGCGGCAAGACCAGCGGAAGTGCGACCACCGACTCAACTAGGAACTTCCAGCGCCATCGGGAAAAAGTTAGCCAGTACGCAATCGGCAGCCCGATCACGAGCAGGATCGCGGCCGTCAGCGTCGCCAGCTTGAGCGTCAGGATGATTGCCGTCCAGTTCACGACCGTCTACCCCTCCCCGTGCGAGGACCGCCAGGACGTCGCGACTACTTCCCGACCATGACATCGGTCGCCTTGATTGCGATCGTGACGGCGTCGTTCACCTTCAGGCCCATGGTTTTGACCGAGCCTTCCGTAATCGCGGCCACCACTTCAAGGTTGCCGACCTTCACGGTGACTTCCGCCATGGCTTGCCCCTGTGTAATGTGCGTGACCGTGCCTTGAAATTGATTCCGAGCGCTCAGTTTCATCGACCTCCTCCTTTTCCTTAAAGATTCATTGCGGTTGACCCGTCATTTGCATCGAAACTGGAACTCCGGCTCTCAGCGACGGCTTCCTCAGCCCTACGGCACGGCCCCCATCATCCCACATCCATCAACAGTCTACTTGGGCAGCGTGAACCCATAGCGCCGCATAATCTCCTGTCCCTGCGTGCCTTTCAGGAAGTCCAGGAAGCCTGTGGCAACCGCCTGGTTCTTGGAGGCTTTCAAGATCACCGCCCCCTGCTCCAAGGGCGGATGCGCGGCTGGGGGGATTTCCCAGTATCGCCCGGCTTCTTTCATGGAGGGAGCCAGTGCCAGTGACAGCGCGATGATCCCGATCTCGGCGGCTCCGGATTCCACGAACTGCGCCGCTTGGGAGATGTTTTCGCCAAAGACTAGTCTGTCTTTAACACGGTCATAGACCTTGAAGTGTTGCATGGCGGCGATGGCCGCCCGGCCATACGGCGCGTGCTTGGGATTGGCGATGGCGATCTTTTTTATCGAGGGATCGAGCAGGACTTCCATCCTCAGTTTCTCGCGCGCAAGCGGAGCGCGTGCCGGGACCCACACGACGATACGCCCGACCGCATACCGATAGAGAGAACCGAAAACGACGAGGCCGGCTTCCTCCAATTTCTTGGGATACCCGATATCGGCCGAGAAATAGAGATCAAACGGCGCGCCATTTTGTATCTGCGAGAAGAAATTGCCAGACGACCCCAGCGACAGCTTGACATGATGGCCCGTCTTTTTTTCATACTCGGTCGCCAGCTCCTTGAACGCAAAATTTAAATCAGACGCGGCTGCGACAGCAATCTCCGCAGCTTCCGTGGGCCCACTCCAGCACAGGGCCGCAAGAAACATCACGCAGCAAAATGACTGCATGATGAAGGCAAAATAGAGCTTGATCCGCGTTTTGCGCACGGATGACACCCCACGCTACGGCATCTGAACTGTTTTCCCCTGGTTCCAATACCACCGAAAGGCAAAATTCGGGTAGATCGCGTCGGCAGTATTTTGCCCAGCGACGGTAAATAAGCAACCGATCGCTCCGACCCAGGAATCGGAAAATCGGTATTGGATGGCCGGTTCGAAGCCGACGACAGTTGAGCCGCTAAGCGAGCCCCTGTTGATCGAGTGCCCATCGGCCCGCCAGGTGGCGGTGCTCACGGTCGCCAGCTCGAGGTTGTAGGCAACCCCTTTTTTGTCATCCAGAAAATGCTCGAAAGACAAGCGGGTATTAATGACATCGCCGGTGTAGGTGGTTTGGCCTGCGTCGTTGCCGGGAGTGGCATAGCTGTAATAGATCCCGCCACTGACCCGGAACGGCCGAACATTTTTTCTGAAGGTGAGGCCTTCGGTTAAGCTCAATTCTCCGAATCGGGTTGCCGGCAGACGGCCGAGAGGAGCGAACCCACCGGGTGGACGCTCGGTGCCGGTGACCCACCGGCTCGTCGGAAGCACGATTTGGTTATAGTTGGTAACAGACGGGCGCGCGCTATCCGGATCCTGGACGATCCGGCGATATTTCATTTGGAGAGAAAAGTCGCCCGCTCCGGTGTCCGTCGTCCAGGGACCGCCTTTCCCTTTATTATACGAGTCACTGTCCTTGGTCCAGAAGGCTTGCCAAGATGTGGCCGCTCCCAACTCCACATGGTCGGTGAGGCCATAGGTCAGGACGACAAGGGGCGAAACAGAGTAGGTGTGGACAGGGCCATCCTTTCTGTTATTCGGAAGCGAAAGTGTGTTTCCATAACTCTTCTCGGCAACCTGGGAGAACACAAACGGACGGACGGACAGCTGTCCCTTTGGGTGAATGTCAACGGATTGGATGAGGAGCGGACCTTCCGAAAAGGGATTCCAGCTTTTGCGATGCTTGCGAATGTCTTCATCCGTCGGCACCCACTCCCACGCGATGGCGACTCCAGCCTGATACATGCACGTGAGCACCACCCCGATCGTAAACAAGCCCACGCGCATGCTCATAACGCCTGCATTTTCCCGGTCTCACGCGTGTCGTAGCCTCCGAGTGCTTCAATCTCCGTTCTGAATGCACGGCTCACGATCGTATCCAGCAGGTTCGCCAACGCAGGATGCCCGGTCAGAAACGGCGTGGGGATGACGAGATCGTACCGTTCTCGTTGGAGAGGGATAAAGTCGAGTCCCAAGAGTCTGGCGGCAGACCCGATGCCCACCCCCGCATCTGCCTGGCCTTCAGCAACGAGCCTGGCCACTTCAAAATGTGAGGCAGCGAACCGTTGGTACCCCTTGACCTGGGACGGTTTGAGCCCGGATGTGGCCAGCCTTCCGTCGAGTAAGAGCCTCGCTCCCGCCCCATCTTCTCGGTTCACCAACCGGATATCCTTTCGCGCCAGATCTCCAACTTCTCTGACGCCTTTGGGATTGCCAGCCCGAACCATAAGGCCCTCCTCCCAGGTCGCGAACGTCACTACGGCAAACTCGTCGCCTTTGAGATGACGCCTCAGGTAAGGCAGATTGGACTCGCCGGATTTCTCGTCCACAATATGCAGGCCGGCCACATGGACCTCGCGGCGCTTCAAGGCTTCAATCGCCGCAGCACTCCCCATGGTCCATCCCACCACCGTGGTCTTGTCCTGTCGGCGACGGAGATACTCCCCCGCCAGAAAGATCGCAGGGTCGCACCCAGCGACCGCTACTTCTCCTTCCACCGTCCGACGGTCTCGAAGCAACTCCACCCGAACCCGTGCACCCACCTTCGCCGTCCGCCTGGAAGAACCGGCAGACCCAATCATCAGCCCATCAGCAGGCACGGTGTAGTTCAGCACCTCGCCCAGCGTCGCCACCGGCCTGACGACGACCCGCTCGCCGACCTTCGCCACTTTGACTCGTACCCGCGCCGAATCAGCCAAGCTGGATGGCAGCGCACCGATCAGGTCCCCTTCAATCACCTCTCCACTGGAGACGAGGCTGAACAGATCCTCTACCCGGCAATCGAGCGCCCCAGCCAGGCGTAAGGCAACAGCGGTCGTCGGGAGATACTGATTGATCTCAATCGCGTAGATGGCCTGCCTGGTGATCCCGGCCATCATGGCCAGTTGGCCTTGCGACAGGCCTTTGGCCAGGCGGAGGCTTCTCAGCCGATTCTGGATGTTGCTGGCTGGCTCTGCTTTGTTCTTCTCACCCATACCGTTGCTACCTGTAACATAATACTTTCCATATTGTCAAGTATACTGTCCTAACCCCATGAGGCAATATCCGCCTCGAAGCCCTTCGCGCTGAACGCCAAGGCTAATCCTCGGCCTGCATGAACCGAGAAACAGCCTGGTTAGCCGACGGCTCATGGGGACAGTCGAGAAGATCGCCGCCGCCCACGCCCCGGTCTTGATCCAGGGAGAAACCGGTTCTAGCAAGGAACTCCCGGCCTGGGCGCCGCATGGACTCAGGCCCAGACGTGACGCTCCTTAATCTTAGCGGGCAACCGGTGCTCAGTCCGTAGCCGGCTGTTCGAGCGCGAATTGTTCGGGCAGGAGAAAGGGACCGTTATCGGCGCTGCGGGCGTTCTGTTTACCGTGGCAGGTCAGAATGCCTTGGATTCGATCTACCCGAATTTCTCGATCTTCTGGTATTGGAGCAAGACTGGCAAGGTCATCATCCGGTAGCAGCTCAGGTGTAGATATGGAGCTTGATTTCTTAGACTGGATATCAGGGTCCAACCTCCTCCCTTGCGGCAAGTGTGTCTGTCGTCGTCCCGTCTCCGAGTTGACCATCCTCGTTATCCCCCCAGCAGACAGCACTCGCAGGGGTGAGGGCACAGGAATGTTGTGCCCCGGCCGCAATCGCCTTCACCCCACTCGTCAGCCCGACAACATCCACCGGCGTACTCCGATTGCTCGCTGTTCCATCCCCGACCTGCCCATCGTGGTTCTTGCCCCAACATTTGACAACCTCGGCGGTGATCAAGGCGCAGGTGTGCCGCCACCCGGCCGCAATCGCTTTCGCTCCGCTCGTCAATCCCACAACCTCCACCGGGGCCTTCTTATCGACCGTTGTTCCGTCCCCTAGCCGCCCATCGTGATTGTTCCCCCAACACTTGACACCCCCCGCGGTCGTCAACGCGCAGGTGTGACTCCTCCCGGCCGTGATTGCCTTGACCCCGCTCATCAACCCCACAACATCCACCGGGGTCTTCTTATCGGTCCCTGTTCCATCTCCGACCTGCCCATCATGGTTGTTGCCCCAACATTTGACTCCTCCCGCGACTGTCAAGGCGCAGGTGTGCCGCCACCCGGCCGCAATCCCCTTCACCCCGCTCGTCAATGCCGCGACATCGACCGGCGTTTTCTTATCACTGTCTGTTCCATCCCCTACCTGCCCATCATGGTTGTTGCCCCAACATTTGACTCCTCCCGCGACTGTCAAGGCGCAGGTGTGCCGCTCCCCCGCCGTGATCGCGGTGACCCCGCTCGTCAGCCCCACGACATTGACCGGGGTGACCCGATCAACCTCGGTTCCATCTCCTAACTGATTATCGTGGTTGTTCCCCCAACATTTGACACCGCCCGCGGTGGTCAAGGCGCAAGTGTGTCGCTCCCCCGCCGTGATCGCGGTGCCCCGGCTCATCAACGCCACGACATCCTGCGGGGTTTTCCGATCAACCTCCGTCCCATCCCCCAACTGACCGTCGTGGTTGTTTCCCCAACAGATGATCCCCCCGCCAGTGGTCAAGGCGCAGGTGTGATGCCATCCGGCCTCGATCTCCACAAGGCCTGTGAGGACATGGGAAGGACCGCCCCTCCCAGCGCAGGCGAACAGAGCGAGAGTGGGAAACAATAAAGGGCCGAGTATCACCCACCGACCCATACGTGAGGAGAGGAGTTGTGGGACATTCCGACGAGTCATAGTCGTCCCTCCATTTCCGGTCGGCTCCACAGTCCCGGGATCAGTTCTTCAAACCTACGCTTAGTGCTCGTAGCTGCTTCCTGCCATTCACATGTCAGATCGCGCGTCGCATAGCATCGAGGTCTGCAGCAGAGTATACTGTAGAGAACTATACTCTGCACCTCGTTCTAGCCTGTTTAGCCTGGGAGGACTGGATGGCTTGGCGCATCCTTCTATACGTCGTCTTTTCCTCCGTCGCTCTGCTCCTACTCGCCTACCTCGGCGTGCCCGAGTCAATCGGCGCTTTTGAGTGGGTACCTTCGGAAGAAGACATCCGGAAATACCGGCGGAGTTGGAACCCGTTTTCCCACGGACCAGTCCTGATCTCCGCCGTGGACATCCAGCCCAAGGGGCAACTCCATATTCGCCCCTTCATCTATTCCCAGATCGCCGAAAAAAGCTACGGCAATCGCCTGACCCTGTTTACGGAGCGGAAAGATGGGCCGGTCCATCTCTATTCGGTCCAGCATCCGTTTCTCCAGTCCGCCTATGGGCTCACGGACCACATCGAGCTGGGCATCGCCACCTCGGTCGCCACATTTTGGGCTAGGGATTCCAACGCCTTCAACAAGGGGCAGGGCGGACCCATGACCACCAATACCGGGCTCGGCGATACCTCCCTGGTGATCAAGTACCGCCCGATCGTCCAGGATCCGGACAGTCGACGACCCTCTATCACCTTCTTCACTCAGCTTGTGCTGCCGACCGGCGTCTGGTTTACGGGGACCGAAAAGCCGCCAGGCGGGTTTGCCCCATTGGGCCGCTTTCCGGCCACCCAGTTTGGGGCCTTAGGCATCACCGAGGGCATCATGTTTCGGAAAAATGTCAAGCCATTTCGGGTCAGTGGTGGAGCGTTTTATACCTATGCGTTTCCCGGAAGTTCGGAGGGGATCACGACCTATACGCCGGATATCGTCAATACTCGCCTGATCTTCGAACACATCCTGGACGATAAAACGGGGTTCGGCTACAACATCGAGTTTGTAGGGCTTCATGGGACCACGTGGCGCGCGGATGGACACGCAACTAACCGAGGGCAACGAAGCGGCTCCCACGTGCTGGGGATCGAGCCGGCGATCCAGTGGCGGTTCGGACAATCCAATTTCGTGGGAGCCGCGGGCGTGCTGTTCACCGTCGCGGGTCAGAATGCGAGCGATTCGATTTACCCGAATTTCTCGATCTTCTGGTACTGGAGCAAGACCGGCAAGGTGATTATGCGGTAGATGATCAGGCGATAGGCCATAGGCTATGGGCGATAGGGACGGACTAAGAGCGAAACCGTTTCCTCTGGTTCTGTTGCCGAATGCCTTTTGCCTAAAACCTATCGTCCATTGCCACTAGGCTGAGACAGGGAGGATGCCGATGAAGATGCTGCTGATCGTCTTTCGCGATTCCCTTGAAGACGAGATTCTCGTGCTGCTGAAGGAGTTTAATGTCAAGGCCTTCACAGAGCTGCAGAAGGTAGGCGGTACTGGCGAAACCGGTGCAGCGTTTCATTCCTTTGCGTCGCCCGGGGTCAACACGATGATCATGACAGCCTTGGCGGAGGATCAGGCGGAGCGGGTTGTGGAGGGATTGAAAGCATTTCGTGACCAACTGGCCAAGCAGCAACAAGGGGCCAAGATCCCCTTGCGGGTGTTTGTCCTGCCCTGTCTTCAGGTGGTGTAATGAAGCAAACGCGTCTTTCGCGCCATCGCGTTCATTGCGTCCGTCGCGACAGACGCGAGCGACGCCACGACGCAATAGACATCTTGGGTAGTGCTCTATGATTCGTGCGGCGCTCCAAAATCCCTATGCGGTGGTGGCGATCAGCCTGATCGTGGTGATCCTGGGGGTGGTCTCCTACCAGACCATGGAGGTGGACATCTTCCCCGAGATCAACATCCCGGTCGTGGCGGTGGCCACCTTTTACAAGGGCATGGGGCCGTCAGAAGTGGAAGGGGCCATCACGCTAAGATTAGAACAGCTCTTCCTGCAGGCCTCCTATGTCGAGCATATCGAATCCCGCTCCTTACCCGGCGTCAGCCTCATCAAGGTCTATTTCCATCCCTCTTACGATGAGAATGCCGGGATGGCCGAGATCACCAGCCTCGCCTATTCCACCCTGCGCTTCCTGCCGCCGGGGATCTGGCCGCCGATCATCATCAAGTTCGGGGCGGCCAGCCTGCCGATTGGCACCCTGACCGTCAGCAGCGAGACGCTGAGCGAGAAAGAGGTGCGGGACCTGGCCTACTTCAGCGTGCGGCCCCAACTGGCCAATGTCCCCGGGGTCTTTGTGGCCCCTAGCTTCGGCGGGCCGCTGCGCCAGATCACGGTGTTTCTGGACCGGGAACGCATGCTGGCCCGGGGCCTCTCCACGACCGACATCGTCAACGCGGTCAATGCCCAGAGCCTCCTGCTGCCGGCCGGCAATGTGAAGATCGGCGAGTTTGACTACAACGTCTACACGGACAGCATGATCAAGATCGTCGAGGAGATGAACGACATCCCGGTCAAGGTGGTCAATGGCGTCCCGGTGGTGCTGAAGGATGTGGCGCGGGCGGCGGATTCGACGATCATCCAGACCAACATCGTGCGGATCAACGGCCACCGGGCGGTCTATCTGCCGATCATGAAGCAGGCCGGGGCGAATACGATCCAGGTTATTGAGGGGATCAAGGCGACGCTGCCGAAGCTGATCGGGCTGCCGGAGGACCTGACCGTCAAGTTGATCTTTGACCAGTCGCTCTATATCCGGCAGGCGATTCAGACGCTCGAGGAAGAGGGCCTGCTGGGCGGCGGCCTGGCCTGCCTGATGGTCCTGCTGTTCCTGGGCAGCCTCCGCTCCACGCTCATCATCGCTCTCGCCATCCCCCTGTCCATCCTGGCGGCATTCGTGCTGCTTTACTTTACAGGACACTCCGTGAACGTCATGACATTGGGTGGTTTAGCCCTGGTGATCGGGACGCTGTTGGACAACAACATTGTGGTACTGGAGAACGTGCATCGGCATCTGGGAATGGGCAAGACGCCGGCGCAGGCGGCCGCTGACGGCACCCGTGAGGTGGCGCTTCCGATGCTGGTGGCCACCATCAGTATCCTGATCGTGTACCTGCCGATCATGTTCTTCACCGGTATCATTAAGTTTCTGTTCGTCCCGCTGGCCCTGGCGGTGGCTTATGCGATGGTCATCTCGTATCTAGCCTCCATGACCGTCGCCCCGGTCGCGATGACCACTCTCTTCCGAGAAGAGGTGCATGCCCCCGAAGATCGTCTCCGCCTCTTTGATCGGCTCTTCGGCCGAGTGGTGGATCGCTATGTCCTCGTGCTCCGCTGGTGTTTGGCACATAAGGCGCTGGTGGTGAGCGTCGTGACGGCGATCTTTGTCGGCTCCCTGCTAATGGCTCCTGGTTTGGCCACGGAGTTTTTTCCCAAGGTGGATGCCGGGCAGTTCATCCTGAATGTGGCCGCGCCCGAAGGCACGCGGGTGGAGAAGACCGAGGCGATCGTGGCCCAGATCGAGACGCTGATCCGCCAGGAGATTCCCCCTGCGGAGCTGGACCAACTCGTGGCGAACATCGGCTTGCCCCACGGCTGGATGGTGCTCTATACCCCGGTCAATGGCCCGCATCAGGCCTTCCTCCTGGTCAGCCTGACTCAGGGGCACACACTCCGCACCGACGAGATTATTGCCCGGCTGCGCGCGCGACTGGCGCAGGCATTTCCGGGGCTCAAGTTCTCCTTCCAGACCGGCGGGATCGTGAGCGACGTGCTGAACTTTGGCCTGCCGGCCCCGATTGACATCAAGGTGAGCGGGCCCAAGCTGACCGAGGTGGCCGAGACCGCCACCCGGATTCGGGGCGTGGCGGCCCAGACCCCCGGCACCGCCGATGTGCAGGTGCGGCAGGGGATGGACTACCCGGAGCTGCACCTGGAGGTGAACCGGGCCAAGTCCGCCTACCTGGGCCTCACCGAGCAGCGGGTGGTGATGGATCTGATCACGGGCCTCAGCTCCAACATCGCGCTCAACCCGGGCTACTGGGTGGATCCGAAGTCGAGCAATGCCTACTTTGTGGTGGCCCAATATCCGGAGCAGACCTTGATCCGGTTTGAGGACTTCCTGAACACCCCCCTCGTCGGCGCACGGGTCGAACAACCATCCGCAGCCACTGCCGTGAGTCCGCTGGGGCGTGGCAGCGCACTGGCCTTGCAGCAGACTCCCTTTCCGTTGCGTCCCTCCCTCCCACAGGCCGGGACCGCCAAGAGTGCTCCGGTGTTACTCCGGGATCTGGTGGAGGTGACCCGCAAGACCGGGCCGGAGACCGTGGACCATTACAATCTCCAGCGCACCATGGATGTGCTGGTCAATGTGCCGGGCAATGACCTCGGCCGGGTGGCTGGCCAGATCGAAGAGACACTGCACACGCTGAAGCTGCCAAAGGATGTCATGATGATCTTCAAAGGCGAGGTGGACAGCATGCGGGCCGCGCTCAGCGGGTTTAGCGGCGTGCTCCCGCTGGCGATGGTGCTGATCTACCTGGTCATGGTCGGCCTGTTCCGCTCCTATCTGGACCCGTTCATCATCATGTTTGCGGTGCCCCTGGGCTTCATCGGGGTGATCGGGATGCTGCTGCTCACGAACACCTCCGTCAACGTGGAATCGCTCATCGGCACGCTGATGATGATCGGGATTGTGGTGTCCAACAGTGTGCTCCTGGTGGACTTTGCGAACCGGCTGATCCGCGAGGACATGAAGCTGGAACAGGCGGTCGTAGTTGCCGGGCGGCTGCGGATCCGCCCCATTCTGATGACCTCGCTGGCGACGATTCTCGGCTTGGCGCCCATGGCGCTAGGGATTGGCGAGGGGAGCGAAGCCAACATGCCACTGGCGCGGGCCGTCATCGGCGGGCTGCTGGTCTCCACCTTCATGACCTTGCTGTTCGTGCCGGTCCTGCATGTGATGGCCCGCGGACGAGCAACGCAGCCAGCAGTACACGAACCGTGACCCGAAAAGAGCCCGTCACCCCTGCCCTGTCTTCAGGTGGTGTAATGAAGCAAACGCGTCTTTCGCGCCATCGCGTTCATTGCGTCCGTCGCGACAGACGCGAGCGACGCCACGACGCAATAGACATCTTGGGTAGTGCTCTATGATTCGTGCGGCGCTCCAAAATCCCTATGCGGTGGTGGCGATCAGCCTGATCGTGGTGATCCTGGGGGTGGTCTCCTACCAGACCATGGAGGTGGACATCTTCCCCGAGATCAACATCCCGGTCGTGGCGGTGGCCACCTTTTACAAGGGCATGGGGCCGTCAGAAGTGGAAGGGGCCATCACGCTAAGATTAGAACAGCTCTTCCTGCAGGCCTCCTATGTCGAGCATATCGAATCCCGCTCCTTACCCGGCGTCAGCCTCATCAAGGTCTATTTCCATCCCTCTTACGATGAGAATGCCGGGATGGCCGAGATCACCAGCCTCGCCTATTCCACCCTGCGCTTCCTGCCGCCGGGGATCTGGCCGCCGATCATCATCAAGTTCGGGGCGGCCAGCCTGCCGATTGGCACCCTGACCGTCAGCAGCGAGACGCTGAGCGAGAAAGAGGTGCGGGACCTGGCCTACTTCAGCGTGCGGCCCCAACTGGCCAATGTCCCCGGGGTCTTTGTGGCCCCTAGCTTCGGCGGGCCGCTGCGCCAGATCACGGTGTTTCTGGACCGGGAACGCATGCTGGCCCGGGGCCTCTCCACGACCGACATCGTCAACGCGGTCAATGCCCAGAGCCTCCTGCTGCCGGCCGGCAATGTGAAGATCGGCGAGTTTGACTACAACGTCTACACGGACAGCATGATCAAGATCGTCGAGGAGATGAACGACATCCCGGTCAAGGTGGTCAATGGCGTCCCGGTGGTGCTGAAGGATGTGGCGCGGGCGGCGGATTCGACGATCATCCAGACCAACATCGTGCGGATCAACGGCCACCGGGCGGTCTATCTGCCGATCATGAAGCAGGCCGGGGCGAATACGATCCAGGTTATTGAGGGGATCAAGGCGACGCTGCCGAAGCTGATCGGGCTGCCGGAGGACCTGACCGTCAAGTTGATCTTTGACCAGTCGCTCTATATCCGGCAGGCGATTCAGACGCTCGAGGAAGAGGGCCTGCTGGGCGGCGGCCTGGCCTGCCTGATGGTCCTGCTGTTCCTGGGCAGCCTCCGCTCCACGCTCATCATCGCTCTCGCCATCCCCCTGTCCATCCTGGCGGCATTCGTGCTGCTTTACTTTACAGGACACTCCGTGAACGTCATGACATTGGGTGGTTTAGCCCTGGTGATCGGGACGCTGTTGGACAACAACATTGTGGTACTGGAGAACGTGCATCGGCATCTGGGAATGGGCAAGACGCCGGCGCAGGCGGCCGCTGACGGCACCCGTGAGGTGGCGCTTCCGATGCTGGTGGCCACCATCAGTATCCTGATCGTGTACCTGCCGATCATGTTCTTCACCGGTATCATTAAGTTTCTGTTCGTCCCGCTGGCCCTGGCGGTGGCTTATGCGATGGTCATCTCGTATCTAGCCTCCATGACCGTCGCCCCGGTCGCGATGACCACTCTCTTCCGAGAAGAGGTGCATGCCCCCGAAGATCGTCTCCGCCTCTTTGATCGGCTCTTCGGCCGAGTGGTGGATCGCTATGTCCTCGTGCTCCGCTGGTGTTTGGCACATAAGGCGCTGGTGGTGAGCGTCGTGACGGCGATCTTTGTCGGCTCCCTGCTAATGGCTCCTGGTTTGGCCACGGAGTTTTTTCCCAAGGTGGATGCCGGGCAGTTCATCCTGAATGTGGCCGCGCCCGAAGGCACGCGGGTGGAGAAGACCGAGGCGATCGTGGCCCAGATCGAGACGCTGATCCGCCAGGAGATTCCCCCTGCGGAGCTGGACCAACTCGTGGCGAACATCGGCTTGCCCCACGGCTGGATGGTGCTCTATACCCCGGTCAATGGCCCGCATCAGGCCTTCCTCCTGGTCAGCCTGACTCAGGGGCACACACTCCGCACCGACGAGATTATTGCCCGGCTGCGCGCGCGACTGGCGCAGGCATTTCCGGGGCTCAAGTTCTCCTTCCAGACCGGCGGGATCGTGAGCGACGTGCTGAACTTTGGCCTGCCGGCCCCGATTGACATCAAGGTGAGCGGGCCCAAGCTGACCGAGGTGGCCGAGACCGCCACCCGGATTCGGGGCGTGGCGGCCCAGACCCCCGGCACCGCCGATGTGCAGGTGCGGCAGGGGATGGACTACCCGGAGCTGCACCTGGAGGTGAACCGGGCCAAGTCCGCCTACCTGGGCCTCACCGAGCAGCGGGTGGTGATGGATCTGATCACGGGCCTCAGCTCCAACATCGCGCTCAACCCGGGCTACTGGGTGGATCCGAAGTCGAGCAATGCCTACTTTGTGGTGGCCCAATATCCGGAGCAGACCTTGATCCGGTTTGAGGACTTCCTGAACACCCCCCTCGTCGGCGCACGGGTCGAACAACCATCCGCAGCCACTGCCGTGAGTCCGCTGGGGCGTGGCAGCGCACTGGCCTTGCAGCAGACTCCCTTTCCGTTGCGTCCCTCCCTCCCACAGGCCGGGACCGCCAAGAGTGCTCCGGTGTTACTCCGGGATCTGGTGGAGGTGACTCGG
>JAHFEU010000031.1 GCA_023248295.1 Nitrospirota bacterium | reverse complement strand
CGACTCCACGACCACGTCGAAGGTGGCGGCGCTGCCTGGCCCCACCACGTAGGTCTGCACACCCACGTGTTTGTTCGCCGGATTGCCGCTTTCATAGACGGCATCCCAATTTCTCCGATGGGGTGGAATGAGGAGAACTCGTTCGGCCCCGCGTTCACGAAATAGATCCGAACGCGCTCCCCCGGCTTCGCTTCCAATGCTTTCCCGCCGGTCACGAAGGGATGGTATTTGAAGGTGCCCCCGTTGAACACAATATGGTCGAACTTCCGATCAAACATGGCCTGTACATCATCCGGGTTTTTGAACAGCTCCGACTGGACCAGGACGTACTCCCGGTCCGCCTTGGGCCAGGCCTTCACATTCTTGGGGTCCACGATGATGGCGCCGAACATGCCGCGCGCCACATGCTGGATCATCGGGGGAGCGCCGCAGTGATAGAAGAAGACACCGGGCTTCTTGGCCACGAACGTGTAGCCGATTGTCTCCCCTGCGTTGATAGCGCGATAGTTCTTCAGGAAGTCGATCTCGGCGGCGTGGAAATCCATGGCGTGAGGATAGGTGTTTGTCGAGGGATTGCGGAGAGTAAACTTGACTGTGTCGCCCTCCGTGACCCGCACCACCGGCCCGGGGAACTGGCCGTTGAAGGTCCAGGCCTTGTACCGCATGCCCCCTCCATCGACGACCACCTCTTTCTCGACCGCCGTCATCTCGACTTCGTGCGTCTTTGCTGAGGCCGGTACGGCCCCGACGGTCATTCCGCCGCAGACAATTCCGATGGTCAGCGCGGTTGCCAATGGAAGCCAGCCCCGCGACTGCCTGTACGTGGACAGCATTCCTTACCTCCTTGTCAGCAATCGTAAAGAATCGAGTGCGTTCTGCTGCTGGAGGATAGGCCAGCCGGGCACTTCTAAAACATGACCTAGATCATGTTTTAGAAATAAATTTAAGCGGCGGGGGACCGCTTGCTGCAGGGAGTGGATGTGGTAGAGGCGAGGTGCTTGAGCCGAGCAAGATCCAGGATGACGATGCGCTTCGCTGTGCCGGAGACCACCCGCGCCCGTTTGAACCGGCCCATGATTCTGATAGTGGTCTCGACCGTGATGCCGGCCATATCCGCCAGGTCCTGACGCGTCAGATGGACCGTGAGACGGATGCCGCCCGCCTCGCGGACTCCGGAGCGAGAGGCCAGGTTGACGAGCAAAGAAGCCAGGCGTTGTTCGGCTCGGTCCAGCGCGAGGACTTTGGCGTTTTCCTGGGCTTCATTCAGGCGTTGCCCCAGATATTTAATGACCTCAAGCGCGGCATCGGGATTCCGGCGAAGCACCTCGAAGTAAGACTTCTTTCTAAGGCGAAGGATGCTCACGTCGCCCATCGGTTGGGCGCTGCCGGGATGGGGCGCTCCATCGAAGACCGCGGCTTCGCAGCAGAACAGGTCCCCCGGCATGAGGACTTTGAGCGTACATTCTTTCCCATCGGAGGAAGACTTCACGCACTTGACCGTTCCTTCCTTCACGATGTGGAAGTAATCGGCCGGGTCGCCCTCGCGGAAAATGTATTCGCCTTTCCCGTAGTGCGCTTCCGTGACCTCGCTGGCGATCTTGCGGCGATCCCGCTCCGAGAGGAGGGTAAAGAGAGGAATCTTTTGTAGCGGGTCTGGATTCCTCATCGAGGCTTCCGGTCAGAAAATCCGCTTGGCGGTTTCGACGATCGCGCGCGCGCTGATCCCGTACCGGTCCAGCAACTCCTCCGGTTTCCCGCTGTGCGGGATCTCTCGGATCGCCATCTTCTGCACGCGGATGCCTTCGCGTCCGACCGCGCTGAGGACCGCGTCTCCCAATCCGCCGTGGGCGTAATGATCCTCGACCGTCAGGATCCGTCCCTTGCTCGCGTGAGCGCACAGCAGGAGGGTCGCCCGGTCGATCGGGACGATACTGTACAGATCAAGGACCCGCACCGGGATGCCGGCCGATTTCAGTTGGTCGTGCGCTTTCAACGCTTCAAACACCGTCACACCGGCCGCCACGATCGTCAACTGATCGGAGGGGCTTTGCCGGAGCACTTTACAACCGCCGATCGGAAACTTCTCCTCATTCCCGTACAGGATGGGTGCCTTGGGCCGGCCGGTCCGGATGTAGACCGGACCGCGGTGCGCGGCGGCGGCTTCCACCAACCGATGCGTGCAGACCGCATCCGATGGGTAGAGGACCACCATGCCGGGCTGGGCCGCCATCATCGCCAGGTCTTCAAGACCCATCTGCGAGGGGCCGTCCTCCCCGATGCTCACGCCGGCATGTGACCCCATCAGCTTGATGTTCGCTTGGCTGATGGCGGCCATGCGGATGAAGTCGTACGCACGGGTCAGGAAGCAGGCGAACGTGGCCGCAAAGGGAATCTTGCCGCACGCCGCCAGACCCACGGCCGCCCCCACCATGGTCTGCTCCGCGATGAAGTGCTCAAAGAACCGGTCGGGAAACTGTTTCGCGAACTTGTCGGTGAACGTGGAGTTCTTCACGTCGGCGTCAAGTCCCACTACAAGCGGATTGGCGTCGCCCAAGGCAGCGAGGGCAGTCCCGAACGCCTCGCGTGTCGCGACGAAGTCCGTGGGCTTGTACGCCGGGGGAGCCATTGGTTTGGCTGGTCGGGCGCTATGCACGGCCGGCTCCGGCCGGGGGATGTCCGGTTCGCTCGCTTCCGGTTTGAGCTGACGCGTCAGCTCGTCGAGCGCTTTTTGCGATTCTTCCCCCTTCTTGAGCGCCTTCCCGTGCCAATCGGGACGGTCCTCGATGAAGGAGATCCCTTTCCCTTTCAACGTCCGCGCGAGCAGGACGGTGGGTCTGCCCTTCGTGCGGGCGGCTTCGTCAAATGCCGCCAGCAGCGCAGCCGCGTCGTGTCCGTCCACCACGATGGCATGCCAGCCGAATCCCGCCCAGCGTGCGCGATATCCCTCGATGTCGTGCTGCAATATTGTCGGATCGCTTTGTCCGAGGCGATTGATGTCCACGATCGCGCAGAGGTTGTCGAGGCCAAAATGACGTGCCAGCTCCACCGACTCCCAGTTCGAGCCCTCCACGGATTCCCCGTCGCCAAGGAGGACGTAGGTGCGATAGCTCGATCGGTCGAGCCGCTTGGCGTTCAGAGCCATGCCGACCCCCGCGGTCAAGCCCTGTCCGAGCGACCCGGTGGCCACGTCCACAAACGACAACCGCGGCGTCGGGTGGCCTTCCAGGTCGGATTCCAGCGTGCGCAGTTTGAGCAGGTCCTGTTTGTCGAACAGGCCGGCCTCAGCCCACGCCGCATAGAGCAGTGGTGCCGCGTGGCCTTTCGACAGGATAAAGCGATCGTTGTTGGGATGTTTCGGATGCTTGGGGTCGTACCGCATCACGGCGAAGAAGAGCGTGGCGACGATGTCGGCGGCCGAACAGCAGCTTGACGGGTGTCCGCTCCCGGCTTCCGTGGTTGCGCGGACACTCTCGATCCGGAGGATCGTGGCCTTGTTCTGCAGGGTGACCACGAGCGAAGGGGTGGCCATGGTTGGGGCGGGCATGTTGTCTCCTGTTAGACGGTTGTCACGCGGTCGAAGACTCCAGGGCGCGCCCGTGCAGCCTAACAAAACAGCCGAAGTGAGTCAATTGACCTTCTGGTCCATGTGAGGGTGTCCTAGGAATCAAGCAGAGCGAAGGTTCCGACAAGGCCTCTGGTTAGGTGGCGCAGCAGTGGACTGTCAGGACGGTGGTTGTCGTCGCTTCCGCGGATCTTACGAGCCTGGCAACCTCAAGCCAGATCGTCCTGCCGTCCTTGACGGGAACGAGCGTCTTTGGAAGAAACGGTAGAGCAGGTAGGCATCAATCGCCACCACAGCCGCCAGGACGCTATAGGCGGCGGGGCTGGGTGCCAGTTTGAGTTCGACGAGGACTCTGGACATGCCAAACCCCACGACCAGGGCATCAAAGCTCATGCACAACCTTCTGAACGTTTCAGGATCCATCCGTCCGATGAGGAAGGTTCCCAGAGGAATGCCGACCAGCACGCTCGGAACGATGAAGGGAAGCGTCTGCGCGCTCTCAGCGCTGTACAGTCCTAGGAAAGAGTAGGCGACCGCCGTCATGGTTGATTCAGCCACTCGGATGAGGCTCAGAGCCGCCCGAAACTCCTGTTTGGCATACCCTTGATTATTAAAGAGGAGAGCGAGAGGCGGGCCGGAGATAGTCGTGACGGAATACAGCGTTCCTATCCCCATCCCAAAAGGCAGCCCGACTGCTTTCTCTGAACGGATAGGCTTTCGTACGCCGGCCGCTTGGAGCAGGATGAGCGGAAGAAGGACAAAATACGTGAAGAACTTGACCCACCCGGGTTGAATCATGAACAGAACATAACTGCCGATCATGACCCCTGGCAGCACGCCAAGCAATATGGGCAACACTCTCTTCCAGGTGTGCGGCACACTCTTTCGGTTCATCACCAAGACGTAGCTGTTAATGACCACCTCCACCATGACTAAGGCCGGGTTCAGGATTCTGTTCGTGTAAAAGAGCAACGCGACGGGAACGGTGATGGAGGAAAAGCCGTAGCCTAACGCTCCATTGACCGTCGCAGCCATGAACGTGATCAGGATGAGAATGATGTGTTCCGTGTTCATCCGTCGAGTGCGTAATCGTGAAGATGGTGTTCAGTTCGGTGTCAACTGCCCTCGTGTGATGATCTCTTTGCCAGCATGCTGAGGCACGATCTCCGCTCAGGCATGTGCCCGTTTGCAGTGACCCGACGCGAAGTCGCTCAGCTTGTAGTTGTCCAGGATGTCCGCGATGGCGTTGCGCACGCCGAGCATCGCGTTCTGGATCGGACAGTTCTTCTTCTCGGAATAGGGGCAGTCGCTGCATTTCTGGTAGGCGGTCTTGCTGACGCAGCCGATCGGCGCCAGGGGGCCGTCCAGGATTCGGATCACCTGGCCGAGGGTGATGTCCTGGGGTGGTTTGATGAGGCTGTAGCCGCCGGTGACCCCGCGTCGGCTGCCCAGGAGACCCGCGTTCTTGAGCGTCAGCAGGATCTGCTCGAGGAACTCGATCGGGATCTGTTGCCGCTTGGCGATTTCGTGACGTTGCAGGGGGGGCTGTCCGTATTGGCCGGTCAGTTCGATGAGAGCTCTGAGGGCGTATTCGCTTTTCTTCGAGAATTTCATGGCGCCTAACTTCATTCTAAACTGAATTAGTCAAGTTTTATCACAATAGCCCGACCGGCCTGGCTCCGTCAAGGTCAAAAAGTCTGATCAATGTCAACCGGGTTCTTTTTCGAAAGGGCTCCGCGTGAACAGGCCATTGCTTGACGAGCGCACCGGTTTCTTGTTAGTTTGGCCCGGCCTCCGCGATGCTCTGTACCCGGGGTTTCCCCATCGATCGTCAAACCCCGACCCCGGTCCGAACTCGGCAACGACGGCAAGGACGAGCTGTGACCCTCCAGGAGTTGATCCTCTCCCTCCACCGCTATTGGGCTGACCAGGGCTGCGTCATTCATCAACCCTACGATCTGGAAATGGGAGCCGGAACCTTCCACCCGGCCACGTTTCTACGGGCGCTGGGCCCGGAGCCCTGGAGGGCGGCTTATCCGCAGCCCTGCCGACGCCCCACTGACGGCCGGTACGGGGAAAATCCGAACCGGATGCAGCACTACTACCAGTACCAAGTCGTCCTCAAGCCGTCTCCCGACGAGATACAGTCTCTCTATCTGAAGAGTTTGGCATGTCTCGGCATCGATCCTCGACAACACGACATCCGGTTCGTACAAGATGATTGGGAATCTCCGACCTTGGGAGCCTGGGGGCTGGGATGGGAGGTGCGGCTGGATGGGATGGAGATCACCCAGTTCACCTATTTTCAGGAGGTCGGTGGAATCGAGCTTCATCCGATCACGGTCGAGATTACCTATGGCACGGAGCGCATCGCGATGTATCTCCAGCAGGTGGACAACGTGTACGATCTGGCCTGGACCGACGCCATCTCGTACGGAGAGATCCACCGACAGACGGAAGTTCAGTTTTCCAAGTACAATTTCGAGGAAGCGGACGTGGCGTTGCTGACCAGCACTTTCCAGGCATTCGAGTCGGAAGCCAAACGCCTGCTCGCGAGGGGCTTGACGCTGCCGGCGTATGATTACTGCATCAAGGCGTCCCACCTGTTCAATCTTCTGGACGCGCGCGGCGCGATCAGCGTGGCGGAACGGACGGGCTACATCGCCCGCGTCCGCGGGTTGGCCCGCCAGTGCGCCGAAAGCTACCTCAGGGAGCGAGAAGCCTTGGGCTATCCGTTGCTGCACCACAAGGCCACGGCCGGAACCGGAGTCGCAGTACCATGATCAAATCTCCCATCGCGAGCAGGCCGAATCGTCAATCCGCCGGGACACGTTCCGGGACCAAGCCGGGAAGCGCGGAGTTGCTGCTCGAGGTCGGAACCGAGGAGTTGCCGACTCAGTTCCTCCCGCCGGCACTGCGGGCGCTGGCGGATTCGGTGGAGCGCCTGCTGAAGGAGCACCGGCTGACCCATCGAGCGGTGCGCACGTACGGCAGCCCGAGACGCCTGGTCCTGGTGGTCGAGTCGTTGTCAGGCCGGCAGGCTGGGATCGTCAAGGAAGTGATGGGGCCCTCCAAGGCCGCGGCCTATGACGCAGCCGGGCAGCCGACGAAAGCGGCGATCGGCTTCGCGGGGTCGCAGGGCGTGCCGGTCGGCGCCCTGGAAGTTCGGCGGACTTCCAAAGGAGAGTACGTGTTCGCGGTGAAGCGCCAGGCGGGACGCTCGGCCGTCGCAGTCCTCGGCGACATTCTGCCTGGCTTGATCGGCGGACTGTCGTTCCCGAAGTCGATGCGCTGGAACGAAACCGACATGCGGTTCGCTCGCCCGATCCGGTGGCTGCTGGCGCTGTACGGCGGGAAAGTGGTCGGCATCCAGATCGGCGGGATCAGGGCAGGCAATCGGACTTTCGGACACCGCTTCCTCGGGTCTGCCGGGTCCGTCGACGCCCCAGGGGTGCCGGTGAAAGATCTCAGGACTTACATGAAAACGTTGGAGCGTCACGGCGTCATTCCGGATCAGGACAAACGTCGCGCGATGATTCTGTCCCAGCTCACGAGCCTGACCAAGGCCGCTCGCGGACATCTCCATCGCGATGAAGACCTCTTGGAGCAGGCCATCTATTCCGTCGAATACCCGCACGCGATCCTTGGCGAATTCGAGCCGCACTACCTCTCGCTGCCGAAAATGGTGCTCATGACGGCGATGAAAGAGCATCAGGGGTATTTTTCACTGATGGGTCCGGACGGGGCGTTGCTCCCGAAGTTCATCGCCGTCGCCAACATGAAGTCGTCGAATATGCGATTAGTCCGCGAAGGGAACGAGCGCGTGCTGGCGGCCCGACTGGCCGATGCCAAGTTCTTTTTCGAGGAAGATCGGAAGATCAAACTCATCGAGCGAGTCAAGAAGTTGGCGGAGGTGACCTTTCATCAGAAACTGGGCACGCTTTACCAGAAACAGGAGCGAGTGATCAAGCTGACTGAGAGACTTGCATCAATCCTCTTACATCTCGATGAGAAAACTCGCAACCACGTAAAGAGCACGTGCAAGAGAGCCGCCCAACTTTGTAAGGCCGACCTCCTGACCGGAATGGTGGGCGAGTTTCCGACGCTGCAGGGGGTGATAGGCGGCGAGTATGCCGGGCACGACGGCGAATCGGAGGAGGTGAGCCGTGCGATCGCCGAACAGTACTTGCCGCGGTCCATGGATGGCGAGTTGCCTCAGACGCTCCCGGGAAAAATCCTCTCCCTCGCGGATCGGTTGGACACGATCGCTGCGTTTTTCCATGTCGGACTCGTTCCAACTGGCTCCGAGGATCCCTTTGCATTGAGGCGCCATGCAACCGCGATCGTGCGGATTCTCATCGAGGGGAACCTCCGCTTGAATCTCGGCAAGGCCGTCGATCATGCCAGGAATATCGTGACCGATGACGGATTCCAACCTGTGCCGCTCCAGGGGGACGAGAGTCGGGAACGGATCGCCCAGTTCATCTTCGAGCGACTTCGCTTTTACGGTCGAACGGTCCATGGCCTGCGCGATGACGTGATGGAAGCGGTGCTCAAGCCCGCGGCTGCCGGCCTTCGACCTTTCGATGAACTCAGGATCCCGAGCGGAGTCGAAGGCCAGGCTCAGGCCGCCCCGAGCCTGTCGAGGGGCGGAGCCTTCGATCTCGTCGATCTTCTCTCGAGAATGAAGGCCCTTCAGGCGATCACCGCGCGGCCGGAGTTTGATCCCCTCATGGTGGGGTTCAAACGGGCCCATCGTCTGGTCGAGAAGGAGCAGTGGACTCGTCAGGACATTGCCCCCGCGCTTTTCCAGCATTCGACGGAAACAGCACTGTACGACGTTCTGAACGAGACCAGCCGGATCGTTCCCGCTTCCATAGCCCAGAGCGACTATGCGAAGGCGCTGGAAGCCCTGGTTCGCATGAGGCCGGCCATCGACGGGTTTTTCGTCGGAGTGCTGGTCAACACCGATGACCCACGCCTTCGGGCGAACCGGCTGTCGCTGCTCTACGCGATTGATCAGCTCTTCCTGTCGTTCGCTGATTTCTCACAGATCGTGGTCCGGGGAACCTGAGGCGGTGCCCGCACGATGACTGCTTCGAGCGGAAACCTGGTGACTCCACTGGACGATGTGCGCCGCGAACAGCAGGGGCAAGAGGAGCTGCAGGCCGACCGGGTTCGTCGCTATGCGTACCGGGTGACGGCCGCGCTGATCGTGTTGTGCAATGCGGTCTTGCTGCTCGGGGTGTGGGTCAGCGGCGTCAACTTGGATACGTTGTTCACGACGCCGGATCGCTTCAATCCGGCCAAGGATATCTGCGTGCGTCTGAGCTGGCACAAAGTGGCCGGAGTCGAGCGGCCCGTCCAGCTCTGTTACGAGTGGATCAACCTGTCAGATCCCTCCGGCGACACGCACAAGTTTCAAGCGGAGACCCAGGTCGTCAAAGGCGCGGACGGGAAACTGTATTTCGACGACGGCGTGCGAATGGATTACCGGGTGTTCATCCTCGGCGCGTTTGTGGCGGCGGTCGTGGTGCTAGGCATCGCGCTCAAACGCTATCTGATCGCTCGATACCGTGGGCGGCTACCGACGCGGGTCGCCAAGGTGTAGTCAATTCGGTCAGTCCCGGTTCGTCCTGGACAAGAGGAGAGGGCAGGCGTGGGCACGAAGAAATACGTCTATTACTTCGGGGATGGAAAAGCCGAAGGAAGCGGCGAGATGAAGGAACTGCTGGGCGGGAAAGGCGCCGGCCTGGCCGAAATGACCAATCTCAGGATCTCCGTGCCGGCCGGTTTCACCATCACGACCGAAGCCTGCGTCGAGTACTACCGCCGGGGCAAGGTCTATCCCCCAGGAATGTGGGAACAAGCCCTGCAGTGTCTCAGGAAGGTGGAACGCTCGATGGGAGCCCGCTTCGGAGATCCCGACAATCCGCTCTTGGTGTCGGTCCGGTCAGGTGCCCGGGCGTCGATGCCGGGCATGATGGATACGGTGCTGAACGTCGGGCTGAATGACCGCACGGTCAACGGGTTGGCTGCGAGAACGCGGAATGAACGGTTCGCGCAGGACGCCTATCGGCGTTTTATTATGATGTTCGGCAGCGTCGTCATGGGTGTGAACCGTGAGCGATTCGAGCAGATCCTGAAGCGGAAGAAGGCGGGGTGCGGCGTGGCGCTGGACACTGACCTGGATGCCAAGGCATTGAAGGAACTGGTTGCCCGGCTGAAGGCGGCGGTCCGTGAAGAGACCGGGCATGAGTTTCCCGCCGATGCGTTGGAGCAGCTCAGAATGGGCATCCACGCCGTCTTTTCGTCATGGTACGGCCCTCGCGCCGTCACCTACCGCCGCCTATACAATATTCCGGACGGTTGGGGGACTGCCGTGAACGTGGTGGCCATGGTGTTCGGAAACATGGGGGACACGAGCGGAACCGGCGTCGCGTTCACCCGCGACCCGTCCTCCGGTCAGCATACCTTCTTCGGTGAGTACTTGTTGAACGCACAGGGGGAAGATGTGGTGGCCGGGATTCGGACCCCCATCCCGGTCAGCTCCCTGGCCGGCCGTCTTCCACGCGCCGCCAAGCAGTTGACGAACACGTACCGGACCCTCGAACGTCATTACCGCGATATGCTGGACCTGGAGTTTACCATCCAGGAGGGCAAGCTCTACATGCTCCAGACCCGGGTGGGGAAACGCACCGGCATCGCGGCCGTGCGCATCGCGGTGGATATGGTCAAGGAAGGGTTGATCACCAAACGCGAAGCGGTGCTCCGTGTGGGACCGGAGCAACTCTCTCAATACTTGTACCCGATCTTCGATGCCGCGGCAGAAGCCAAACACCCGCCCCTGGGCAAGGGCTTGCCGGCCGGACCGGGCGCGGCGGCCGGGAAGATCGCGCTGACGCCTGACCGGGCGGTCGAGATGCACGCGCGGGGTGAGCGCGTCATCTTGGTGCGTCAAGAGACCAGCCCGGACGATATCCACGGGATGAACGCGTCAGAGGGGTTCCTGACCGCGAGAGGCGGGATGACATGTATAGCCGGCGAAACGCGCATCCTCACTGACCGAGGCCTGCTCAGAGCTGAGGTTGCATTTGGCTTGCTGAAGGAAGCTGCATCCCTGCGTGTCTTATCCTTTGACAGCCGCACGTTGCGGCCGGTATGGCGCCATATCGTCGCCGCTGGTTGCAGACCATCTGAAGCGATCACTGTTACTGTCTCCCAGACCGGCCGCGCTGAGCAGAACCTCCTTCGTCTCACGGCTGACCACAAAATGCTGACACTTCGGGACCGCAAACTGATGAAGAAGGGCCTCGACGCGCTCCTGGCCGACGAAGACTTCGTTCTGGTCATTGACCAGATACCCTCACTGGGAGAAACCGCGACTGCTCCGGCCCTCGCATATGTTGTCGGCGCTCTCTTGTCTGACGGGTACATCAACCTCAAGCCAACGAAAGGATCTGTCACCTTCATCCAGAAACCAACGCCCGAGAAGGCCGGGTTTATCGCCGCGGTTGAGCAGGCATTCGAGTTGGCATTCGGGGTACCGTTCAGCTATGTCCGTGAACGCGAAGGGGCGGGAGTGATCGGAGAGCGCATAATTCGTGGCAGCGTCGAAGATCGCATCTGTTACCATCGCGAGCCGGCTGCACGGCTGGCCGACATCCGCGATAACTTGACCGCCTGGGCACTCGGGCTGGACCGCACGGCGCTTCTCCATTTTCTAGCGGGCTACGTGGACGGCGATGGCACCTACGCTGAGGAGCCCAGCGCGGTGCGCCTGCAAATCGTCGTATCCCAGAAGAGACCAGAGTTGCTTGAAGGTTTGGCCTTAGCGTGCCTGAGGCTTGGAATCGTGCCACAGATCACCAACAAGCGCGACGCCTTCCTGCTCCAGATCGCGGAGCAAGTTGAAGAAATCCTGGCCTTTACACATCGCATCAAGGCGGAGATCCCGCCACGCCGCTACGAGTCCAAGTGCTTTGCAATGCGATCCCTATTCGAAGATCTGGTCGACCACGTCAATTTTATGGGTCGCGTGCGCGAGGCGGTCAAGCGCAACATCATGTTCGGGGTGGAGAAGATCCGCCGCGACATTCTTCCGCTGTGCCCTGGCGCTGAATATCGAGAGGTCGAGACGCTGCTTGACTCGGCGCTGCGCTCGTACCGTGTGACCCGATCACGCGGTCCTGAGGCCACCTTGGTTTATAACTTCGAAGTCGACGCTCCCGAAGAGCTGGATAAAAACTTCGTCATCTTCTCCAGCCGGATGACCCCGGTGCTTGTATCCAACAGCCACGCCGCCGTCGTCGCTCGGCAAATGGGCAAGGTCTGCGTCGCCGGCTGTGAAGCGGTGGACGTGGAAAATGGCGCCACGGTGAAGCTCGGGTCTCGTGTCTTCAAGGAGGGCGACTCCCTCTCGATCAACGGGTTCACCGGCCATGTGTACGAGGGCGATATCCCGGTGGTGTCATCCGAGGTCATCCAGGTCATCCAGGGTAAGATGGATGCGCGCCGATCGGAGAAGTACCAGTACTACTCCACGCTCCTCAAGTGGGCCGACGAGTTCCGAGTGCTGCGCGTCCGGGCCAATGCGGACGTGCCTGAGCAGGCCATCATCGCCCGAGGCTTCGGGGCCGAGGGGATCGGCCTCTGCCGAACCGAGCATATGTTCTTTGCCGAGGATCGGATCCCGATCATGCAGCACATGATCTTGGCCCGCACGCGGGAAGAGCGCGAGCGCTACCTGGCGCAGTTGCTTCCCCTGCAAAAGCAGGACTTCATCGGTCTGTACCGCGAGATGAAGGGATTCCCCGTGACGATTCGTCTGCTGGACCCCCCGCTGCATGAATTCCTCCCCAAGCGGGAAGAGTTGATGGTGGAGATCGCGCGGCTAGAGCTCATTGGCGGGAGCCCGGCGCTGGTGGAGGAAAAACGGCGTCTCCTGGCTCGCGTGGAGGAGCTCCATGAGTTCAATCCCATGCTCGGCCTGCGAGGCTGCCGGCTCGGCATCACGATGCCGGAGATCACGCGCATGCAGACCCGCGCCATCCTCGAGGCGGCCTGTGAGGTGACCCGCGAAGGCAAGAAGATCGTGCCGGAAATCATGATCCCGCTGGTGGGGATGGTGTCGGAAATGAAAGCCCAAAAGGATCTGATCCGGGAGGTCGCCGAGGAGACGATGCGGCGCAGCAACGTCAAGCTCACCTACCTGGTGGGCACCATGATCGAGTTGCCGCGGGCGGCTGTGACCGCCAGACGGATCGCCGAGGAGGCGGAATTCTTCTCCTTCGGGACCAACGATCTCACCCAGACCACCTTCGGGTTCTCGCGCGACGACGCCGCGAAGTTCGTCGGGTTCTACATGCAACGGCAGGATCGCTGTCCTCGGTGCCTCAGCTCCGACGTGGACTGGAAGAAGATGGTGTGCAATAGCTGCGGGGCTGCCATTCCCGGGAAGGCGGAGAACATCCTGGAGGCCGATCCCTTCGCCGTCCTGGACCGGGAAGGGGTGGGGGCGATGATGCGCATGGCCATCACGGAGGGACGCCTCACGCGCCCCGACATCAAGCTGGGGATTTGCGGCGAGCACGGAGGCGAGCCGAGTTCGGTTGAGTTTTGTCACCAGCTTGGCCTGGACTACGTGAGTTGTTCGCCGTACCGTGTCGCGATTGCGCGACTGGCGGCAGCCCAGGCGGCCTTGACGGGACCATGGGGAACCGGCGCGAATCCGGCCGCCGGCAAGTCCGCACCGCATCCCGCTCCCCATTCAGCCGGCCGGGCCGGACAGACCCCGCGTGCGCGTCGGGGGTCCCGCAGCCGCAGACTTCCCTCCAGCAAGACGCGGTGAAGCAACCCGAGCTCGATCGCAGGTACATGGCGCTGGCGGTCCGTTTGGCCGCCAAAGGCCGGGGGCGGACCAGCCCTAACCCGATGGTCGGTGCGGTCGTGGTGTCCGGACGCCGGATCGTCGGGCAGAGCTACCACCGGCGGCCTGGCGGGCCACACGCGGAGGTGCTGGCCCTGCGGTCGGCTGGCGGGCGGGCGCGGGGCGCCACCCTGTACGTCACCCTCGAGCCGTGTCATCACACCGGCAAGCGCACACCCCCTTGCGTCCCGTCCATCATCGCGTCGGGCCTTCGACGCGTCGTGGTGGCCATGCGCGATCCCAACCCTCTGGTCAGCGGGCGCGGCCTCAGTCTCCTGCGTCGGGCTGGCATCCAGGTAACGATCGGCTGTCTTCGCGAGGAAGCCGAGCGACTGAACGAAATGTATTGTCACTGGATGCGCACCAGCCGGCCGTTCGTGATCTTGAAGGCGGCGATGACGCTGGACGGCAAGATCGCCACGGCCAGTGGGGAGTCTCGATGGATCACCGGTGAAGCGGCTCGACGACATGCGCATCGTCTGCGAAGCGAGGTGGACGCGGTCATGGTGGGGATCGGAACGGTCCTGCGTGACGATCCACAACTGACAGCCAGGCTTGCAGATGGGCCGTCAAAGGGGCCCCGCGTTCGCCAGCCGCTCCGTGTGGTTGTGGACAGCACGCTCCGCATCTCACCGGCGGCGCGTGTGCTGTCGCCGGGGGTCCCGACTGGTCCGAGGTCCGGTGTGGTGGTCGCCACCACGGCACGAGCTCCCAAGGCCCGGATTGAGCGGCTCCGAGCGAAGGGGGTCTCGGTGGTCGTTCTGCCGGCGCAACACGGACGGGTATCCATACGCGCCTGCTTGACCCGTCTCGGGCGGATGGGCATCACCGGCTTGTTGCTTGAGGGCGGAAGTGAACTGAATGCGTCGGCGCTCAGGGCGGGACTGGTGAACCGCGTGCTGTTTTACATCGCCCCGACTCTGTTGGGGGGACGGGATGCCAAAGGCGTGATCGGAGGACGTGCTCCGCACCGGTTGGCGGGCGCTCTCCCTGTGACGGATCTCCAGACCCAACGGATCGGCAGTGACCTCCTTGTCGAGGGGGCTCTGTCGCGCAGAGGAGACCGACGCCAGTGAATGAGGGGTAACGCCCGCATCCTGGACCCGTAGGTCTTCCCGCTCTGTCGCGGCATCAGCGCCGGTTTTCCACCGCATTAATCTGACACAGAAGTCTCGGCACGTCTTTCGCCAGACGCCTACCAAGGCCCGGGAATGTCAGACTTCACCCAGTCAAAAGACCCCGGGCGGGCTTCATGAGTCGAGTGTCGCTTCCGGCCGCGTCGGGGGCTCATCCACAGGCCGCTCGGAAGCCAGAAGCATGGCCCCCCAAGAAACCCGCCATCAACTTCGTTGAACCGATTGATTTGATAAACAAATAAATGTGCTAATCTTTTCTTTATGTCGCCCCGGTTGTATGGGGCCGGGGGGGATCCCGATTGCGGAGGGCACGATGGGCCAAGGGGCCAGAATCTGCATCGTCGATGATGAGCCGTCGATCCTCCGTTTGTTGCAGGGTAACCTGGCGGCGAAAGGCTATGAGGTGTTGGTTGCGCAATCCGGCAGTGAAACGTTAGAACTCATCGTGCATCGCCCCCCCGATATTTTTGTGATTGATTTAATCCTGCCCGGCATGAGCGGGCTGGAACTCATTCGTCGTGTCCGCGAGCAATCGCCCGCCCCCATCATCGTCCTCTCCGGAATCGGCGATGAGCGGTCGAAGGTGGACGCGCTGGAGCAAGGGGCGGATGACTACGTGACCAAGCCGTTCAGCGTGGAGGAGTTGCTCGCCAGAATCAAGGCCAGTATGCGGAGAGCCGCCGGCGCGCAGAGTGTGGAGCCGGTCTTCACCAGTGGGGACCTCTCGGTCAACTTCGATCGCCGCGAGGTACGGCTGAACGGCCAGCAGGTCAAAATGACGCCAACCGAGTACGATCTTCTCAAGTACATGGTGCAAAACGTCGGGAGGCCGCTCACGCACCGGATGCTGCTGACCGCTGTGTGGGGGCCGGGTTATCACGATAAGGTGCAATATCTGCGAGTGTTCATGGGCCACCTCAGAAAGAAGCTCGAAACGAATTCAGGTCGTCCGCACTTCATTGTGACCGATCCCGGGGTTGGCTACCGATTTTGTGCCGACACGCGAGAAGATTCTCCCGAGTAGTCAGCACCCTCGGGTCCACCCAGACACCTGCCCCAGCTCAATCTTCGCTCGATCCATCACTGCTTCTCCGTGATGACGTCCTAGCACCGTAATCCCAGCCGCACCCGCGTCTGCCGGAGATGCACCGGGCCTCTCTGAACCCTCCTTGGTTTTTTGATAGCCCCTCACGGAGAAAGCCTGTCTCCGGTGCATGGCCCTGCCCCCTTGATCCCCACCTCCCTGCCCAACAGCAAAAGTCTTTATGGAAAATTGATACGCTCCCCCCCAAAGGTCTTTACAAAATGTTTACACCCTCCCCTCACTTTCCCAATCCCATCTTTATGAAGGCAGAGCTATGGTTTGAAAGGATCGCGAAACAACAGCCGTTAACACCCAGGAACGAGGACCAATCACCATGCTCCCCACGAAGATCGGTACCGCGGCAGAAGCGAGAACAAACGGCTCCGCAGGAACGATACAACGCCTCGCCCTCGCGTGCGCCCTGTCGCTTGCGAGCCTAATCCTTGGGCCCATCGAGGTGAAAGCCCAAGCGATGGCCGACTATACCGCGTACCCGCCCTTTGTCGGGGCCAATGCGGTCCCCCCCAACATTCTGCTCCTGTTGGACAACTCCGGAAGCATGAACAGCATGGCCTTCGGGAATGCCTTCGATCCGAACCAGACCTATTCCGGCCTGTTTGACCCGTTGGAGTGTTACGACTACGGCAGCAACAAGTTCATCCCGGATCCTACGGCCAACCCCGCCACCCTGGGGACCTGCACGACCTCTCCCTACCTCTGGTCTGGCAACCTCCTGAACTATGTCTCGATGCGGCGGATCGATATCGCCAAATGGGTCATGATGGGCGGGACCTGCTCGGCCGGAGGCCGGGACGCACAGGGGGGATGCAAACAGCTCGTCGGACAGTACACCTTTGACAACGGCGCCTGCTGCCTGGACCAGACGCAGTCAGTCCCGGTGGCGCAGGCGGCAGGCCGGATGCCGGCCTCCATTATCCCGACGACCGCAAACGTCTACTTTCATCTTGTGGGGAGCAGCGCGGCGCTCAAGGGTTCCTTCTGTGTGCGTAACAACAGTGTTGTCCCCGGCGGCTCGAGCTGTGGGGATCCCACCAACGGTTACGTTGAGACCCAATGGCAGATCCGCGCGGATCACTTTGAAAATGCCACCGGGGTCATCCAGCAGGTGGGATCCAAGGCCCGGTTCGGCATTATGGAGTTTAAAGGGGCCGGCGATGGCGGCAAGGTCCTGAGCGATGTGGGGTCGAATATCCAGGACCAGATCACGGCCATCGAGAATACCACCCCCTCCACCTGGACCCCGCTGGCCGAGTCGCTCTACGAGGCCACCCGCTACTTCGCCCAGATTCCGCCGGCCTACACCAATTCCGACTACACCTACAATGTCACGAACCGGGACCCGTACTATTTCCAGCAGCCGCAGTGGGCCGGGCGGTCCCAGTACGTTCCCTGCTGCAAGAGCTTCGTGATCGTCTTCACGGATGGGGCGACGACCCAGGACCAGAACATCCCGGCAGCCCTCCAGGATTACAGCCATGCTGTTCACGGAGGCCACTGCACCGGCAGCCCCAGCTCGTCCCCGTGCACTCCCCACAAGACCAACTATCCGAACAACGGCTCCCACTACATGGATGACGTGGCCTACTACGCCCATACCACCGATCTCCGCCAGGCGACGATTCCGGTCCTCAATGCGACCGGGAAAGACCTATCCGGGTTTCAGAACCTGACCATCTATACCTTCTATGCGTTCGAAGGCCAGGCCGTCGGCCGGGACCTCCTGCAAGCCGCGGCCAAGGCCGGCGGGTTCGTGGACCGCAACAACAATAACCTCCCAGACCTTCCCGAGGAGTGGGACAAGCTCAACAACTTGACCGGGGCCGAGGGAGCTGACGGCCTTCCCGACACCTACTATGAGTCTGACGATGCCGAGAAAATGAAGGACCGGATCCTGGCAGCCATCACCAGCATTCTGCAGCGGAGCGCGTCCGGCACGTCGCTCTCAGTGTTGGCGACCTCCTCCACCGGCGAGGGCGCACTCTATCAGGCCTTCTTTTATCCTCTGACGCTGGAGGGATTCAGCGAGATCAGATGGGCCGGCTACACCCAGGGCCTGTTCCTTGATGCGTTTGGCAACCTTCGGGAGGACACCGACGGAGACGGACGACTGATCCTCCAGAACGACCAGATCATCAAGACGCGGTACGATACGTCCGTGAGCGAGGTCAGGGTGGATCGGTATGCCGACGCCAACGGGGACGGGAAGGCGGACACCACCACCCCCTTCGAGACGGTCGGGCTGAAGGAAGTCCGGGGCATCTGGGAAGCGGGGAAACAACTGGCGTTGACGGCGTCATCGGCCCGCAATCTCCTGACCTGGGTGGATACCGACAACGACGGCGTCGTGGATGCCGGGGAGCAGCTCCCCTTCACGACAGCCAATGCTGCGACCCTCGGACCCTATTTACGGGCCGGGGCGGCCCCCTTCACCGCAAACAATATCATCAACTTCATCCGCGGCGATCAGGTGGCCGGCCTGCGCGACCGGCAGCTTACCATCGGAGCCGGGCTACAGGTCTGGAAGCTAGGGGACCCAACTAATTCCACACCGACCGTGGTGGGGGCGCCCAAGGACCGATTTGACCTGATCTACGGGGATGCCAGCTATACCCCCTTCTTTCAGCAGTACCGGAGCCGGCGGCAGGTGGCCTACATGGGGGCCAACGACGGGATGCTCCATGCCTTCAATGTCGGGTTCTATCACCGGGGGGATGATCCCGCCACCACGCTGGAGGTCGAACACGGCTGGTTCACCCGGACGGCGACCGACAACAGCGGCGGGCCGGTTTTGGGCCAGGAGCTCTGGGGCTTCATCCCCTACCAGCTCCTGCCGCAACTGCAGTGGCTGACGCGGACGGACTATGGCCATGTGTACTATGTGGACCTGAAGCCAAAGCTGATCGATGCGCGTATCTTCACGGCGGACGCCGACCACCCGAATGGGTGGGGGACGATCCTGATCGGCGGGTTTCGGATGGGGGGCAGCTGCGGGGCCTGCACGGCCGGCACCGGCGCGCCGCCGATGACCGTCACGGCCGATTTCGGCAGTGGAATACAGACCCGCACCTTCTACA
>JAHFEU010000030.1 GCA_023248295.1 Nitrospirota bacterium | reverse complement strand
TCGTGCCCACGGGCTCTTCCGTGACGGAAGGTTGCCCGGCCGCCGTCACCTGGCGCTGAAATGCCAGCAGCGCCGCGACGCAGTGCGGGCAGAAGGGGAGTTCCGGAGAGGAACACGAGCACTCGGTGATCAGGTTTCCATTCTCAAGAATGATCCGCTGTTGAAACGAACTCGAATCATCGAAGACTTCCGCGACGATCATTTGGTCGTCGGCTTCGAGGATCTTGACGCGATCCGTCGAGAGGTAGTGAAGGCCGACCTCAAAGGCCGGGACGGGAGCCGCCGCCTGAAGCACATACGGGTAGATCTGGTCAAGCTTTTGCTCGGTGCACTCGATGTTGTTCCGCATAGGGTCCCTCCATTAGGGGTCGTCATTGCGAAGGCGCCGATCGCCTGTCTGACAGTGATGCGGTCTCCCAACGGGTCCCCGGTCGCGTTTCGCCCGACGGTGGAGGCCGTCGCTAGGCGCCCCGAATAATTCCGCGAGCGTAGGTCCAGGACCGGACTTGTCGACGCTGAGAGGAAACGAGGGCAAGCTGAGAGCTCGCCTTGGGGGGGGTCGGCTGAACGAGACGATGACGAAAATCAACGAGTGCGTCCTCAACTCAAAAACGTCGCGACACTAGATATAGCATTTGAACATCCCTGTCAATACAAAATTTAGTGGTGATGGCGAAGAGTACCCACAAGGCTCCGGGACGAGCTTCAATGGCCAATTCAAGGTCCCTCTGGTCCGGCCCCCCCCCGAGGTGAGGAGGGCCGCTCGAAGGAAGCCAGGCCGAGCCGGAGCCCGTAGGGGTGCTGAGGTGGCCGCAAGAGAGGTGTCCGTCCGAGGGACGCAACGGGAGGGTGTCACATGAAGAGTCTGGTCTTGCCCGCGATCGAAGCCTATGCGGAAGCGCATTCGGCCACGGAGTCAGCTGTGTGTCGGGCCCTCAGGAAGGAGACCTACCGGAGCATGGACCTTCCGCAGATGGTCGTGGGACCCCTGGAAGGTGCCTTCCTCAAGATCATGGCCCATCTGGTGAGGGCCAGGCGCGTATTGGAGATCGGCACGTTCACCGGGTACAGCGCGCTCTGCTTGGCTGAGGCGTTGCCGGAGGAGGGCCGGGTGCTCACGTGCGAGATTGACCCTGACGCGGCCGCGATCGCCAAAAAGTACTTCGCTGAAAGTCCGCACGGGAACAAGATCGAGCTGCGAATGGGGCCGGCGCTGGAGACCCTGCGATCCCTGACCGGTCCCTTTGATCTGATCTTCATCGATGCGGACAAGGCCAATTACCTGACCTACTACCGGCGGGCGCTCGAGTTAGTCGCGGAGACCGGCGTCATTCTGATCGACAACGTACTCTGGTCCGGTGACGTGCTGCTTCAGCCGCCACCCGACCGCTCGACGGCGGTCATCCAGGAGTTGAACCGGATCATCGCGGCGGATCCGGGGGTGGTGGCCGTGCTGGTGACGATCCGGGACGGCGTGTTTGTCGTGAGGCCGACAAGCGACCGCAAGAAAACTTCTTGACGGGAGTCCGATCGGCTGCTATACGCCCGAACGGCATGAAGAGACCTGCTGATCTCGCGGCGTATGGTGCGCTGATCGTGGCGGCGGTAGTCTGGGGCGGCTCAATCGTCGGCCAGAAGGCGGCGCTCGGGTCCTTCTCGGCGGTCGAGGTGTCGGTCCTTCGCGGGCTGGGCGCGCTGGCCATCTTGATTCCCCTCTGGTGGTGGCAGGAAGGCGGGAGCGTCAGGGTCTCGGCTCGGGATGCCGGCGTGTTCGCCGCTCTGGGGCTGGGGGTCCTGGGCAACCACCTGCTGGTCCTCTTCGGCTTACGATACATCGGGGCGGCGGAGGCCGGCGTCATCATCGGAGCCAGCCCGGCCATCACCGCGTTCCTGTCTTCCCTGCTGATCCGAGACGTGCCGTTCCGGTCCGTCGCAGCAGGGTGCGCCGTGTCGTTTGCCGGCGTCGCGCTTGTGTCGGGCGTGGCGGCGGAGGGAGTGACCGGTGAACAGCCCTGGTTGGGCGGGACGCTGGTCGTGCTCGGGCTGGTGAGTTGGGCCCTCTACACGATCGGTGGCCGACGCTCGATGGAGCGATTCTCGCCGCTCACTGTGAACTGGACCAGCCTGTTGTCCTCCGTGGTGTTGCAGATCCCCCTGCTGTGGACCGACCAGAAGATGGTCGTGGAAGGAGCGGCCTCGGTGTCGGTAGGAGGGTGGATCGCGCTGGTCTATCTGATTGTGTTTGCCACCGCCCTCGGACAGCAAGCCTGGCTGTACGGGGTGCGCGGGATTGGCCCATCCCGCGCCGGCCTCTTCGGGAACCTCATCCCGGTTTCGGCCCTCCTGCTCTCCGCCGTGATCCTCGGGGAACGGATCAAACCTCGACACTTTTGGGGAGTCGCGCTGATCTTTGCCGGGGTGTGGTTGGTGACGCGCAAGCCGCACGAGTCTCTCCGGGGCGGAGGGGATAAGTCAACGTGCGAAAACCCGTAAGTTGTTTGACCGAGGTAGCTATTGCTGCTACCATCACCCAATGAAACAAGGGCATCCCTCCAAGGCGATCACTGCCGGGCGGCAGTGCTGAGTGGGGCATTCTCCCAGGGAGTGACTGATGGCCAACGACGTGATGACCGCGCCTCCCCTGGTGAGGGAGGCTCCTGAAAGTGCCGTCGCCGCAGACGCCCCGAATCGAATCCATTTCATCCAACAGCAAACCCTCATCACGGTCGTCCTGAGCTATCAGCTTCTCTTCAGCCCATCCCATGCCCCCATCTCCGGGATCAAAGAATATGTGATTCTGGGCCTGCTGCTCCTGGTTGTCGGCCTGATGGTGCTTCCCGTCCGTGTGGTGGAGGCCACGTGGTTCCCAGTCACCTTGGCGTTGGGGGACACCGCCATTACCTCGGTCATGATCTATCTGTCGGGCAATGCCACCTCGGATATGTATCTCACCTATTTCCTGATCATCGTGATCGCTTCTACCTGCCGCACGCTCGCCCAGATGCTCGGCCTTTCGATCGTCGTCTGCGGAATGTATACCGCGATGGTGTACATGGTATACGCTGGGGGAGAGGACGTCCCCTGGGAAAGCCACTTTCTCCGGATCCCGTTCCTGTTGATCATGGCCACCTTTTACGGGCTGACGACCGAGAGGGTGCGCAAGGTCAGTCGGGAAAAATCCGATCTCCTGCTTGAGCGCAATGCCCTGACGAATTACGACCCCCTCACCGGTCTGCCCAATCGGCGCCTGTTTACGGACCTGCTGGACAAGGCGCTGGAGCGAGCGCTCCGTAACGATCAGTTGGTCGGTGTGCTCGTGCTCGATCTTGATGACTTCAAGCGAATCAATGACACACTTGGACACACGATGGGCGATCTCTTGTTAATGGCGGTCTCGGCGCGGCTCACCAGTTGCTTCCGCAAGAGCGATACGGTCGCCCGGTTCGGCGGCGACGAGTTCGGTGTCCTCCTGGAGAATATCTCCTCGCCGGACTATGCGGCGCGTCTTGCCCAGAAGGTGCAGGCCGCCATGGCGCCTTCTTTATCACTGGGCGCCCACGAGGTCGTGGTCACTGCCAGCCTTGGGCTATCGGTGTATCCGTTGGATGCCAGTGATGCCGACACGCTGATCAAAAATGCCAGCACTGCGATGAACCATGTCAAAGCGCAGGGCAAAAACGCCCTCCAGTTCTTCAAGGCGGATATGAACGTTCGAGCGGTCAAGCGGCTCTTGTTGGAGAACAAACTCAACAAGGCGCTCGAAAGCGAAGAGCTCTTCCTGCACTACCAACCGCAGTTGGATCTGACCACGGGTCACATCACCGGCGTGGAAGCCTTGGCGAGATGGCAGCATCCTGACTTGGGCCTCGTGCCCCCGACTCAATTTATTCCCGTGGCCGAAGACAGCGGCCTCATTGTCCCGATCGGTGAATGGACGTTGCGGACGGCCTGCACTCACGCGAAAGCGTGGCACGATGCGGGGTACCACGGGCTGATCGTCTCGGTGAACCTCTCCGCTCGTCAGCTGACCCCCCAATATGATCTCGTCCAGCTGGTGGCGCGGGTGCTGCGAGAGACTGGGCTGGATGCCCGTTTCCTGGAGCTGGAACTCACCGAAGGCATGATCGTGAACACCTCTGAGTCGACCATAACGACGCTGCACGCGTTGAGGAAGCTTGGCGTTCGGCTTTGCGTTGATGATTTCGGTACGGGGTATTCGTCGCTGAACTACCTCAAACGCTTCCCTCTGAATACCCTCAAGATTGACAAGGCCTTTGTCCAGGACTGCACGACGACGTCCGATGGCGCCTTGATTACCAAGGCCATCGTCGCCCTGGGCAATGCCCTCAAGATGAAGGTGATCGCCGAAGGGGTTGGAAGCGATGACCAGATCGCCTTTCTGCGTGAGAACGGGTGTTGCGATATCCAGGGTTTCGCGTTCAGCAAACCGCTGCCCCTCGATGCGGTCACGGATCTCTTGAAAAGGACACAGAGCCGGTCCGCCCAATGAAGGCGTGAGGATCCTGGTCGTTGATGGGTCGACCGGGAACAGGGTCCCGCTCAACTCGACCCTCGCATTGGCTCGATACAGACGAATATCCGCAACAAGTGGCGGGGTCGCTGACTGGGACGTGGCGGGCTGGAACAAGCGACCGGCCTGAGGATCTCGTGGCGCGGCATGTAGTGCATTCCTCCGGCGTCAGCTTGTGAATACGAGGCAGGGTGTCCAACGGGCCATGATGTCCGACGAAGCCACAAGGTTCGAAACGCTGAGTCCGGAGCCCGCGGAGGGCCCCATTCCCGGATATGCGTCTCCTCGGTTCCAGGTCCTCCTGCTCCAGACCCTCGTGTCCATCGTCCTTTCTTACGAACTGTTGTTCAGCGCAGAGTCGGAGCTTTCCGGTGAGGCCGGGCTCTTTGCCATCCTGTGCCTGTTATCGCTCACGGCCGGTCTGATGGTGATTCCGATCCGCGTGTTGTGGACCACCTGGTTCACGGGGGCGCTGGCGCTGGGCGATACGGCCCTGACCTCGTACGTTATCTATCTCTCCGGGAATGCCAGCTCCGACCTCTACCTGGCCTACTTCATCATCATGCTGCTCGCCGCCGCAACCCGTACGATGAAGCAGATGTTCCTTCTTTCCATTATCGTGTGCCTCGCATACGGATTGCTTTTGTATTTTGACAGCATCAGAGCCGGTGGGATCACGGAAGGTGCCCTGATCCGGGTTCCGCTCCTCCTGATCATGGCGATCTTTTACGGGGTCACAACGGAGACGGTTCGGAGAGCGGGGCAAGAAAAATCTCACCTCGTCGATTTCATCGTCGAGCTAAGACGGTCTGAGGACGAACTGCAAAGAGCCAAAGAGGCAGCTGAAGCGGCTGGCCGTGTCAAGAGTGAATTCATTGCCAGCATGAGTCACGAGATTCGTACCCCGATGAATGCCATCATCGGGATGGCCGACCTGCTCTCGGAGACGCCGTTGAACCCGGAGCAACGGCAGTATGTCCAGATCTTTCGGAAGGCGGGGCACACCCTGCTGAACCTCATCAACGATATTCTCGATCTGGCCAAAGTGGAGGCGGGCCGCCTTGAACTTGAGGAGCTCCCGTTCGATCTGAACGACCTCATCGAGCGAACGACTGAAATGATGGCGGTGACCGCTCGTGAGCGGCAGCTTGAGCTGGACTGGCAGGTGTCGCCGGATGTGCCAACCCGTTTGGTCGGCGATCCGAACCGCCTGCGTCAGATTCTCGTCAACCTCCTCGGGAATGCCATCAAGTTCACCGAGAGAGGCGAGGTCTCGCTGCGTGTCCAGAATGATCCGGACACCAAGGAAGCCGGCTGTCTCCGTTTCTCGGTTGCCGACACCGGGATCGGGATCCCCAAAGACAAACTGAGCGAGATTTTCAAGAGTTTTGCGCAAGCCGATTCCTCCACCACTCGCAGATACGGGGGAACCGGGCTCGGGTTGACCATCTCGCGGCGCCTGGTGGAACTGATGGAGGGGCATATCCAGGTCGACAGTATCGTCGGACGTGGGAGCACCTTTTACTTCTCGGCACGGTTCAAGACCCAAGCCGAGGTCGATCGTTACGTGACCCTCCCAGCGGCAGATCTGCACCGGCTGAATACCCTCGTGGTGGACGGCAACACCGCAAACCGTCTCATCCTGAAAGAAATGCTGACGTCCTGGGGTGCGCAGGTGACGGAGGTCGAGAGCAGCAAGCAAGGATTGGCCGAACTCACCCGCGCGAAGGAGGCGGGCGCGCCGTATCGGTTGCTGTTATTCGACGGCTCCATGCCGGGCGAGGACGGATTCAGGGTCGCGGAACACGTCCTGAAAACGCTGCGCATGTCGGACATGAAGGTCATTGTGTTTACCTCCGACCACCGAAGCGGCGACCTGGCTCGAGCCAGGGAACTGGGTCTGGCGGGGTATCTCTCGAAGCCGGTCGATCGCTCCGGCCTGCTGAACGCCATCACCGCGGCCATCGGCAGACCAAAAACCGCGATTCCAGAACCCTCTCCCGTCGCGGAATCGCCTTTCTCGGACGAGCTGCCCGCTCTGAACATTCTCCTGGTGGACGACTCTCCCGACAACCGGGTGTTGATCCAGGCCTATCTGAAGAATACCCCCTGTCAGGTTGAGGTCGCCGAAGACGGCGAAAGTGGCGTGAAGAAGTTTACTGCCGGACGGTATGATCTGGTGCTCATGGATATGCACATGCCGGTGATCGACGGCTATTCCGCGACAAGAGCCATCAGAAAGTGGGAGAGGGAACACTCGGTCAAGGCCACTCCTATCATCGCCCTCACCGCGTATGCGCTGAAGGAAGAGATACAAAAAAGCCTTGCGGCCGGGTGCTCCTCCCACCTGACGAAACCTATCAGGAAGGCGGTGCTGATGGAAGCCATCGCCGCGCAGACAGGGAGTCTGAAAACATGACCCAAACATGCGACCCGAACCCAGGCGACAAAATTATCGTCCACGTGGACACGGATATCAAAGAGCTGGTCCCCGGATTTCTTAAGAGCCGGCAGAAAGACGTCAAGTCCCTGCTGGCGGCTGTGGAGCGGAGTGATTATGAGACGATCGAGGCCTTAGGCCACACCATGAAGGGGGATGGCGGTGGGTACGGGTTTCACGCCATCACCGATATGGGGGGATCCCTCGAGAAGGCGGCAGCGAACAAGAATCTCCAAGAGATCCGAAAGTGGGTCAAACAGCTTTCTGTTTACCTGGAGTGTGTGGAGGTCGTGTATAAATAGACCGGCTCACCGTGAGACCTGGGACCCAACACTGTCAGGCAGGGTCGTGAATCGCGCCACCCTGCAGGACGCATGAGGGCTGTATGAGCATTCTGATCGTTGATGACTCGACCGAGAACCTCCTCCTGCTCCAATCGATCCTCCAGACGGGGGGGTACAAAGACCTGCTGACTGCGGAATCAGCAGCACAAGCCTTTAAGCACCTCGGTATGGATGATTCGGGAGGAGATGGGGTGGATGTCGACCTCATCCTGATGGATATCCAGATGCCCGACATCAACGGCATAGAAACATGCCGTCGGATTAAGGAGGTCGAACGCCTTCGGGACATCCCCATCATCATGGTGACCGCTGTCGCCCAGCGGGAGAAATTGCAGTTGGCCTTTGCCGCCGGCGCCATGGACTACATCAACAAGCCGGTCAACAAGATCGAACTCCGGACTCGAGTCGGCTCAGCCTTGAAACTGAAGCAGGAGATGGATAACCGCAAGGCCCGGGAGCAGGAACTGAAAAAGAGGACTCAGGAATTGGAACAAGCTCTCAAGGAAGTCAAGGTCCTCCGTGGGTTCATTCCGATCTGCGCGTCGTGCAAGAAGATTCGCAATGACCGGGGATACTGGCAGTTGGTGGAAGCGTACATCCGAGAACACTCGGAAGCCGAGTTCAGTCACGGCATCTGTCCGGATTGTATCAAGAAGTTCTTTCCAGGTGTGGAGCCAGGATAGCACCCGCTAGCCGCAACGAGACCCCCCGTTGTTCAGCACTCGAGGCCGCGGACGGCGGCGAATGCCAACCCAGGCGAGCCCGGCTGCGGCGACCGACCTCTCAGAAACCGGCCCCCGATTCCCTAGCCCGGACTATTCATGACGGTTCGTCGCGAAATCGCGAAGGAAACACGTGCCTCCCGCGCCATGAACGGGACCGTGAAAGCCGGGGCGCTTTTAGAGTATTATGGCGCCTGAGCTGGAGCGAGGGGAGGCGCATGCTCAAAGAGAAGATCGAAGAGGTAGCCCGTGCCAACCGGGATTTCTACGAAGCCTTCGAAAGCCTGGACATCATGCGGATGGATCGGGTCTGGGCCCAACAGGAGTACGTGACTTGTATCCATCCCGGTTGGACCCTGCGAGTCGGCTGGCCCGCCGTTCGCGATTCCTGGGTCCTGATCTTCAACAACACGTTCTCGATGAAGTTCAATCTCGCCGAAATCCAGATCCAGGTAGCGGGGGATGTGGCTTGGGTGATCTGTACGGAGAACATTACCAGCCGGCAGGGAGAGGCGGGGGGAGAGAGCCGGGTGCTCGCCACAAACCTGTTCGAGAAGGTTGAGGGCCGATGGCTGATGATCCATCATCACGGAAGTCCGGTGATGGGGTGAGCGGTCTACACGCCCTCAGTGCTCGCGGACCCCTCACCTCGGAAGGTGATCGGTCGACGCGCGCAGTTCGAGGGCATGCAGACCGCTCCCCCAACAGAGAGTGAGAAAAGTTACTCGTTCGACGGCCGCGGTTGGGAAACAATCAGCCCGCCCTCCTTGAAGAAGTGGAGAAAGGTGATCGGTCGATGCGCGCAGTGGAGGGCAAGCGGCGCACCCTCTGCAGGACGAGTGAAGAAACAATGCTCGGCGGGCGCGCGGCCGGCTACCCGTTGCTCTGTGGATGCAACGGGTGAATCGACATGATGCGTTGACGCCGGAAGGCGGCTGGCGTCTGTGCGGTTGGCCGTCGCGCCTGAACACTTACCGCTTTGCGCCTGGGGGTGTGGACAGTTCTTCGAGTCTGATCGTCTTGGCCCATTCGGCGACGAGAGCGTCGCGTTCTTCCATGGTCATAGCGCCGTACTTGTGAAACATCCCCGGCCCCTTCCGCCGCCGCCACTTCACAAAGTCCAGGAAGTGCTCTTTGCAGAGTGAGCCGGTCCCGGCCGGCGCATAGACCCTCGCCTTGCAACTATGGATCGAACAGGCCTGCTCGCTCATACACCGGCCTCAGTCCTGAGTTATGAGTTCTGAGTGCTGAGTTGTGCAAACTTGCAACTTAGACACACAACTCTACACTCGTTTGCATCTTGTCTGCTTGGTGAGAGTATGCCGGACCCGCCTTCCGGAATGCAACGGCGATTGAGCCACGCCTTGACGGTAGGGGGTGATTTCAGGTATCTCAGGGGTCCGTGTCGAGGTCTCCACGGATCGGTCACCTCACGTTCCAGCTTCTGGCGCTACTGGCCTTTCTTGTCACGTGCGCCCCGAGTTACCGACCAGGTCTCCCTCCATCGAGTCCATTCCCGGACAACAAGGATCTCGCTCATGGCGTCGCAACGGGAGATGTGACCAGCAACTCGGCGCTCGTCTGGTTTCGCACCGCCGGTCCTGAGAAAGTGCAGGTGGAAGGCGCACCGGAGAGTATAGGAACCAGTCGTGAAGACGCGCTCGTCCGGTCCGCGGTCATCGCGACCACCATAGAACACGACTTCACGGCCACGGTTCGCTTGGATGGACTGGCGCCGGCCAGGTCTTATCACTATCGCATCCTTCCGGTAGACGGGGAGGAACAGGTTTCTGTTCGCGAGATCGGTAGGGGTCAATTCGCGACCTCGGCTTCCACCGATATGCCTGAGACCGTGACGTTCCTCTGGGGCGGGGACCTCGGAGGCCAACAGCGATGTCGCCTGGAAGGCTCCGGGTACGCCATTTTCGATCATATGCTTGAGGCACGGCCGGCCTTTGCCGTGCTGCTCGGCGACCTGATCTACGGAGACGACCGCTGCCCGTCGCCGCCGAACGTGCCCGGCGCCGATTTCCTGGCCTCGACGCTGGAGGGGTTTCGCACCAAGCACCGCTATCAGCGTGAAGATCAGGCGCTGCGACGCTTTTTATCCGCTGTGCCGGTCTATGCCATCTGGGACGACCATGAAGTCCGGAACAACTTCTCCGGCCCGCACGAGCCGCTGATGCCGGCCGGGCGCCAAGCGCTCCTCGAGTACTGGCCTATCGGGGCGCCGCCTGAGGACCCGCACCGTCTCTACCGGAAGTTCCGCCGCGGCGCCGATCTGGAGCTGTTCCTCCTCGACAACCGACAGTATCGCAGCCGGAACGAGGAGCCGGATGGGGAGCACAAAACCATGCTGGGGGCGGCCCAGCGAGAGTGGCTCGTGGATGGGCTGACTCGCTCCACCGCAACGTGGAAAGTCATCGCCACGAGCGTGCCGCTCTCTAACCGGAAGCCGGGCACGGGGCTGCTCCTGGGGAACGATAGTTGGGCGCGAGGGGCAGATGGCACCGGGTTTCAGGCCGAGCTCAGGACCATCGTCGGTACGATCCTGGATCGCCGCATCAGGAACGTGGTCTGGCTGGCGGCCGACGTCCACTACGCGCAGGTCAACGCCTACGATCCGGACGGAGATGGTGCGGTGGACTTCCACGAGTTCATCTGCGGTCCTCTGTCCGCGGCCCCCGTCCAGCCTGTTCTGCCCGATCCGGTCTTGCGCCCGAGCACGCCGTATAGCGAAGGGGGATTTTCCAACTTCGGGCTTGTGACGGTGAACGGAACCAGCCTGCGGGTCGAGATCATCGACGAGACCGGTCTTTCCCGCTTCGCCCGGGCGTTCTCGGCACGCGGGACGGATTAGCCCCTTGCAATCCGGAACAACTCCCCATTATGGTAGCGTCAGACTCCTTTCACCTTCGCCTCTCCCCGGGTACCCGTTGCTCCTGGCTGCAACGGGTCCAATCAACGGGTCCAAGCAACGGGTGATGTGGAGAGGGTTGGGGTGAGGGGGCGTTTTCATGATGCACGGGTGAGCATGGGCCCGTGACTGAGCTATCGGGGACTGGAAGGTGAATCCTAACGGGAGAATCCAATATGGGTGGTCTTATGACGACGACGGAGGTCTTTGAGAAAGCGCGCGCGGCGGCGGTGGCTGCCACTGGGCCCGATGAGCGGGCCCTGCAGATTGATTACCCGGCGCTCAAGGCGCAGATCCAAGCGGCGCTCGGCGACCGAAAAGCGGCCTTGATGCATATCAATCGCTTTCTTCCTGAAGGGTACGAGGAGCAGGGCCGCTTTAACCTCCTGCTGTTGACCAGCGGGAAGGTGCTCTATGACATGGTGTTCGGCGATTCCTATTTCCGATACGACGTGGTGTCGCTCAGCGAGCTTGACAAGGTGCAGGTCGTTGACGCCGTCTGGGAGAACCGGGAGAAACGCCAGGAGGAGCCGTTCCTCAGTCTGCGGCTGATGCATGCCGAGGAGACCCATCTGCTACTGGCCATGAACGACGGAGAGCGGGAAAGCCTGCTTGCGTTCGCGGATGCAGTGATCGCCGCGCGCCATCCGGAACGGTAAAGCGAGGTGACAGGTTCGCGCTTCTCGCGGCGTGATCCGGCAAAATCACTGGGAAGGTTTGCCTGTTCGCTGATCATGGGGTACAGTAGGTTCAGGTTTGTTCCAGCGGCGTGAGATCGAGCATGCGGCATCTCCAAAGCAAGAACATTCTCTTCGCACTCTCCTGGCTGGCGATCCTCCTCGCTGCCACCGCCTCGGCGGATGTCGTGGAAGACCTGGTCTTCGAGCCGTTTGAGGCAGAGACTGCCGAATCCTCTCTTCCCCAGCAGGACCTCGAAGACCCGGGCGAAAACGCGACGGTGCGCAGTGTCAGTGGTCATGTGCCGGATGTGAAGACGGCCGGGCATGGCGTTGGCTTTGCGGGATCGGCGGGCGGGCTTGGGGCTCTTCCGTCTGTCATCCTCTTCTCCGAGTTGCTTGTCGGGGCCTCTGGCCACACGGTACCACCCTCCTTAGCAGGTTTCCTCCCGCCGCTTCGCATCTGAGGCGGCCGTCACATCTGAGACCAGTTCACGTCTGTCTCCCTTGCCTTTACAGCTTGAAAGGGATTGGTCTTATGAACAGCAGCAACCTGTTCCGTGCGAGCGTGTGTGTCATCACTCTCGGGGCGGGACTCAGCTTGGGGGCTTGCGGGTGGTTCAAGTCCGACGTGAGGCCGGATCCACCGCCGGCTGACCGGCCAAGAGTGGCGGTGCTCCCGTTCGACATGGGCATTGAGATCACGAGCCTGGCTTCCATCCAAAGTGTGAATGGAGAACTGAACCACGGGGAGGAACCACGGTTAATCGAGCAAGCGGTCAGGCAGGTCCGGGAGGATGCGCGACGGCTCATGTACGACCGGCTGTTAGGTAAGGAAGCGTTTGAGCTGATCCCGCCGGAAGAAACGGATCGGGCCTTGAACGAACTGGGAATCACGACAACGGAGAGGCTCGCGCCGGATCAGCTCGCCAAGCTCCGGGCGAGACTGGACGCGGATCTGGTCGTTACCGGGATCGTGCAGGACTACGGCAAAGTCCGCTGGCAGTGGGCGGCAGCGGGCATGCTGGGAGACATGACCTGGGAAACCACCGTCATCGGATTGGCCACCGCCTGGAATCCGGCCATCATCCTCGGCAATGTCGGCTTCGAACTCTTGACCGGCACGCCGGTCTGGTTCGGCGGCGCGTATCTCTTCGGCGTGGCCTTTCGGCCCGTCCGCGTCGAGGCGTGGGCCGTGGATCCGATCGATGGCGCATCAGTCTGGAAGGAAACAGAAGTCGCGATTTATGCCTGGGGACGCCTGAAAGAGCTGCCTGAAGCAGAGCGTAGCAAAAAGGAAGCGCAGCTCGGCCTCAACCTCAAGAAGGCGATGGAGGCGCTCGCGGACTCCTTGCTCGACGAAGGGATCACTAAAACGACGCTCTGGGAACGGCGGCTTCCGCGAGAAGCAATCTGACCCGGTGAGCCGGCGGCGGGCAGCGGGTGATGTTCTTGTTCTGACTTTATCCCGAGTGCCGGGTATAGAACGGAAGCGGGCGGACGGTGGCGTCGTAACGGCGGCCCTCGATCTCCACCGTAAGCGCAGTGCCCGGCGATGTGAAATCGCGCAAAGGAAAGCCGAACGCGATCGTGCAGCCCATGGACGGGGAGCGGGCCGCGCTGGAAATCCAGCCCACTTCGCGCTCGCCGCTGAACAGCTTCGCGCCCTTCGGAGGGAGCACGGGATCGCGGAGGATGAGGCCCACCAGTCGCCGGCGCAGGCTTCCATACGTATCCATCCTGGCGACCACCTCCTGGCCTGGGTAGCAGCCCTTGGTCAGGCTGAAGGCCTTCCCCTCCAGGTTGGCCTCCGGCGGGACAATCTCTTCGGTCAAGTCTGCGCCGGCGCTCGGTAGCCCGGCTTCGAGCCGGAGCGCCTCGCGCGCCTCGGTTCCGAACGCCTTGAGACCCATCGGCTCGCCGGCGCTCCACAGTCGGTCCCAGGCGGCGATTAGACCATCGCCGGGCAACAGAATTTCAATATCGGTTTCGCCGGTTTCCTCCGTGCGGATGAGGAGGGCTTGCTGTCCCCCCTCACCTTCGCCTCTCCCCCCTATGGGGGAGAGGGTTGGGGTGAGGGGGAGTTTGTGCATGAGGAACGACAGCGGCTTCAAGACGGTGACGTCGGCTCCGAACGCGGCTTTGATGAGCCCAGCCGCCTTCGGGCCGCTGACGAGCAGGAGTCCCCAGGTCTCGGCGCAATTCTCCATCTTGGCCTTGGTGCCGTACAGCAGGAACTTGCGGAGGGCTTGAAAGGTGGTTTCCCCGATCTCTCCCACATCCTCCAGCATGAGCGAGTCGGGCAGGGCATAGACTCGAAAGTAGGAGAGCATCTTGCCCTTGTGCGTGAGGAAGCTGGAATAGAGACCCTGTCCGGCTGCCAGCGGGAGGATGTCGTTACTGATCACGCTTTGCAGCCACTTCACCCGATCCTCGCCCGTGACTCGAATCTTGCCGCGATGCGAGAGGTCGGCGATGCCCACGCCGTTCCGGACGGCGGTATGTTCGGCGACCGGATCGCCGTAATGCACGGGCATCTCCCATCCGGCCGCTTCGCCGAAGACGGCCCCGAGTTTCAAGTGCTGTTCGTGTAAGCGCGAGTGCTTCATGCCGAGTCTGGTGCCCCTCACCTTCGCCTCTCCCCCTCAGGGGGAGAGGGAGGGGTGTGGAGCGGTTGGTGACCGCTGATTAGCTCCTCGACAAGTTGCCCGGTGCGCGACGAGAATTCGTTGCGCGACACGATCTTGGTGACGCCCAATTGCTTGGCCCGCGTCCACGTCTCGACCTCCTCGTGGTTGGCGAAGGCCAGAATGGGGATGGCCTTCAAGCGATCGCTTCGCTTGATCTGTTCGATCGCCTGAAACGCGTCCAGCGTCGCGTCGTTCATGTTCAGGATCATGGCGGCCGGGTGGGCCGCTGCGGCTTTCTCGGACACCTCGCTCTGTGTCCGGGCACGATCCAGCCGATATCCTTTCGGCAACAACGCGTCGCGGATCTTCGTGTAGAAGAAGACGTCACTCACGGCCACCAAGATGGTTTTTTGGTTTGTCTGGTTCATCTGGTTTGTCTTGTTGTTCTGGTTTGTGGGGGTTTGTCTGGTTGGGAAAGTTCGTCCGGGATTTGGATACTGGTTCGTTTTAACCAGACAAACTAAAGAAACCAGATAAACCAAAGAAACGTCTTTTAATTCAGCATGCTGATGAGCCGTCCCAGCGCGCGTTTCGCCAGCGCATAATTCGGGTTCAGCGCGAGCGCTTTCTTGTAGCATTCGAGCGCGTGCTCCCACTGTCCCTTGCGTTCATGGACTCGGCCGAGGTTCAGGTGAGGAAAGGCCGGACTCTCGTAGCGCTTGGCCTGCATGGCCTTCTCGAACCACGGGATCGCTTCGTCGAACTCCTCCTTTTCGATCAGATACGCGCCGATGTCGTTGTAGGGATTGCCGAACTCGGGATCCACCGCAATGGCGTGGCGGCATTCTTCGATCGCCTCGTCCAGCTTCCCCATGAAACTGTACGTCCAGCCCAGGAAGGTGTAGGCCTCGGCGGTGGGATGGCTGTTGATCGAGCGCTTGTAGAGATTGACCGCCTCCTCCAGCTCTCCCTTCATCTGGTGCTCGTAGGCCTGCTGGAAAAAGCTCCAGGCCTCCTTCTTGTCTTCTTCCCTTCCCTCTCCCTGAATCAAAAAATCCTGAATGTCCATCTTTTCCCTTGGAATGGTCGCGGGTGGCGCGGCGAACGGGCCGCCCCAGCCGCCCGCAGCGGAAGGGGAGAACAGCCGTTTGCCCATGACCCACTCACCTACCACCCTGCGGCCATTGTGCCAGGGCCTGTCGAAGTCCTCCCACGGGGGGATGGGTGGAGCGAGGACGGCTGGGGCTGTTCGCCACGACAGGACCCGCGATCATTCCTGCTTCAACTTCTTTTTGATCAACTCCGCGCCATACCGGCCGGAGAGCAGCATGGAGCCAAAGGCCGGACCCATGCGAGGAGTGCCGAAGACCGCCGCGACCGCCAGTCCCACCACGAAGCAATTCGGATAGACCTCGCCGGTCTGCTCCAACACCTGCTCCTCGGATCGAGATACCCACATCGCCCCGTTGCCCGGCACCGGCCGATACAAGTTGCGGCGGTGCAGCAGGTTCACCACTACGGCGTCGTGGCCGGTCGCGTCCACCACGATGCGGCTCTCCAGCCCGATCGGGTCCACGTGGACCACATCGTGCCCGGCCGTCTCGGCGGTCGTATTGTTGACGACGACCCCCTCCAGCACGCCGTCTCGTCGCAGGATCAGGTCCACGACGCGCGTCAGGTTCAAGATCTTGGCGCCCGCCTTGTAGGCTGCGGCGATGAGGGCTCCGGTGGCGTGCGGCGGGTCCACGATGTACATCCCGTCGCAGTCTTTCACCTGCTTGCAAGGGACGCCCAGCTCCTCCAGCATCTCGTTCGCGGGCGCGCAGATCGCGGCTTTGTTCATCAGATAGCCTCCGGACCAGAACCCGCCTCCCAACGCCAGGGCTTGCTCCACGATCAGCGTGCGGAAGCCCATGGCGGCGAGATCCCGCGCGCAGATGAGGCCGGAGGGACCGGCTCCCACGACGATCACGTCGCTTTCGATGAGCTGATCGAATTCCTTGTAATATTCCCGCGCGATCTGGCGGGTAATGTCGCGCTCGCGTAACGCCGCCGGCTTATACTTATTCATTGGCCGCTCCTTGCATACACCTTCCTGGCCATCAGCCACAAGCCATCAGCCATCGGCTCCCGGCAGTCAACGGTAAATCTCCGCACCTGCTTTCTTGAATTCTTCAGCTTTCTCCTTCATGCCAACTTCCAGCGCCTGTTGTTCGTCAAGCTGTTTCTGCGCGGCGTAGTCCCGAACGTCCTGGGTGATCTTCATCGAGCAAAAATGCGGGCCGCACATCGAGCAGAAGTGCGCCACCTTGGCCGCATGGTCCGGCAGGGTGGCGTCGTGAAAGGCCCGGGCGGTGTCCGGGTCCAAGGACAGGTTGAACTGATCTTCCCATCGGAACTCGAATCGGGCTTTCGACAAGGCGTTGTCCCGCGCCTGCGCCCCCGGGTGTCCCTTGGCCAGGTCGGCCGCGTGCGCCGCGATCTTATACGCCATCACGCCGGCCTTCACGTCCTCCTTGTTCGGGAGCCCGAGGTGCTCCTTGGGCGTCACGTAACAGAGCATCGCGCAGCCATACCAGCCGATCATCGCCGCTCCGATCCCGGACGTGATGTGGTCGTACCCCGGCGCGATGTCAGTCGTCAACGGGCCCAAGGTATAGAACGGCGCTTCGTGGCAGTCTTTGAGTTGTTTCTCCATGTTCACATGGATCAGGTGCATCGGCACGTGGCCCGGGCCCTCGATCATGACCTGGACGTCGTGCTTCCAGGCCACTGTGGTCAACTCTCCCAACGTCTCCAGCTCGGCGAACTGGGCCTCGTCGTTCGCGTCAGCGATGGAGCCTGGCCGCAGGCCGTCCCCGAGACTGAACGAGACGTCGTAGGCCTTCATGATCTCACAGATCTCCTCGAAGTGCGTATAGGCAAAGTTCTCTTCGTGGTGCGCCAGGCACCATTTGGCGTGGATAGCGCCGCCACGGGAGACGATCCCGGTTATTCGCCTGGTGGTCAGCGGGATGTACCGGAGCCGCACGCCGGCGTGGATCGTGAAATAATCCACCCCCTGTTCGGCCTGCTCGATGAGCGTGTCGCGGTAGATGTCCCAGGTCAGCTCCTCGGCCTTTCCCTCCACCTTTTCGAGCGCTTGATAGATCGGGACGGTGCCGATCGGCACCGGTGAGTTCCGGAGGATCCATTCGCGGGTCTCGTGGATATTCTTCCCCGTGGACAGATCCATGACGGTATCTGCTCCCCAGCGGGTCGCCCAGACCATCTTTTCCACTTCCTCTTCGATGGAGGAAGCGACCGCGGAGTTTCCGATGTTGGCATTGATCTTCACCAGGAAGTTGCGGCCGATGATCATCGGCTCGCTTTCGGGGTGGTTGATGTTGGCCGGGATGATCGCCCGGCCCCGCGCCACCTCATCCCGGACAAATTCCGGGGTAATCCGGTCCGGAATGCTGGCGCCCCAGGCCTGGCCCGGATGCTGATCCCAAAGCCGGCCGTCCACGCCCGGTCGTCTACCGCCCTGACCGTCGGATGCTGTCCGCGCGAAAGACAGGTCGCGCGACTGGTTCTCTCTGATCGCGATGTATTCCATCTCCGGCGTGATGATCCCCTTCCGCGCGTAGTGCATCTGGGTGACGGTCAGGCCGGGTTTGGCCCGGAGCGGCTTGCGGAGGTCGCGGAAGCGCAGCGCGGCCAGTTTGGGATCAGCGGCCCGCCGGCGCCCATAGTCGGAGGTCACGTCCGCTAACGTTTCGACGTCGGGCCGGGCCAGAATCCACTCGCGACGCAGAGACGCCAGCCCTGCGCGGATGTCGATCGCAACGCCCGGATCGGTGTAGGGGCCGGATGTGTCGTACACCGTCACGGGATCATTGGGAGAGGGAACCCCGCCGTGCGCGACCCGCGTCGGGGTGAGGCTGATCTCCCGCATGGGGACGCGGACTCCCGGTCGGCTGCCTTCCACGTACACCTTCCGCGATGCCGGGAAGGGTTGGGTAGCAGATGGGGAGGGGGCGGAGTGTGGCTGACTCATGGGAGGTCCTTTCTCGGGCTGTCTCATCCGAGGCTGTGAGGACAAATAAAAAAGCCGCACCAGATGAGGGTGCGGCCTGATTGGTCTGAGCCGACTCGCTCCGACTGCCGCTTCCCTTCGCTGGTATTATCCAGATCAGGTTCAGAGGGTTGTCCGCCGGGTCGGACTCTCAGCCTTCGGACTCTCAGCCCTCAGGCTCCCCTAGCTATTGCGGGGTGATCGTACACCCCGGTTTTCCGATTTGTCAACCGACGATTCAGCCGGGTTCTCTCAGCCTTCCCGCACGACACGCAAGGGGGGGAAGGGCGCGCACACCAGGCGAAAGAACCTGGCCGCGCTTTCTACAGGGAGATCCCTTGACACAGCCGTTGATTGTGCGCAAGAGACTATCGTAGAATGACGGACCGATGAAGTCCGTAGAATCCATACAACTCCCGTTGGCCGACTATCAGTCCCTCCCTTCCCATGAGCTATTCGCGCGCACGGCGGCGGCCAAGCGGACGCTCGGCGACCAGGTGATGGTGCTGGGTCACAATTACCAGCGCGACGAAGTGATTGAACACGCCGACTTCCGCGGCGATTCGCTGCTGCTGGCCAAGCTGGCGGCGGAGCATTCGGAGCGCCCGTATGTCGTGTTCTGTGGCGTCCATTTCATGGCCGAAACCGCCGACATCCTGAGCCGGTCGCGGCAAACCGTGATCCTCCCGGATCTGGCGGCAGGCTGCTCGATGGCGGATATGGCGGCGATCGAGCAGGTGGACGAGTGCTGGGACTCCTTGGCGGGCATTCTTCCGGTGGAAGAAACCGTGACGCC
>JAHFEU010000214.1 GCA_023248295.1 Nitrospirota bacterium | reverse complement strand
CACGAACCAGCTCCCCTTCCAGGCTGTAGTAGATCGCAAAGGGAAATCGCTTGGAGAGGCATCGATGGTAGGTATAGGTGACAACATGTATTCCGGCGTACACAAGGAGAGAATCAATGTCCGAGAACAGGCAGTCTAAGAAGTAGGTGCCCAGTCCTGGCTCTTGGCCTTCGTAGAAGCGGAACCCTTGAATCAAGTCCTCACGGGCTTCCTCCAGGATTGCGATTCTCACGATAGTTTGTTGCTGATATCCGCTTTGGCCGTCTCCCAATCGATGAATTGAGATGTTCCGTCGGCGAGACGCCGGCGGCGCTCATCGAGGATATCTTTGTGCCAGGCAGGGGACTCAATGGCTTCCGGGGTGCGGGCAAGATCTTCCCACAAGGATTCCATCGCAGAAAGCTTCTCGTGCAGACTCATGTCTTTGAGGGGAAGGTTGAACGGCATGGAGGAAGTATACCTCAGCGTTGGATGGATTCAAATCCTAAACTGACAGCTATCGTGCGGCAAGGGCTGGATCGAACGCAAGCGTCTTACTCCCTACCCGCTATGAGGCTGTGGATGCGCTTTATCGCTTTGGCCGCTCGTAGGCGATTGCTGCCTTCCTTCGTCCCACGCACTGGTTGAACTGTCACTGCAACCCAACCTCGCCAATCTTTAATCGCGTCCTTGCCCCGGATCTCAACAAGAACAGGCGTTTCATTGATGCGACGCTCGTATACTGCTTCTGCCGCAAGTGCCGCGTTGGTTCCGAGGAAACAGACGCCTTTAGGACGTAGTAGAGGAATCTCGTTTGCCAGGTGTTGTGTGGCGCAGAAGCGCATGATCTTCCGGTCAGGAGCGAGCCTTCCTCGACATGGACGTACCTTGGCTGCATGAATGAAGAAGAAGCCTGCGTCGATGAAAGCGTTAGTTCCAACCTCACGGTCGATGAAATTCTGCTTTGTCAGATCTGATCTAAATAACTGATCGAGAACATTAAACAGGCCAAGACGTAACCGATCAACCTATAAACGGCAGTTGAAGCAGCGTACGGCTCCGTTATAGCCTTGGTGGGAGCGGATTGGCAGCACATTTCTTGGTACGAAGGGAGTCACCCAATGGGTGAAGCACCACGCAAGGCCTTGGTCAGGCAGAACGGGGCGATCGCACTCGATACGTTCGGGGGGCGAATCCATGTCGAGTGGGATCCGGCCGCGGCTGTCACGCCGCTCGGACAGTTGCCCTTCTTCATCGAGTTTCTCAAAGTGAGCGGAGTATTCGAGGCGTGGGTGACGGACTGCCCGCTGGCCTACCACAGCAACCACGCCTCGGACAAGCGCGCGGTGCTGGCCACCTTGCTGCTGTCGATCCTCGCCGGCCACCACCGCTATGCACATATCACGGCGATTCGCCATGACGGTATTCACCCTGAGCTGTTGGGCGTCGCCCATCTGGTCTCGGAGGATGCGGCGCGCCGCGCGCTCGCACGGATAGACGAGTCGTCGGGCGTGGCCTGGCTCGATCGGCACCTGGCGAAGACGACGCAGCCGTTGCTGACCACGCCGTGGATCCTGGATCTGGATGCGACGGTGAAGTGCCTGTACGGCAAGCAGGAAGGCGCGGTGGTGGGCTACAACCCGAAGAAGCCGGGGCGACCGTCGCACAGCTATCACAGCGCGTGGATGGCGAACACACGGCTGGCGTTGGCGGTGGACGTGCTACCGGGGAATGAGACGGCCCCGCTGCACAGCATGCCGGGGATCTGGGCCTGGCTGGATGCCTTGCCGAAGAAGGCGCGCCCCGCCTTGCTGCGTGGTGATGTGGCCTACGGCAGCGAGTCGGTGCTGCGCGAGGCCGAGGCCCGCGACCAACCGTACCTGACCAAACTGCGCTTGACGAAGAATGTGAAGCACCTCATCAAGACGTTGTTCCGCTCCAACGAGTGGGAAGAGGCAGGACAAGGATGGGAAGGGGTCGAAGACACGCTGATGCTGTCGGGCTGGAGCCGCGCACGACGCGTCATCGTGCTGCGCCGGCCACTCACGGGCGAGATGCTCATGACCGAGAAGGACGACGACCAGGAACTGCTCGCCTTCATTGAGAGCGACGTGCCGACCAAACGCTACGAGTACGCGGTGCTGGTCACCTCGACCCCGTACGAGATCCTTGCACTGGCACAACTCTATCGCGATCGGGCCGACGCCGAGAACAACTTCGACGAGTTAAAGAATCAATGGGGCTGGGGCGGTTTCACCACGCAGGACCTGGCGCGCTGCCGGCTCATGGCACGGATGGTGGCGCTAGTCTACAACTGGTGGACGCTGTTCGTGCGGCTCGCCCAGCCGCACAAACACTTCGAGGCAATCTCCAGCCGGCCGTTGTTGCTGCATGGCGTCGCCACGCAAACGCAACACGCCGGACAAACGCGCCTGACCATCACCAGCCTGCACGCCAAGCAGTCGGCCATCCAAGCCGTGCTGACCAACTTGGCGGGCTTCCTGCGTACACTGAAGGCCACTGCGGAGCAGTGGACCGATGCCGAACGCCTGCGTGCGATTCTCACCCGCGCATTCGCCAAATTTATGCTCACAACAGCGGGCCCTCCGGCCTTGCCGACCTCAGAAACTGCGGCGACCTGACACGTTGACCGCCGTTTTAAGGTTGAAGCAGTGTGCCGAGAGGAGAAGGTCTACGAAAGCAGTGTCTCGATGATGCCATCTAATTCCTGTGCAGAGAAATAGTGGATGACGATTTTCCCGCCCTGACCTCTGGGTTGAATCG
>JAHFEU010000141.1 GCA_023248295.1 Nitrospirota bacterium | reverse complement strand
ACCCGCCGGAGCTTCTCCGGGTCATCGCGCAGCTCCCGCAAGTACCGCACGTTGATCGGGTAGCGCTCCCGGCCCTCGATCGTGGTGGCGATGTTTTCGCCGCCGATGGCCGACTCAATGATCCGGCCCACATCCATGAGCTTGAGCCCGTACCGGGCGATCTCGTCTCGGTTGATGTCGAAGTCCAGGTAGTAACCGCTTGAGACCCGTTCCGAATAGACACTGCGGGTCCCAGGAACGTTCTTGAGGACTATTTCCAGGTGCTGGCCGATTTGCTCGATTTGCTTAAGGTCCGACCCGAAGATCTTGATCCCGACTGGGGTCCGAATTCCGGTCGTCAGCATGTCCACCCGGTTCTTGATCGGCATCGTCCAGGCGTTGGTTACCCCTGGAAGCTGCAACGCCCGGTTCATCTCATCAATAAGTCCTTCGTAACTTAAGCCCGGCCGCCATTGGTCTTTGGATTTCAGCACAACCACCACTTCCATCATGCTGAAGGGCGCCGGATCGGTCGAGGTCTCGGCGCGGCCAGCCTTGCCGAAGACCCGCTCAACCTCCGGGAATGACCGAAGCTTCCGGTCCATCATCTGGAGCAGCCGGCCCGCTTCGGTCACTGAGAGGCCCGGGAGCGTCGTGGGCATATAGAGGATCGTGCCCTCATAGAGCGGCGGCATGAACTCCGAGCCCATGCGGAGATAGAGAGGAACGCTGGTGAGCATCAACGCGATCGCGATAAGCAGGACCGCAACGCGATGGCGCAAGGCCGCTCGCAGCATGGGCGCATAGAGCTGCCGCAAGATCCGGCTCACAGGATGCCGCTGCTCCGGAAAGATTCGGCCGCGAACGAAGGTGGGCAGGCAGGCCGGGACCAGCGTGATGGCCAGCACCGCGCACATGGCGATGGCCAGGTTGTTGGTCCAGGCCAACGGCTTGAACAGCCGGCCTTCCTGATCTTGCAGGGTAAAGACCGGCATGAAGGAGATGGCGATCACGAGCACCGACGCGAAGATCGCCGGCCCGACTTCCTTCGCGGAATCAATGAGGACCTGCGTCCGGTCACCGACTCTGCCATTGTGCTCCCACTCCTCCAGGCGCTTGTGCGCGTTGTCCACAATGACGATCGCGGCATCCACCATATCCCCAATCGCCACGATGATGCCGCCGAGCGACATGATGTTGATGCCGATCCCCATGAGGTACATGGGAATGAAGGCGATCAGGATCGCAAGAGGGAGCGTCAGGATCGGGATCACCGCAGACCGAACATGGAGCAAGAAGAGCACGATAAATGCGCTCGTGACGAGCAGTTCCTCGGCGAGGCTCTCATTGGCGGTGTCGATGGATTGCAGGATGAGGTCGCTTCGGTCATAGGTGGTCACAACCTTGACGCCTTTCGGAATTGAGGGTTCGAGTTCCTTGAACTTGGCCTTGACCCGCTCGATGACCGTGAGGGCATTCTCGCCGAACCGCATGACCACAATCCCGCCCGCGACCTCCCCCTGTCCATCCAGTTCCGTGAGCCCCCGCCGCATGTCCGGCCCCAGGCGAACCGTGGCGACATCTCGCAGCAAAATCGGCGTGCCGTTTTCGCTCACGGCCACCGCGATCTTCTCGATATCCTCGGTTGACTTGATGTACCCGCGTCCCCGAACCATGTATTCGATGCCCGAAAACTCGACGACTCGCCCCCCCACATCCTTGTTGCTCTGCCGGATCGTTTCAATGATCGAGGGGATGGACAGGCGATAGGCGAGGACTTTGGTCGGGTCCAGGTTGACCTGGTATTGCCGGACAAATCCGCCGATACTAGCCACTTCGGCCACCCCTTCCACACTCCGCAGCCAGTAGCGCAGGTACCAATCCTGAAAGCTTCGCAGGAACGCGAGGTCATGCTGGCCGGACTCATCAACGACCGCATACTGAAACACCCAGCCCACGCCGGTGGCATCGGGGCCGAGCTGCGGAGTCACCCCTTCAGGCAGGCGCCCGGCGAGCTGGCTCAGATACTCCAGTACGCGTGAGCGAGCCCAGTAGATATCGGTGCCATCTTTGAACAGCACGTAGACGTAGGAATACCCGAAGTCTGAGAACCCTCGAACGACGGTGACTTTTGGAGCCGAGAGGAGCGCGGTGACGATCGGGTAGGTGATTTGGTCCTCCACCAGGTCAGGAGACCGTCCGGGCCAGGTGGTATAGACGATCACCTGTGTGTCGGACAGGTCCGGGAGCGCATCAATGGGGGTCTGCCCCATGGCCCAGAACCCGACTGCAGCGAAGGAAAAGACAAGCAGAAAGACGATGAAGCGGTTTCTCGCGCTGAACTCAATGATTCTTTCAACCATCCTCAAACTCGTCTTTCGTATCTCGCATTTCGTATCTCGCGAGTCGGGACGAGATACGCTTCACGAGCGACGCTTCACGGTTCATTTCATGCCTGCCATCCCACCCATGCTTTCCACCACCGCTTTCAGCCGGCTCTCGCTGTCGATCAGGAAATTGGCGGAGGTGACCACGTGGTCTTTCTCCTGCAGGCCGTCCAGCACCTCGTAGTAGTTCTCGGTCTTCACCCCGGTCTTGATCAAGCGCGGCTCTAACCGGCCGCCCCCGTGGTGGATGAACACGAGCTGTTTCTGGCCCGATTCGATCACCGCCTCCTGCGGGACTGTTAAACGGGTGCCGAGGTTCACGGTCAGCTCCACGTTGGCGTACATGTCCGGTTTGAGCTTCTCATCGGGATTGTCCAGCTCAAAGCGCACCTTCGCGGTACGGGTCTTGGGGTCCAGGGTGGGATAGATGAACCCCACATGGGCGTGGAGCCGCATGTGGGGATCGTAGGAGAGCGTCGCGGAGGCGCCTTGCCCGACCTTGATCAACGGCAACTCATACTCGTAGATGTCGGCCAAAATCCAGAGGTGGGAGAGATCGGCAATCGTGTAAAGCTCCTCGCCGGGGTCCACGTGCGCGCCGGCCAATGCCTCCTTCCGGATGACGGTGCCAGTAATGGGAGAATGCATCGGGAGGGTCTTGAGCACTTGCCCTGTCTTTTCCAGCTCCCGGATGTGCTCCTCCGTGATGTCCCAAAGCTGGAAACGACGCCGTGTGGCTTCGAGCAGGTCCTTGGAGCCTCTCGAGACTTCCGGAAACTCACTCTCACCGAGCTGCTTCTGTCCCTTCAAGGCCAGGAGGTACTCCTCCTGCGTCGCTACCAAATCGGGACTGTAGATAGTGAACAGGATCTGTCCCTTTTTGACATGATCGCCCGTCGCACTGACGAGGAGCTTTTCGATCCAGCCGTGGAACTTGATGGTGACCTTGGCCAAGCGCCTCTCGTCCACCGCGACCCGGCCGACAGTGCGGATGACCTTCTCCAGAGGACGACGCGCCACCTCCTCATATTTCACCCCAATCGTTTGCAGTCGCTCCGGCGGAATCGTCACGATGCCAGCGAGGACTGGCTCCAAGGGACTGGCTCCCGCAGGGTGCCTGTTCCCGTTCCCGAGAGGGACAGGCACCGGCTTCGCCGGAGCCAGTCCCCTCGGTGCCTGTCCCCGTCCCGGCGGCGCGGGAAGGGGGACAGTCCCAGGTTGGGACAGTCCCCGCGCCGGTGCCTCACTCCTCCCGCCTAACTCCTCACGCGTCTGTTGCATGCCGGGCATTCCGGGCATCGAGTCACGGAGCGGACCGGCTGGTTCCGGGACAGGCGCTCGCCTCACGGCCCAGACCCCGAGGCCCACGCCGAAGAGGAGTAGAAGCGCCAGACCAATGAAGAGCGCCCGTCGTGTCATGGAACAGGCCCTCTTTCCTCCAATCTTGCAGTCAGCGGTCCGCCTGTGACCGCCTCCAGCCTCGCCACTGCTTTTTCATGGGCGACCATCTCGCCATGCAACTCCAACTGGCCCTCCTGTAACGTGAGCAGGCTATTCAACAGGCTCAAGAAATCCACCTTGCCAACCGCATACCCTGCCTGCGCCGCCTGAAGAGCGAGCGTGGACTGCGGGATGATCGCGTCCCGGAGGATCGTGATCAGCCGCTCCGCCCGCTGAGTCTGCACAAAGGCGTCCTTCACCTGAAAGAGGATGTCTTGTCGGGTGGCGGTGAGATCCTCCCGAGCACCAGCCAGGCCGGCTAATGCCTCTTTCACGCCTTGCCGCTGCTTCGTTTCATAGAAGAGCGGGATCTTGATCCCGAGCATCACCTGGTAACCGTTGTCGTTGATGAGGTCGTTTCGCGTCCCGAGGGCGGTGAGATCGAAATCCGGGTAGAACTGGCGACGGGCGAGGGACACCGCCTGCTCGCTCCGCTCGATGCCCTTTGCCGAGGCCAACAAGATCGGCGAGAAGGCCGCAGCCCGCCGACCTAGCTCAGGGAGAGGCAGGGTCAGCAGCGGGACCTGGATCTCCGCCGGCGTCCCGAGCGGATCGGCAGGCGGCCGGTTGAGGAGGCGATTGATCGCTGCGTGCAGGCTCTCTTTCTGTTGCTCCAAGACGGCCAGCCGGTCGAGCACCCGCGATATCTCCACTTGGGCGCGGAACACATCCTGCTGGGCGGCCTGTCCGACGCTGTACCGCGCTTTGGCTGTCTTTTCAAACTGGATCAGAAGGGCCTTGTTCTTCTCCACGATCTCGATGCTCTTGTGGACGAAATGCAAATCGAAGTAGGCCTGCTTGAGGCCGGCAACGAGCCGAAGACGGGTGGCCCCGTACTCCTGCTCAAGCCGTTCCGCCTCCTTGAGGGCGACCTCTCCACGGAGCCGCAGTTTGCCGGGAAACGGGATTTCCTGTCCAAACCCGTAGATGGTGCCCTGAACCTGGGGGGGCACCATGGGCATCCGTTGATACCCGATCTGGAGCTTCGGATCGGGCAGTGTTTGCACCTGGGGCACGACCGCCTTGGCCGCCTCCCATCGCTCTCGTGCTGCCTTGATCTCTGGATTCCGCGTGCTCAGCTCCTCGATAAGGCCCGTTAAGGAAAGCCGAACCTCATCTGCCGCCAGAACAGTCGGAGCGACTAAGGCAGTCAGAGATAGACTCGCTGCGGCCACCATCGTTGTACGAAGCCAATGGAAGCTGTTCATGGTGCACCTCTTTGAAAAAGCTGATAGCAAATGGCTGATAGCTGATGGCACGGAAACATGAAGAGACCGAGTAGCGACCCGCCAACAGCCCGTGCAGTATTTGCTGCGAGCTATCAGCTATTCGCTCTGGCTGTCTGATCAGATGCGGAACGTAGACAGGCGTGTATAGAGTGGAGGGTCTGACTCAGCAGGAGACGCACCGGAGATCGCATCGGCCAGCAACCCGGCCGGGGTGATGTCCACACAGAAGGACTCACCCAGTGGGAGCGAATGCAGCGTGGGAGGCCCGAATGATTCCGACGACGAAGGCACAGAGTCCTGGCACATTCGGCCTTCGCCCATTGGATGCCCCGCATGGACATCGTGGATGGTAGTTGCCGTCTTGACGCTCGGCGGCACCATCGGACAGAAGCTGCCGATGACTTGACACAAGAAGAGCGTCGCCACCACCGTCGTGGAAAGGACTTGGAGGAACTCGTTGCGAGCCGATTTCATGAACATCAGTATATTCTCAGTCCCTCCCCCGCGCAAGCGCCGGGCATCTCCTAGGGTTCCTCACGGCTTATCTGACCACCAGCACCGAGCAGGAACTGTGCTGCACCACCCTGGTGGACACGCTGCCCAGGAAGAAACGCGCGACGGCGCCAAGGCCTCTGGCTCCGAGGACGATCAGGTCTGTCTTCTGCCTGTCCGCAGACTTCATGATCTCATCGGCGACGTGACCGGACCTTGCCATCTCTCTCATGCGATACCCAGCCCTGGCCAGCCTCCCCGCATAGCGGTGGACCAGACGTGTTCCCATCACCCCCGCCATGGTATGCGCGAACGACGGCAGGACATGCATGACCAGCACCTCGACCTTCTCTGTTTCGCTCGCTCCGTCCGGTCGCATCTTCTGCAGGAGAAACTTCAGCGCTTGGTCCGACGCCTTGGAGCCGTCCGTGGCCAGCAGGATCCGACGGATCGGCCTGGGCGGCTGCTTGACCACCAGGACTGAGCAAGGGGCATGCAGGGTAACCTTGGTGGAAATACTTCCGAGCATGAACCGGTCGAGCGCATCCAAGCCTTGGGCGCCAACGACGACGAGGTCGCCGCGTCCAGCCACGTGCTTCAAAATAGTCGGAGCAATCGCCCCTTTCTCGGTGATCACCTTTCCCTGAATGTCCAGGGAGGACAGCAAGGTCTTGGTCTCGGCGACGACCTGTTTGGCCCGAACCTGCAGTCGCCTTGATTCGGCTTGGACGAGCGGCCCGATGGCGCCC
>JAHFEU010000140.1 GCA_023248295.1 Nitrospirota bacterium | reverse complement strand
GGGGATGGGGGGAGCCGGAGCCGGGCCGCCGCTCGTTACAGCAGCGCGGCGAGCCTGCACGGAGCGGAATGCCTCGCCCTGACGGACTCAACATGACCCACACGATTTCCGGAAGAGCCATAACTTTCTTATCTCAGTGGAATTTAGGTCTGCGGAGCAAGCGGTCCACGGAACACCCGATCTGACACTCGTCATTCAAACGATCGGCCTTGTGGTCGTCATGATCCCTGTGACGTTGAGCTTCCCAGGATTGCGAGCAATGGTTGCATTCCTGCACTCACCGCACCATCAGTAGGACACAACACCTCCGCCGAAATGTTGCTCAGATGCTTGGCATCCTGGTTGCAGGAAAACAAAAACAATTTGAGAGATTTTCCGATTGACATCAATTCACCCTTGGAGGATAATCCCGCCCTCTTCATTCGCCCTGGTGGCTGGATGACGGCTCGATCCTCTGTGTTCAGCATCCTCCTGCTCAGCTTGGACCCCGACCTTCAGGCTCAGCTCGAGCAAGACCTCAAGAAGGGCACCAACGCGGTGAGTATTACTGCGGCGAAGGACCTGGCATCCGTGCCGCGGGCGGCCGCGAAGCGCTCGTTTGACGGCGTCATTCTCGAAATGAGACGCGGCCATCGTAACGAGCTGGCCGAGGTCCAACGCGCCGTGGATCCGGCGCATACCTTCATCCTGGCGGGGTCCCGCGCAGTCCTGCGGTATGCCTCCGGGATCGTGGAGGCGATGGCCAACGGCCACAGCCGGCTCTCTCACAGCTATCGCCTTGAGGACTATATTGAGTCGAAGCTTGGCGATTTCGTGAAAGAGATGAAGAACGGCTCCGCCCGGAACCTCCATCCTATGCTGATCAGGGCCGTGGAACGGCCGCTGATCACCCTGGCGCTCAAAGAGACCAACGGCAACCAGATCCAAGCCGCCCACTTACTGGGGATGAACCGGAACACTCTGCGGAAAAAAATCACTGACTTGCGGGTTCCGATCAAGCGGGAAAAGGCCCGGTCAGTCTGACTGGATCTGACACGGAACGGGGGCCGGACTGGTGAGGGGAGGAAGGCCCTGCCTGCCGGCTCCCGAGGGTCCACGGTAAGGGTCGAAAGGCAGCGGGGCCTCCAGGATTTCGGGTTCTGACGGCCAACCTACGAGGAGGGACACCATGACCAAAGAGGAATTGATCGCGAAGATGTCGATGTCAGCCGGCATTACCAAAGTCGCCGCAGGGGATGCGCTGCACGCATTTACCGGTGCCGTCACCGCTTCCCTCAAGAAGGGCCAGCGGGTGAGCCTGGTAAACTTTGGCACCTTTACCGTCGCCAAGCGAAAGGCGCGAAACGGTCGAAATCCCAGGACCGGCGCGGTCCTCCGCATTCCCGCCGCTCGGGTGCCGAAATTCTCCGCCGGGAAGGCCCTCAAGACGGCGGTGAAGTAGGGCTCTCCGGATCCGCGCGTGTTCGTTGGTTGGGTGTGAAAGGCAGCACGGCATGCCGTGCTGCCTTTTTATTTTCCGTGCTGGGCACAATTCTTGACACTGCCGGCGGGGCTATATTAGCATGGCCGCGGACGATAGGCGCGTAGCTCAGGGGGAGAGCGCTACCTTGACACGGTAGAGGTCGACGGTTCAAGACCGTCCGCGCCTACCATCCAGGTGAGGGCATCGGACCGCAAGGAGCGGCCTGTCGGAGAATCCCTTCGCCATGAGGTCGAGGAGACAAGGGCAGATGCGGAGCTGCAGGCTTGAAACAACCGGAGGCGTATCGGGGACCCGTTGCTCGGTGTAATGCAACGGGTGATCAATACGTTGAGGATGGTTCGGGTACCCGTCGCCAGCCCCGGTCGGGCACCCGTTGCCAGCTCTGATGCAACGGGTGGTGGCGCTGGTGATGAGCATTCAGCAGATGGCCTTGAATCGTTCGCCGCAGGGGAATGGGGATGCTCCGACCGGTTCGGAGTGCGGTCGTGATGCCTTTTCTTTTTTGTAGCGAATGTCTAAAGATTCCAAACAGATCCAGGTGACGCTGCCTGACGGAACTTCCCGGCGGGTGCCGGTCGGTTGCACCGCCGGCGAGGCGCTCAGCGGCCCCGGCGGGCCCCTGAGCCGTGAGGTGCTGGCGGTCAAGCTCAACGGGGTCCTGACCGATTTGAACACCGTTTTGACCGGGGATGCCTCGCTGGCGCCGATCACCTTTGAGTCGCCCGAGGGGAAGGAGGTGTACCGGCACAGCAGCACCCACATCATGGCCCAGGCGGTGAAAGAACTCTTTCCCACCGCGCAGCTCGCCATCGGGCCGGCGATCGAGGAAGGATTCTATTACGACTTTGCCTTCGAGCGTCCGTTCACCCCGGAAGACCTCGACAAGATCGAGGCGCGCGCCCATGAGATCATCAAAGCCGACCGTCCGTTCAAGCGGATGGAGATGTCGCGCCAGGACGCTATCCGGTTCTTCAGGGAACGGGGGGAATCATACAAGGTGGACATTCTCGAACACATCGAGGACCCGACGGCCTCGCTGTACAGCCAGGGTGAGTTCGTTGATCTGTGCCGGGGCCCGCATGTCCCCTTCACCGGCCGGGTGGCGGCGCTGAAGCTGCTGTCGGCCGCCGGAGCCTACTGGCGGGGCGACGAGCGGAACCCGATGCTCCAGCGGATCTACGGGACCTCGTTCCCCACTCAGGCTGCGCTGGATGCCCATCTGGCCAAGCTGGAGGAGATCAAGCGCCGGGACCACCGCAAACTGGGGAAGGAGCTCGATCTGATCTCCATGCAGGATGAGATCGGGCCCGGGTTGGTTCTCTGGCACCCGAAGGGCGCGCTGATTCGTCTGCTGATCGAAAATTTTTGGCGGGAGCAGCACCTGCAACAGGGCTATGAGTTGGTCTACTCGCCGCATGTCGCTCGGCTCGATCTGTGGAGGACGAGCGGGCACCTGGACTACTACCGGGAGAATATGTTCGTCCCGATGAAGGTCGAGGCGAGCGAATACCAGCTCAAGCCCATGAACTGCCCGTTCCACATCATGATTTACAAGTCCCGTCTCCGCAGCTACCGGGATCTGCCTATCCGATACGGAGAACTCGGCACCGTGTACCGCTACGAGCGGACCGGGGTCCTGCACGGGCTGTTGCGGGTGCGCGGGTTCACCCAGGATGATGCCCATTTGTTCTGCCGCCCCGATCAGATCGAAGCCGAGGTCGGCCGCGTGTTGGATTTCACCTTCTTCGTGCTGCGGACCTTCGGGTTCTCAGAGTTCGAGCTGTATCTCTCCACGCGGCCCGAGAAGGCGGTGGGCTCCCCCGAACGCTGGGCGCAAGCCACGTCGGCGTTGGAGGCAGCCCTGAAGGGCCGCGGTGTGAGCTACCGGATCGATCCGGGGGAGGGCGTGTTTTACGGTCCCAAGGTGGACATCAAAATCAAGGATGTCCTGGGACGGGCCTGGCAATGCTCGACTGTTCAGGTCGATTTCAACAATCCCGAGTGCTTCGGCCTGGCTTACATCGGCGAAGACGGCAAAGCGCATCAGCCGATCATGATTCACCGGGCGTTGATGGGGTCGATCGAACGCTTTTTCGGCATCCTGCTGGAGCACTATGCCGGCGCCTTTCCCACGTGGCTGGCGCCGGTCCAGGCCAAGGCGCTCTGCATCACCGAGAAGCAGCGGACCTACGCCGAGACGGTGGTGGAGCAACTCAAGGCTGCAGGGTGCCGGGCGGAGGCGGACCTGCGGAATGAGAAGATCGGGTTCAAGATTCGAGAGGCGGAGAAGGCGAAGATTCCGTACATGCTGGTGATCGGCGACCGCGAGGTGGAGCAGGGCACGGTGTCGGTCCGCGGGCGAAGCGGCGCGAACCTGGGCAGCATGGCGGTGCCTGCGGTCATCGATTTGATTCGGGCTGACCTCCCGCAGACCATGCGAGCTCGCTAACCCTTCACAAGAGGTGTGGTATCGTTCCCAAGCTGCGTGTCAATCGGGAAATCCGGATTCGGGAAGTTCGTGTCATCGGCCCTGAGGGCGAACAGTTAGGCATCCTGCCCACCGTGGATGCGTTCCGGAAGGCGCAGGAGTTGGGCTACGATCTGGTGGAAGTGGCGCCGACCTCTCAGCCGCCCGTCTGCCGGATCATGGATTACGGGAAATACAAGTACGAGCTGAGCAAGAAGGAGCACCAGAGCCGGCGCCATCAGAAATCCACCCAGGTGAAGGAGATCAAGCTGCGGCCGAGGACCGACAAGCATGACCTCGAAATCAAGATCCGTCAGATCAAGGGATTTTTGGCCGAGGGCAATAAGACGAAGGTCACGGTGATATTCCGTGGGCGCGAGATGGCGAACCAGGAGATGGGGCGGTCGATGATGGCCACGGTGATGGGCCAGTTGGCGGACTCCGGAACGATCGAGTATGCGCCTCGCATGGAGGGCCGCAGCCTAATCATGATCGTCGCACCGAAAAGCTGACCGTCTGGGCTCAAGGTCCTAGTGCAACACCTGTATCCTGGTCGATCCAGGAACCAAGGAGTTGCACATGGCACGGTATCGACGATTGAGCCTCATGGAGCGCGAGGAGTTGAGTCGCATGTTGGCCGCTGGGTATAGCCTCCGGGCCACCGGACAGGCGCTGCGCCGAGCCCCGAGCACCCTGTCGCGCGAGCTCGCTCGCCATCACGCCTCGCCCGTGACCTATCGGGCGGTGATGGCCCACCAACGGGCGCGTCGCTGGGCGCACCGACCTCGAAAGCCGCGGAAGCTGGCGGTCCAGCCCCGCTTGCGGACGGCGGTCTTCACCCTGCTCACTCAGCGCTGGTCCCCCGAACAGATTGCTCGGGGATTGCGGCAGCGGTATCCTGAAGAGCCGACGATGCGGATCTCTCACGAAGCCATCTACACCTATCTCTACGTCCTGCCGCGAGGGGCGCTCAAACGTGAGCTCAGCGGGTACCTGCGCCGGCGGCACCGGTTCCGCCGGCCGCACAAGCCACGGCGGAAGCCTCGGCCGATCCAGGACTTCATCAGCATCGAAGAGCGTCCGGCTGAGGTGGCGGATCGGACCGTGCCAGGGCACTGGGAGGGTGACTTGCTCGTGGGCCATGCCAATGCGTCCGCGCTCGGGACCCTGGTGGAGCGGACCACGCGGTTTACTCTGCTGGTGCCGCTGAAGGCGAAGGACGCGGCCACCGTGCGGCAGGCCTTCGCGCGCGAGCTCCGGACGCTGCCGGCCCAACTGCGCCGCTCGCTCACCTATGACCAGGGCCAAGAGATGCGCGAGCACCGCCTCTTCACGAAGCAGACGAAGATTCACGTCTACTTGGCGCACCCGCATTGTCCCTGGGAGCGGGGCACGAACGAAAACACCAATGGCCTGCTGCGTCAGTTCTTCCCCAAAGGCACGCGGTTCAATCAGCTCTCGCGAAAAGAGATCAAGCAGGTGCAGGCGATGTTCAATGACCGGCCCCGGAAAGTCCTCAACTGGCATAGCCCTGCTCATGCTTTTAGCCACCTGTTGCGCTAGGATCTTGAATGCACACCACCTCCTGTTTCTCCTCCTTGATCAAGCGAACAGTCTTGGGGCGGGCCAGCCGGTAGCGATGAGCTTATGGCGTGTCGCTTATGGCAGGAAAATAATGGCCCGGGATAAAGAGCGGAGGGCTGGGAGGGGGGCGGAGGGGAGCTGATGGCTGATGGCAGGACAATAATGTTCGGGGACAAAGAGCGGAGGGCTGGGAGGGGAGTCTGAGTCCTGAGTGATGTATCTGGAATGATGAAGGAAATCCGTCGGGGGAAACCTCGGGTTGCGGTGCTTCTGGGAACCGGTCGCACTTTGCGACCTCACACCGGAGGCCGGCCAGGCAGAAGGCCAATGGGAAAGGGCAAAAGTTAGTCGCGGGGATCGGCGGGCGTGGGGCTATCGGCTGCCGGTTTTGATCTCAAACCGGGGAATCGGCACTCCTGTGATCCGGGCATACAGCACGTCCGGGTCCAGATCGGCTCCGTTGGGCCACACAATTGTCCCCAGCTCCGGATGGACGCGCACCTGCACGAAGGTGGCTCGCTCCTTTACGGGGGCGAAGATTCCCTCAAACTTGATGATCTGTTGGAGATCAACTTCCCCTGTAGCCCCGTCTTCAAAACGGAGGCGGAGCCGGTATCCTTCCAAGGGCTGTACCTCAACGATATCCTTCAGCATCGATTACTCCAAGGGTTTGATCTTTTTCAGCGGCGCCCGCTTCTCTGCCAATGCCCAATCTTCTAGCAATTCGCTCCGATGAAGCGTCGCCCATTCTGTGACTAGGCCAAGCGCCCGAGGTGGCAGGTGGCCTTCCACAATCACCGGCGTTTCAAT
>JAHFEU010000139.1 GCA_023248295.1 Nitrospirota bacterium | reverse complement strand
GCGGTGCCAGTGGTGTGGAGGCCTGAGGAGTATGTGGTGTTGGCATCGACCCAGACAGCGGACCCGGAAAAGGCCACGCAGTTTAACCAGGATTTTATGGCGAGCTTCGATTTTGTCTCCTCCCGGGAAACAGCCAATAACATGTTTGTGGCAGACACCCCGGCGGGCGATGGAGGAGGAGGCGGCGGAGGGTGCTTCATCGCGACCGCTGCGTATGGCTCCCCCTTTGCCGCGGAAGTCAAAGTCCTGAGACAGTTTCGAGACCGCTACCTGCTCGCCTCGGCCCCAGGCCGGCTCTTCGTTACGGCGTACTATCAGTTCAGCCCGCCCTTGGCTCGCGTGATTGCGGGCAACGAAGTTCTGCGCGCGGCGACGCGCCGAGCACTGGAACCTGTGGCTTGGTGGGCAGCCTTGGCTTTGGTCTCGCCGGCCTTTGCGCTGGGGATCGTTCTGGGGGCAGTGGCCGCGGGTCTTTTTATCGTGGATAGGATGGTGCGAACGCGGCGCGGCTCCCGCCAGCGATACAGAGCCTATGCCGTATTTCTTCTCGCGCTCCTTGCCGCGATCGGTCCGATCGCTCAGGAGTGGCAAGCCCGCGCAGCGCCCAGCGACCAGGGGCCGCTGCTCTCTTCGAGTACAGGCACGGCCACCGTCAGCTTCTCGGCGCCGAAGCCCTACGCCATCGTGTTGTATGCCCGAGAGAGCCTGCGCAAGCTCTACTCGACTGGGGATGTCATTTTTCTCCCCGAGGATCCTGCCCGTTCGGTCTCAATCGTGAAGCTGGAGGATGGTCGCATTGTCTTGAGAGATAACACCACACGAGTGTTGATCTCTCTGCGGCCCGGCGATGCCGTTCCAGGATTTCCCGGGATCTTCTTCGTGCGCGGCGTACAACTGACCGCGCTCGAGTTCCGATTCAAGCTGGTTCAGCGGATCACAGAGCAGGATCCGGTGCTTCTCTCGGTCGAGGGTTCACGCGCCCTGGTCGAGAAGGAGGTGACAGAGTTGCCTTCTGGCGTGCGCCCGAGCGATCCAGTCAGCTCTCCACGCTTCACGAAAGCAGGAGTGATGGACCTGACCCAGTTTGCCTTCGCGCCTTTCAAGAAAGTCGACGAGAACACGTATGAGGTCAGCGAAGCCTTGGTAAGGCCCGTGATTGATGGGGTCGGGCGACTCTTGTCCGAGCGTAGGCCCAAGTTCACTCCGGCATTCTCGATGCAACCTGACCAGGGTGTCACCATCGTGTCAACGCTTGGCGATGGGGTGCTCGGTAAAGGCGGGTTCACTGTCACAAGTTCGAGCGTTGCGCACACCTTCGGGATCAAGGTCGGCGACACAATCCTTGGCTTGAACGGTCATCCGGTGGATAGCCCGCTGAATGCGTGGTGGACGTTTCAGGAACTCTTCATTAAGAATCCTCACCTGACGGAGATCCAGGTCGAAATGCTACGCGATAAGGCTTTCCAGACGAAGACGTTCCGGCTCCGGTAAGCCTGCGCTAGAGATGGGCAGAACTATAGCAAACGTCTTTATTCCTGTGACGACTTTTCCCCCTCACCCCTCCCTCTCCCCCGCAGCGGGGGAGAGGCGTAGGTGAGGGGGCTGAGACCGGATGTAACAAAACTTATTGCGTTTGTATTAGCTCACGTCATCGCTGAGCGACCGGAGTAAGCCTCACTGGGTTACGTTCAGCACCTCGCGGACCTTGCGGATGAGGGTGTCTGAACTAAAGGGCTTCTTGAGAAAGGGGGTCCCTGGTTTGATGCCACCGAGCGAGAAAATTTCTTCGTCCGTACGCCCGGAGATCAGGAGCACCTGAATATGCGGCCGAAGGGCCGTGACCTGGCGCGCAAGGTCCAGCCCATGCACCGAAGGCGTCTGCGAATCATTCGTGGATGGCTGGTCCTCGGCCGGCAGAAAGATATCAGCGAGCAGGAGGTGGATCGGGCCGACATAGCGTTGACAATGATGCAAGGCCTCCTCCCCACTGCTGGCCTTGAGCACCGTAAACCCCTGCTCTTGGAGGTCTCTCCCCATCAGCGACAGGAGAGAGTGCTCGTCATCGACAATGAGAATCGTGGACGGGGTCGAGGTCATCTGGGTACGATCTGGTGCCACGCTCGCCATGGTGGTGGATTGATCTGGCTTGTTAGTCTTGGGTGGATGCTACCACCTCTCACCCTTTTGGGTAAAGTAGCTGGAGAGAGTGGAAGGGGGCGGCCAGGCTAATCCCCCGTGCTCGCGCATCGCGCACTTCTTCCAGCGTCATTCGTATCTCGTCGCTCGTATCTCGTATGTTGGGATTGGTTGCGAGATACGCTTCACGAGGTACACTTCACGAGGCTTCCTGCGGGACGCACGCACGAGGCCGTCAGGCGGGATTTCTCTTCGGTCTGGAGCGAGAGGGCTTCGCCTCCACCCATTCGATCAGCACAATCTCCGGTGGGCAATTCCACCGGATCGGCAGGAACGACCACCCGAGCCCGCGATTGATGTACAACCGATGCCCGTTCTGGATGTAATGACCTTCTGCACGCCCCCGGCAGCCGTAGGGCAACCAAAAGGGACGGATGGATGGAAATCGCCATTGCCCGCCGTGGCTGTGGCCGCACAGGATCAAGTCGACGGCATCTCTCGCCTCGAGCAGGTCAAGCACGTTGGGGGCATGGGCCAGCAACACCGTGAACCGACCCGCAACCCGTGGCGGAATACATCGGCGATCAGCGCGGTGTGTCGATGGGTCGTCGAGGCCGATGATACCCAACTCTCCGGAAGCGAGGGGGACGAAGACCGCTTGATTGACTAAGAGCTGGAGCTTGTGGGAGTCGGCGAGTGCCGCAAGCAGGCCTACCGGCACGCCGCTGTGATGGTCGTGGTTGCCGAGGGTCAAAAAGACCGGGGCGAGCTGTCGGAGCCGTGAGAGAAACCGAAGGAGATGAGGAATTCCGGACGCGCTGTCCAGCAGGTCACCGGTGACGAAAATCCAATCCGGTCGCAGCCCGCCGATCCTTCTGAGGATTGTGTCATGCCGGGGCAGATACCGGTCGAGGTGGAGATCACTGATCTGTACGGCTCGTCGGCCAGCTAAGGGGCTGTGGCGACACTGAATTCTGGTGACGGTTGGCGTGCCAAGCCCATGCTCCCAGAACGGGAGCCGGTTGACGAGCTGATGGAAAGAGCGCAAGATCTGGTGCGCCGCTTCGAATTGAACACGCCGATGCCAGGGTAGCCTATCGCCGTACATGGCTCTGACGCTCGACGCACGCGCCCATATCCTTCACCACACCGCTCAGTCTGGCACACTGGCTACACCGTAGCAGGACCCCAACGTTCTCCGTACTGGCTTCACACCGGACGGTGACCGTGTACTTCGTCCCCCCGCAGGTCGGGCAAGGGGAGCGATCCAGTTGCGTCCACACATGTCCGATCTTCCCGATCAGGTGAGACATATGACTCCCCCACTGGGTGTGGCTAGGCGCTCGGCTCAGGATGCCAAAGATACCGGAATGGACCGCCTTGGAGCAATGATACGAAAGGATGGTTTCCCCCTCCCAAAGTATGGTATCACGTTCAGTCCAAGAGGGAGGGAGAATCCGCATGTTTGGAAGCTTCATTCAATCGGAAACGATAGCTGGGACTTGGAGGCCGGATCAAACGAAGTTTGGTATGGTGAAGGAATCTGAGCCTATCCCTCGACTGAGCTCGGGATGGTGAGCCTGTCGAACCACTGGAGACAAGGGACCTATCCGCCCGCATTTGATCGAAGCGGGCGGGTCAAGCGAAGCTTGGTATGGTGGGCCGTGCAGGGATCGAACCTGCGGCCCGCTGATTAAGAGTCAGCTGCTCTACCAACTGAGCTAACGGCCCACCGGATGGAGGAAGTCGGCTGGCGCGCCTGACAGGATTTGAACCTGTGGCCCCTAGCTCCGGAGGCTAGTGCTCTATCCGCTGAGCTACAGGCGCATCCGTGCAGCGAGGTGGCCGCCACCTTACCATACCGCTGCGGGCCCTGTCCAGGAGACCGTCGGTCTGCACGCCGCGCGAGGAAGCGGGAAAAGCTCCGTGGAGTTCGGGGTTTTAGACGAGGTCGATCTCCGAAGAAATCTCCTGGAGTTCCACGATCAGCTCGCCTTTGGGAGAAAAGAAACCCTGCCCGTCCACCTGCACGATGCCGTTGCAGTTCTCCTGGAAGAACTCCAGGATCCAGCCGTTGAAATCGTATCCCTCCTCCGTCACGTCGGCTTTGACGAAACGGGTGGTGGCGATGAACCGGCTTCGTGTCACCTGCTCACGGACGAGCTGGCCTTCGATGTCGTCGAAGACCGAGAGCCGGTCCAAAAAGTCAGCGCGCTCTTTGTCGAAGACATCCTGATAGCTGCCTCGATCTCGGATACAGAAGAGCTGGATGGGCTTTCGCTCCCGGTGGTAGCCCAGCGAAACCCGCACCCAGGCCCAGTCGTCCAGGGCGGCAGGATCCATCTTGGGAATGAAAGGAATCTGCCCCTTCGATTTGAGGTAATCCAGCAGCAGGCGCAGCGGGGGAGAGTTCTCCCGGCTGCAAAACACGCGCGAATAGATGAATTCCTCTTGCCCTCCAGGCTGTTGTGGAGAGGATGGGAGGATTGGAAGTTCTTTACCCATGAGAGTCTCTTTATGGGCTTCCCCAGTTACGTGCGGAAACGCGCTGGGGCTACTGTACCCTCTCCTCGGCCGGCGTGCAAGACTGCCCCTTGTACGATCCGTTTATTCCCCTCGTCCATCTCTGTTTTTGTGGTTGACAGGGTAAAGGACATTCGTTACACTCCCGTCCGGCTTTACTGGTTATGGCCTGCTGTACTGAGGCCCGCCAGCCGACACCTGCGCGTATTCCTTTGGATCAACCGCATCGAGACAGTCTACCGCAATTCACCTTTATCAGGTTCAGGAGGTCCGTATGGCAAAGACGATGACGAAATCGCAGGTTGCCGACCACATAGCGGGCAAGGCCGGCATCACCAAGAAAGGCGCGGCTCAGCTCTTGGATGATCTGGCCGTTCTCGCCTACAAGGAAGCCAAGAACACGTTCGTGATTCCGGGGATCGGCAAGCTGGTGCTCGCGAACCGAAAGGCCCGCATGGGACGGAATCCGCAGACCGGCGAAGCGATCAAAATTCCGGCGAAGCGGGTCGTCAAGTTTCGCGTGGCTAAGGCCGCGAAAGACGCCATTCTGGGCAAGCGCTAACCTCTCATCCACCCCCTCGCGCTGAACGCAGCCTTTCAGCTCAGTTCAGACCTCATTCGGGTGTCATGTTCACGCGGGTCGGCCGGCTCCTGGGGAGCCGGCCCTCCCACGTGAGTGCCCGTCACCAGGCTCGGCTCGGTGCCGGATTCGAGTGTCCGATCACAGCGTGGGGGCAAGCCCGCTCCCACCCATCCCGTCGTGCGCCACCAGCTTGATGGTGTCGCCGTCCTGGACCCGTGTGTCCTCGCTCGCGATTCGTTTGTTCACGGTCACCATCAGCTTCTTTTCCCTCATGAGCTGCAAGACCTCTTCAAGGATCGCGCCTTGCTGCTGGATCAGCTGTCTCACGGTGGTCGGCTCGGAGACCTCACAAGCGAGCTCTCGCTCGCCGTCAGCAGTCTGCAGTTGCCCCATGAGCGTGATCGTCACCATCGTGGTTCAAGCTCCATCCGATTGCCTCGTTCCTCGACGGGCACCCTGCCTGAAGCGAGGCGGCACGAAGCCGTTGACTCATCCGGCTGAGTCTGATAAGAGCGACTCATGCAGTCGCTGGATATCCATCGCCCCGGCATGCCGGACCTCCAGTTCGTCCTCCTGGTGCTGGCGCTCTGTACCTCTCGGCTCTCGTCCCTCAACGTGCCGGAATCCGTACGCGCCACCATCTTCGACCGCTGCTGGGCTCTGGTGACTGATGGTCCTCCGCCCACTCGGCCTGAGGAGCGTGTCTTGGACCTCCGGGCCGGCACGGAAGTGGCCCTGGAAGCGATCGTCGAAACGATCCGCGGGCTGCTCACCGAGGCCGGCATCACGATCGTGACGTGGGATCATCCGGTGAGTGAGCCGACGCGGACCAGTACTCCGGAAGCCCGGCCGCTGATCGAACGACTGCAGAAACTCTACCCCGCCCCGCCCGATATTCCGGATCGCCGCAGCTCGTCTTGAACGTGAGCGGCTGCTCTCCGTTCCTAAAAGGTATCAGGGAACCACGGCGATCATGCGGACCGGTCCACCCGTTCCCCCTTTAATCTTGATCGGGAGCGCGAAGACGGTGGCACCTCGCGGCGGCAGTCGGTCAAGCGCAGCCACGTTCTCCAGTGCATACACATCGGCGCCGTTCAACACGCGGTGAGCC
>JAHFEU010000213.1 GCA_023248295.1 Nitrospirota bacterium | reverse complement strand
CAGGACAAAACGGTCGGCAACTGGGCCGTGGCGAACCTGGGGGGCGAGACACACTTCAGCTTCCGGGTACCCGACGATCTGCAGTCCCTCTCCGAGGCAGCCGGACCTAGAAGGATAGTGTCAGACTTGCCTAACGCAATCCTCTCCGAGCGGGCGTCGTGGCGCGGGCCGAGGATTGGTTGTGGTCGAGCCTACGGGAGCGGGGAGCGGGGCGGACCTGGGTGAAAGTGACTCGGTAACTGGCCAGTGCGTCAGTGACAATGGACTGACTCCAGCATCGAGAACAACCGGAAACCAAAGCAAGGACGGAGCTATCACGTGTCGAGTGCCACTGTGCCGATGAGGCTCAGCTCAAGGGCGACCGCATCTGTTAGCCTTACCTGGGCGCTCGCTCTAACTGTCCTCCTTCTGTCGCCAGCCCAAGCCGAGTTCTACGGGGCCGGCATGGTGGGCCTGTCTACGGGCAACATCCCGAGCGCGGAGGACGACCCGCGGTTCGGGCAGGCACAAAATCCAAGCTTGTTCGATCTCAATTTCTTTGGAGATTGGTCTGGACTCTATGGCGGCAAGGTGGGCTACTTCTTTGCGTCCCGCCCGTGGCTTGGGCTGGAGTTGGAAGGGTTTGTCGACCAATATGACACCCGCCGCGTGAGGCCCATCAGAAGTGGCATGACAACGTCCTTCGAAATCACCCCAACGAACACCCGAGTGATCACCACGGCAGCGAACGTGATTCTGCGATATCCCGACAAACGGGTACAGCCCTACGTCGGTGTCGGAATGGGCCTCTTCTTCGCGCGGGCCGCCGACTCTCTTGCCTCGGCGTCGGATGTCACGCCGGGACTGAGCGTACTAGCAGGTCTTCGATGGTTCCTCACCGATCACATCGCCCTGTTCGGCGAGGCAAAATGGAATCAAGCGACCTTAACCTTCTCGAATGGAGATGAATTCGACATCAGAGACACGTACTCCGTCGGGCATTTTATCGTTGGATTATCAATTCATTCCTCACGCTGACATTGCTCATCTAGCCGCTCATGCAATTTCCACCGGGAGAAAGCGAGATGGCGAGATGGGGTCACCTATGAAAAAGCCTGTCTAGAGGGCGTGAGGATCCCGTCGCGTTCCGATCCCCAGGTGGAAACTGGAAAGTGTCAGATGGAAACTGGAATGGACTGGTGGAAAGTGTCAGACTTGCCTAAGTTGAGCAACTCTGCTAGTTTGTCCACATGCCTCGTCATCCGCGCATCCACGCGCCCGGGTTGCTCTACCACCTGATGGTCCGGGGCAATAATGGCCAGCCGACCTTCTTGGATCAGACCGACTACGATGGCTTTCTGAAGGCCCTACGGACGACGCGGGGCCGCTATCCGTTTCGTCTCTATGCCTATGCCCTCATGCCGAACCATGTGCACCTCTTGGTGGAGGTGGGGGCGACCCCGACCGGGAAGTTGATGCAGGCTCTGTTGACCGCCTATGTGCGAGCCTTTAACCGCCGCCATAGACGGCGCGGGCACCTGTTTCAAGGCCGGTACAAAGCGATCGTCTGCGACCGGGACAGCTATCTGTTGGAACTGGTGCGCTACATTCACTTGAATCCGGTTCGCGCGGGGCTAGTCCAGCGCCCAAGTGAGTGGGCCTGGAGCGGGCACGGTGAGTACCTGGGCAGGCACAGGCGGGGCCTGCTGGATCCGGGGCCGGTGATGGAGCAATTGGAGAGCCCAGTGCGGTACGAAGCCTTTGTCCGGGAAGGCAGGTCGGGGGGATACCGCGCTGAGTGGCACCCCGGGGAGAGTGCGCCATTCCTAGGGACGACGGCCTTTGTGAAGCAGGTGCTCAAGGAGCCAGGGCCGCTGGAACCGTCGAGGCGTCGGCCGCTGCCGGTCTTGTGGCGAGAAGCGGCGAAGCGGGCGGGGGTGAGTCCTGAGGCTTTACGGCACGGAGGACGAACCAGGCGAGTCGTCGAGGCTCGCGATCGCTTCATTCAGCAAGCGGTCTGGGAGGCGGGCATTCGCGCCTCGGCTGTCGCGGCCTTTCTGGGCTGCCATCCCTCCAATATCACCCGGGCGTTACACAAGCGAGCCCAGGCTGACTGAGCAAGTTAGGCAAGTCTGACACTATCTCTATCTCCCTATCTCTCAAGCTATCTCTATACAAGCTATCTCTATATATATCTCTATATCTCTCTATCTCCTATCTCCGAGCGACGCTGCGTGGTGCCCTAAGCGACCAGCAGAGAACAACGGTGCAACAGGCGGCTACGTCCAGTACTGGACCTGAAATGGCAGGTAACGCCGGATTGCGAGGAAATCAGACTCGTTCGAGGTGATGACAGTGGCTCCAATGCTGCGGGCTGAAAGGGCGATCAGGAGATCGAAGGCCAACTCACGGATCTTGTTGGCCTCAAAGTGGTCGTGCTTTCGCATGGCGGCCAGCACCTCGGCTGCTCTGATCCAGTGCTGGGCAGTGGGGACCAGGATGTGGCACCGCCTGAGCAGATCCCGAACAAACCGCCGTTCAAGCTCGCGGCGAGCGCCGCGGAGAAGTTCGTGTAGGACGACAATGGAGCAGCGCGGGATGAAGGTGGATTGGAGGATGCGAAAGGTGAACCGCGCTGTGCGGAAGTTCTCGATATAGATGGAGGTATCCAGAACCGCAAACTTAGTCACTAGCGAAAGCGTCCTTCGGGCCAACGCCGCTGTAGCGCCGAACCACGTGATCATGCGCGGCCTTCTCGGTAACCAAGTCCAGCGCCTTCTGGATGGTCTCGCTAGTAGTC
>JAHFEU010000212.1 GCA_023248295.1 Nitrospirota bacterium | reverse complement strand
CTTCAGCTATCTCATGACGCTCCGGTTGATTCCGCTGTTTCCGTTCTTCTTGGTCAACCTGGTGTCGGGCTTGACGCGCGTAAGCCTGGCCACCTACGTCACGGCCACCGCGATCGGCATTATTCCCGGCAGTTTCGTCTTCGCCTACGCCGGCCGCCAGCTCGGGATGATCAACTCACTCAAAGAGATCGCGTCGCCCAATGTCCTGCTGGCCTTCACGCTCTTGGGCCTGCTGGCCCTGGTGCCGATTATCTACAGGAAGTTCACGGAGAAGAAGACTGCCTAGTACCGTTCCAACTTGTTTCGCCAAAGGTGACGACGTGGCGTATCCCGCGCTCTCATCGACATCGAAGTCGTGCCCTAGTCGGGAGTAGTTGGAACGGCACTAGCCAAGTGAGGAGGACCTGATCATGACGAACCATGGACCAGTCACTGTCCTGCCGAATGATGAGTACAATCAGGCGCTGGTCAATAACGTCCATCCGCCGACCTGGGTCAACCCCGAGCCGAGCGGACGATACAACATCGTGGTGATCGGTGCCGGCACGGCTGGGTTGGTCACGGCGGCGGTCTCGGCGGCCCTGGGGGCCAAGGTGGCCTTGATCGAGAAGCATCTGATGGGCGGGGATTGTCTGAATGTCGGATGCGTGCCGTCGAAGGGTGTGATTCGCGCGTCGCGCGCCTGGTCGGACGTGCGGCGTGCGGACGAATTCGGCGTCCACGTCCCGCCGGGAGTGAAGTACGACTTCGCCGCGGCTATGGCCCGGATGCGCAAGCTGCGCGCCCGCATCAGCCACACGGACTCAGCGCATCGCTACACGAAACTGGGGGTGGATGTGTTCATCGGCGAAGGGCGGTTCACCGGGCCGGACACCATCGAGGTGACGAGCTGGGCCGGTGACCGAACCCTGCGCTTCAAGAAGGCGGCGATCTGCACGGGCGCCCGCGCGGCCGCGGCGCCGACTCCAGGCTTGAAGGAGGCAGGCTACCTGACCAACGAGACGGTGTTTACGCTCACTGATCTGCCCGCACGGGTTGGGGTGATCGGCGCCGGCCCGATCGGATGCGAGTTGGCGCAGGCCTTCGCCCGCTTCGGCAGCCGGGTGTACCTGGTCGAAGCCATGCACGGCATCATGCCGAAGGAAGACCGCGACGGGGCAGAGATCGTCCTCAAGTCAATGCTCCGCGACGGCATCCAACTTCTATGCTGCGGGAAGGAATTGAAGATCAGCAAAGCGGAGGGCGGCAAGCGGATGACGGTTGACTCACACGGCCAGCACTATGACATCATGGTCGATGAAGTCCTGGTCGGCGTCGGCCGCGCCCCCAACGTGGAGGGCCTCGGACTGGACACAGTCGGAGTGACGTACGACACCAAGACCGGCGTCAAGGTCAATGATCGCCTGCAGACGACCAACCCGAGCATTTTTGCCGCCGGCGACGTGTGTTTCCCGTTCCAATTCACCCATGCGGCCGATGCGATGGCCCAGATCGTGATTCAGAACGCGCTGTTCCCGCATCCGTTCGGGCTGGGCTATGCCAGCACCAATTCGCTGATCATGCCGTGGGCGACCTTTACGGAGCCGGAGGTCGCACACGTGGGCATGTATGAAGCGGATGCCAAGGCCAAGGGCCTGGAAGTGGACACCTTCACGTTCAAGCTGGATGAGGTGGACCGGGCCATCCTGGACGGTGAAGACAACGGGTTTGCGCGCGTGCATGTCAAAAAGGGCACGGACCAAATCCTGGGCGCGACCATCGTCGCGTACCATGCCGGTGACATGATCAATGAGTTCTCAGTCCTGATGAAAGCTGGGCTTGGCTTGAGCGCAATCACAAACACGATCCATCCCTATCCGACCCAGGCTGAGGTGGTTAAGAAGGTCGCCAACGCGTGGCGCAAAACGACCCTGACCGAGGGAAAGAAACGCCTCTTGAGTAAGCTGTTCGCCTGGATGCGGTAATTGTGTTTCTATCGAAGTTCGAATGCTGCCCCGACTAAGCCAACCTAGTTCTGCCCTGGCTGTGAGCGGATTGCTGATCGCGCTGCTGGCTTACCCCTGGGTCGTCCGAGCCCAGTCAGCATCCGTCCTGGAAGTCGGAAAATTCTCGATGGCCCCGGAAGGGGACGCGCTGCCGCCCGGCTGGAAACCGCTGACCTTCAAAAAGATCCCGCGCCATACCACGTACACCCTGGTGAGGGACGGCGAAACGGTCGCCGTGAAGGCTGTCAGTGCCGCGGCCTCGTCCGGGCTCACCAGAGAGATCAGGATCAACCCCAAGGAGTACCCGATCGTCCAGTGGCGCTGGAAGGTGGCCAACGTACTCCAAAAGGGGGATGTGAGCAGGAAAGAAGGGGACGATTATCCGGCGCGGATCTACATCACCTTCGAGTATAACCCGCAGAACGTCGGCTTCTTCGAGAAGGCCAAGTACGAGGCGATCAACATGTTCTATGGCCAATACCCGCCGATCGGTGCCATCAACTATATCTGGGAGAGCAAGGCGCCGAAGGGGACCATGCTGCCCAACACGTACACGGACAAGGTCATCATGTTTGTGGTGGAGAGCGGCAAGGAGAAGCTGAACATGTGGGTGGGCGAGGAGCAGAACGTCTACGAGGATTACAAGAAGGCGTTCGGTGAAGAGCCGCCGATGATCTCCGGGGTGGCCATCATGACCGATACCGACAATACCGGCGAATCTGCCGCGGCCTACTACGGCGACATTCTGTTCAAGAAGGCACCCAATTGAATCGCGACGATCTGTCCCCGGTCGCAGTCCT
>JAHFEU010000138.1 GCA_023248295.1 Nitrospirota bacterium | reverse complement strand
TCAGATTTCGGTTGAGAGTTCGCTTGAAGGAAGTCTCACGATTCGCCGCGTCGTATTCCCCAACGAGTGAAACCCCCCACAGGCCCAATCTGGCGTAGGTCGCGACACCAGGTACATACGCGCGTCTCGGGCGGGTCACGAGCTCCGGAAAGGCTGTTGTCAAGGCATCGGTGTCAAAGACGGAGTCGATCCAGCCGACACCGGCGTCAAATGACAGCAGCTCGGTCTTCAGACCATAACCAAGCGTGGCGCCGTAGTGTTCGAGGCGTTTCCCCCCCCGCACCACGTTATTGGTCGTCCCGTCGTAGACATAGGCCCCCACAGTGAACCCATAGCCCTTGACGCCGAGCAGGACATGATCTTCCTTGGTCTCAAACACCTCGAGGGTCAGCGGGCCGGTAATGGTCACCGACTCTGCCAGCCTGGCCGCAACGGTGCTGCCCGTCGAGATACCGAATGGCATGACCCCCCGGCCGGTTTTCAGGTAGACGGGAACCACCGCGGGCTTCGCGAGCGTGACCATTGCCTCATTCACCGTGATCTTGTCGGCAGCACTATCCCACTGGAGAGAGAGCTCCGCCTTGCCCCAGTCGACGACGTCGGCTTCAAAGTCAAACTCGGCAGTGTTGAGTGTGAGATCACTCGAACGCACGCCGCGGAAATCCCGACGCGAACCGACCTCGACCTCGATGGCGCCGCCGAGCTGAATCTTGCCCCACGACGATTTGCCGGCCTTGATCGGTTCTTTGGCCGGCTCTGTGGCGATCGGCTTGGCCGGCTCTTTGGGCGCCTCTGCCTGTTTGGCCGCCTCCTCGGGCGCCTGCCCGCGCCTAGTCATCGCTGCTTCCAGGTCGCGGACCCGTCTTCTTAGCTCCTCGTTTTGCGACATTACCTCCTGCACCATGCGCTTGAGCGCTTCCAGTTCCCCTGGAGGCGCCCCCTGCTCAGCCCTGGCCGTCGACCCGGCCAGGACGTAGACCAGTGCTGCCGCGACCATGCCCCTCTTGAATCTCCATTCCTTCATTTGCTTGCTCCTTGACGACACGGTTAGATCACACGCCTGCAAAATCGAGGTTCATACCACGTCCGGTAGAACGCGGAGCACCGTACGGCCAGGGGCCCGCCCTCCCCCGACAGGGGGAAGGAAGTGCAAATGACACCATCATCGCCGACCCGATCAGTCGAATTTGTATCAGTCGTCGTCGTCCTTCTTGCGTTTCCCGTGGGCGGGGACCGTCACGACTTTGGCGGTCGCGGGGTCGACCACGACCCTCTGCATGGTCCAGTCTTTGACCACACTCACCTCGAAGAGCGTCGAGCCGTACTGGCTTTTCAACGCGGCCTTGACTGCCCTGCCGCCGGTCTCCTTCTCCGCCGCATCGAGGGCGCCCGCGAGCGTCATTGAAGACGCGTCGAGCCTGGCGAACGCGGATTGGTCTTTCCGTTGGTCATCCCTGTCGAAGACGCTAGCGATGGAGGAGACCAACCCCGGCGTGTCCACTCGCAGGACCTTCCCTGAGGCAGGGTCGATCAGGACTTTGGCCGACCTGTCCTTCGAGACGGTCTGGATTTCGTACGCATCGATGCGCCTCTCGCGCTCCATCTCGGCCTTCCTGGCGCGTCCGCCGGTCTGCTGTTCGGCGACGCGGACCGCATGCGCCAGAGAGGTCTGCAGGTGCGCCGGCTGCTGCGCTGCGGCTGGCGCGACCAAGGTGATCGCTCTCTTCCACCATGGCGTGTTGCTTGGGCTCGTTCGGCTTTCTCGACCTTCACCAGCTTCAGCGATTTGTCCCGCACCATCCCGACGCCCGAGGGCGTAGTACTTGTACTCCGTGGTGAAACGTTGCCAGAGAGTCGTCTCCTCCACCATCGAACAGTTCGTGAAAACCCCAGCCCGAGTCTTGACCGTCTTGCAGACGAGCTGGTCGGGCTCCCACAGGAGGACCGCAGTCCACGCTCCGGACCCGAGGTACGCTCCGAGCGTCATGACCCCGACTCCGACCGCGGCGATCGACAGGCGCCACCAAAATTTACCCATGATGATGGAACTCCTTTGTTTGTGTCGTCAGCTCCGCTCGGGAGCCGGTGGAATCAGCGCTGCACGCATCATCGTCTCCTTGTGTGCCGAGTTAAACCGGCGGGGTGCTGCGAATGCAGCGCTGGCTGCCTCCTGCGCGCGATTACCATCCCTATCCTCTCCGGCGCCTCGGCGTTGTCACCTGAGGCAAGAGCCCGGTGCGCCAATCCCGCTCGCGGGGATCCGTGGAGGGAGTCATGAGCGATCAACGATCCCTACTCCGACTCCTCCCTTGAGACGATAATAGCCAGGTTGACGGAGCGTCCCTGAACCAACCCTGAACTCGCCGTTCATCTGCTGTTCAGGCGGCGCTGCAGTATCATCCGGCATGGACCCCTGCCGCCGTTCGGGCCTCCTTGCGGTCGCTCTGGTTCTCGCCTGCGCGGCGGCGAGCGCCCGGGCACTGGACAGCTCATCCTGACGCATCAGCCGAGCGATCCCTTGGTCAGAACGATACCCGGCCAGAATTCCCATTCGTGGGTGCCGAGCAGCTTCCTCTTTCAAGAACCGCCAGCGGATCCCGGCTTGAGCGTCGTCGAGCCTGGGTTCGCGGATAGGTTTCGCCACGTCACCGGTATTGCGGGACGCCTTCCTGAACTCTACCGAGCTGTACGGAAGGGGATTCGAACTCGACCATGAGGGAGTCGTTGAAGACGTAGGCCAGGAACACCAGGAACTCGTGTTCGAACTTCGTCGCGAAAAAGTCGTATTCGAAGGAGGAGGGGTGCGTGTATTCATAAAAGGTATAGGCGAGAAATTCCTTCGGTCGTATGTACGTACCAAGTAGCGAGCTAGGGATGCCGTCGCCAATTTCGTAGACCTGGCCATTCACGTGCGTGTGTGTCCTCTCGATGACCATCCTCTCTTACTCTCGCGCGGCTGTCGTAAACGTGGTCTCCACAAACGAGCTGTTGCCCTTCTCCGACACCGTACCGATCGCCAGCAGATATTCCGTACCGGGCAGGAGAAAACCGTCGGGCACGGCAAACGTGCTCACGGACCCAGGCACTTGTGCCGTAAGGTTGGCGTCAGCCTTACGCTGTTCGATTCGTACGGTGTAGGCGGTCAGATTCTTAACGGGGCTCCAGGTGATTTTCAGATTCTTGGTCGCCACGCCCCCGGCGCCAGCCTTGGGCCAGACGAAGGAGGTCGTGGGCGGCAGCTTGTGATGTAGCGTGGCTTGGCCACGGAGTTTGCCGCCGGCGATCGTGACTCCGGCGAAGGTGTATACGCCCTCGGGGTAAGCCGACTTCAGGGTTTTGAGCTCCCTCGGCTCGGGAGTCTCAAAACGGAACTGGCGGATCCCCAATGTCGAAGCATCGGGCGCCGCGAAATCGACGACCGTGCGCCCGTCAGGAGCAACCACCGTCAGCTTCGCCAACCCCTCCTTACCTGCCTTGACCTCGAACACCACCTCGGCATCCCCGTCGCTGGCATTCTGCTCGAGGTGGACGAGCGCGACGGCAAAGGGCCCGGCCGGAGCCGTTTCCTTGCCGGTCCCCAGTGCCAGGCCGAAAGACTCCAAGAAGAGCGTGACCCCGGCCACGATCTGCAGTGGTCTCGTCATTTCGATTCCTCGCCGGATCGTGAGGCATACGTGCAGCATTGTTCGTCTGTTTGCCTCATGTCACCATTCCTAGGTGAGCCGCAGGGTCCACGCGTCAGACTCGCGGTCCGTGCCGGGCGAACCTTTGCCGTAGTCGTGCATCATCCGCCCGGCACCCGGATGCGGCGCGAGCGGCTATATACCAAGCATGTCCTTGGCCTTGTCCAAGATCTCCATGGATTCCTTGTGCTTCCCGGCATTGTGCAGCTCTTCGCCTTGGGCACGCCACTTCTTGATCTCGGCAAGATCGGCGGCGCTGAGCTTCGTGCCCTTCGACAGGGCCTCGTCAATCTCCTTCATATCCATGGGGCATTCGTTGGCGAGGGCCGTGGTTGCCCAGGCGATCGCCACCAGGGCGGCGAGAACGGCGATTTTTTTCATCATGGCAAGCTCCTTTCTGTTGCTTCGATCAGAGCCTTCGGTGTCACTTCGTGCACTGCCGCTCCGGGCCGCCCCCGCACACATCTTGGTAAAGAAAACGGGCGGTCAGGCCAACGCCTGACCGCGCCGTCGTAGCCGAGGCCTACTTCTTCTTGTTATAGAGGATGAACGCGTCGATCTGGAATTTCAACGCGGCGTCGGTCAGTACGTTATTTTCGATCAGCACACCGTCTGACGTGTCGAAGACCAGTCCAGCGCCAGGGCAGAAGACCTTATTCGTTGGATCGTCGAGATTTGGTTTGCGGCTATCGCTAAATTGGCTGAGTTCTTCCACCTGGACACAGCCGCTGAAGTCGCCGACTTTCTTGGCCAATGGAATCTCGATGGTCTCGCCCTTGTAGTATCGAGTCTTGACAGTGGTCAGTTTCCCGTTGACGGTCTTCAGCCCGGTGGCCACCACCTCCGCACCACCAAGAGCGATGCCGGGCGCGCCGTCGAAGATCCACTTCGCCCCAAGGGAAGGAGTTCCAGCTATCGCGACCGCCACGATGGCGCGTTCACCTTTGTCATTCGCTAGGCCGGCTCTCCAGGTCCCTTCAGTGTCCGCCACCGACTTGCCGTCCGCTTTCAAATGGGCGCTCGTTTCGCCGACGGAGAGGATGTTGTTGTTCTCTTCGCAGAAGGCATACCAGTTGTGGGAAACCTGTCGCAGCACGCCGTTCAGAATTTCCCGTTCTTCGATGACGGCAGCTTCGAGCCTCCCAATACCCGGAACATCGAATTTGGCGGTTTCGTCAAGGACGGTGTACTCCTTGCGGAAATCGTCACTCCCGAGTTTCCTCCATGAGACATGCTTGACGCCTGGGATGAGGGGCTCCCAGTAAGGATTGATTCCTCGGGCCTTGATCGAGTGAGCTCCGCAGGTGGAAATGCTGTATGTCATCGGGATCGGGGCGGCGGGGTCTTTTACCGCGTTGAGGTCAACGACCGATTCCGCCGGTCGAACGCTGGATTGCGCCATCACAGCCGTGCCACCAGACAGCACGAGCCCGGTGAGCGCTGCACCGACAATTGCCCAAAAGCCGACTCGCTTGTTCATCCTCGGTCTCCTTTCCTTTCTTGGGTAGTCCTTCAGCATTAGGCGCGCGATACGCTCGAGCAAGGCACCTCCTTCCGACGAAGCAGGGCTGCCTCACCGAACGAGTCGATGTTGTCTGGCGTCATCATCTCAAGCTACTGGCCGTCTCCTCGCACTTCTTCACGCAGTCGGCGTGCTTGCCATCGTCGTGCAGCTTCTGCGCCTCGGCGATCAGCCTCAGCGCTCTCTCCTTCTTATAGTTGTCGTCGGACAGCTTGGCCACGCGCTCCTTCAGCCCCTTGATCAGGAGCGGGCACTCCTCGGCCTGGCCGACTTGGGTCGCGCCGAAGGCAAACGCCACCACCACCGCGATCACTGCCATGAGCTTCTTCATGCGCCGTCACCTCCTTTCGAGCCGGGTGGGCACTCGAGTTCTGAGCCCTTTCCGGCTGAATCCGGTTCCCCGGGGGCCGGGCTGTTCTCCATGAGTCAGCTCCCGGCCCGCTCAATGGCGATGGCGCTGGGTTGCGAGAGCGAATTCCGCTCCTTCCCGAAACGCAAGTACAGGGAGGGCACCACGAACAGGTTGAGCAAGGTCGACGTGACCAGGCCCCCCAGCACGACGATGGCCAGCGGGTGCTCGATCTCGTTCCCGGGGATGTTGCCGGCGATCACCAGGGGCACGATGGCTAGGGCGCAGGCCAACGTGGTCATGAGAATCGGCGAGAGCCGTTCCCGGGCCCCGCGCACGACAAGTCCGGCGCCGAAGGTCTCGCCTTCGTACCGCTCGAGATGCTGAAAGTGGTTGATCATCATGATGCCGTTGCGGGCGGCGATGCCCAGGATCGTGAAGAATCCAACGAGGGAGCCGAGCGAGATGATGCCGTCAGCGAGGTACACGGCCAGCACGCCGCCCACCAGGGCTGAGGGCAGGGTCAAGAAGGAGAGCGTGGCCAGGCGCCAGTTGCCGAAGGAGGTCATCAGGAGGAAGAAGACCCCGATGGCCGCGGTCACCGAAAAGGTGAGCAAGCGCTTTTGGGCGGCTTGCCGCTCCGCGTACTCGCCGAGCACCTCGGCGCGGTACCCCAGGGGGAACTTGACGTCCTTGAGGCGACGCTCGACGTCGGCGACGACGGAGCCGAGATCGCGGCCGCGCACGTTGGCGCCCACGTCGTGCCGCCGCGAGAGGCCTTCATGTTCGATGCTGTCCGGCGTGGGCCTGACGCTCACGTCGGCCACCTCCGCCAAGCGCACGTGCCCGCCGTTGGGCGAGTCGATCAGCAGGTCCTGAATACTGCTCACGCTCTCGCGTGCTTTGGGCACGCTCCACACCCACACGTCGTACACCTTCCCGTCCCGGTGGATGTCGGAGACCTCGATGCCGGACACGATGGTGGCCGCCGCCCGACGGATGTCGCCGGGCTTGAGTCCA
>JAHFEU010000211.1 GCA_023248295.1 Nitrospirota bacterium | reverse complement strand
CCGACCGCTTGGAGGCCGGTCCCCGCTTCTCGGACCGGAGGCGCACAACCAGGGAAGCCAACCACTTTGTTTGCCCCTGGGTTTGCGCTATACTAGCGCCGTAGGAGTTGTCCGCATGTCCAAGATCATCCCCAACCCACCTCCAGGATTCGACGATCTTTCGGTCGGCGAACAGATCGATTATGTTCAGTCTCTGTGGGAGCGGATCGCCGCCTCGCCTGAACAGGTCCCTGTCCCCGAGTGGCACCTGCGCATCCTTCGAGAACGTATGGAAGCATACAAGGCCAATCCAAGCGCAGGTCGGTCCTGGGAAGAAGCCCGCACGGACATCGAGAAAAAGCTGCGTGATCGTTGATCTGACTGATGGCACGGCGAATAGTCGTCCAACCTCAGTCGGACCTCGACATCCAAGCTGCAGCCGTCTGGTACGAGGACCAGCAGTCCGGTCTGGGCGCGCGGTTCCTCGACGAACTCGACCTGCTGTTCCAGCGAATCAAGGAGAATCCACGGCAATTTCCACGACTGGAAGGCGAAGTTCATCGTGCACTCCTCCGCCGCTTCCCTTACGGCGTGTACTTCCTTGCTGAGTCACAGGTAGTCACGGTTCTCGCGGTGCTGCACCTGCACCGTCAGCCTGATATGTGGAAGAGTCGCAATTGACGGGGCTGCAATGGAACAGGCGCCGGAGAGCTGCGTCGAATGCGGAGATCGGGTGACGAACGGCACTCGAAGGCACGCGGCTTCTCGCTTCCGCGCCTCTTGCGGCACCCCTACCACGGCGCTCTGAAGCGGAATCCTTCCGAAATTCCCGCAGCCACGGTCTCGCGACCGTGGTGCTTTGGTCAGTTTCGGCTTTCCTTCTTCAGACGCCGGGCGGGGCCCCCGCCGCTCGGGGACCCGTTGCTCTTCAGACTGCAACGGGTGATGACGTTCGCTCTATGCCGCCTGCCTCCTCGTGAAGAGAAGTCCTCCCACCCGAGGCAAAAGAGAGGGGTGAACAGGGGACAGGCCGCTCTGGAAGCCTGTCCCCCGTTCATTCTGATAAAGCTTCCAGGACGGGAAATAAATCTGTCTCCGATTTCGCAGCCCTGCTGATCGCCTGGACTTGGCGATGGGGTGACGATGTGGGCCAAGCAATAGGCCGCGGGCCAATAGGGAGAGAGGCCGCCAGGCAGGCGGCCTCTCGCGGGAAGCCTACTTGACACGTTTTCAGAAGCGGACGACAATGCTTGAAAATTTGGCATGAAGGCATAAGAAGCTGCTTGGATAGGCCGCCACTGAACCATCTGGCCCCCGCAGCTTACTTAATAGTTCGGCAGCAATCGGACCCAAAGGGGACCTTCGTGAATTGTTGGCGCGACAAACGATCTTGGAACTGGCGTGCGGGCATGCGAATTCACGAAACTGGCCACATCGCCTCTCGGCCCCGCTCGTGAAGATAAATAACGACGACCGCCCTACTTTGCTCGGGATTTTCCCGAAGGTTGCGGTTGGTCGCAATGCCTCGATCTCGGGCTGGCGTCGAGAGGCGCTCCATTTTCCAACGTTACGCGAGCTTCTATGAGCGGTTCACCCGCCTCTCCTGCAGCGGTGCGGTATGTACGGGCCGATCGCCTGCTTCCAGGTGATGTGTTTCTATCGCGGGGTACCGACAAAGATAGCAACTGGATCGCGTGGACCACTCTCGGCCCCTTCTCACATGCCGCCATTTACCACAGCAACCACTGCCTCTTTGAATCCATTGACGATGGCGTCGGCTATACTGGACTCGATATAGCGCAAGCATGCAGGAATCCGGGCCACGGGGCGATTGTGTTGCTCGATGTCTCCCAATATCTGAAGCTTGAAATACGTCGCCACCCTGTACTCGAACAAGCTTGTGCAACGTCTCAAGGCCGTCGTGATATAGAAGATAGGTTGAGCGAGTGGTTGATCCCTAAGAATGGGTTTGAGTATCCGGCGTTGACCGCTCTAGCAAGAGCGGTGCCCTATGTTCCATCGTTTGCCGTCTTGCCGATCTTGTGGGCCGTAGCGCGATTTCAGGGAGAGCCCACCAAGGTGGTGCCTGGAATGTTTTGCTCGCAACTAGTCGCTAGTGCACTCGAAGACCTTGGTGCCTACCCGTTGAAGAGGCGCTTCTTCGACAGGAAGATCTCGCCCGAACAGATCTCGCCAAACCGGCTTCAATCATGCCGATCTCGGCTGACACCCGTGCAGGGCGCCATTGTTGACGAGGACTTCCGTTGCGACGGCGATGGTTCGCAGCAATGGTTCTTGGATCAACTGAAGACCGTACAAACACAGCGATTGGAGATACTCAACAAGTCGCGGGCACAAGCGCTACGCACAACGATATCGCAGGTGGACAACCAGTACAGACGGATCAAAGAACTTACGGAAAGGAGCAAAAGCATCCGCAAGTAAGGATTGCCGCTCGCGTCGTCCATCGGCCGCCGTTGCTCCACCGGCGTGCAACAGACGACAGCAGATGACAGCTACCGTTGGGTTGATGCAGATCAACGGACTACGAGACGTATCGGTAGGCGGCCTAACTAACCGCTGCAGCGGGCTGCGCGCCGCTGACGCTGTACGTTATGGGGAGCAAATGGGGACAGATTTATTTTCTTGACTAGAATCCCGGCCTCGGGGGTAGCTGAGCTGATTCGACCGGCCTCGAGGACATCCAAATGGGTTAATCGCGCTCGAGCTCAGTCCTGCCGTGCTGGTGGGTGACCTTGTCCTCGTCGAACAGGTCGGCCATCTCCTCTGCGAGCCCATGCTTGTCGTTCGGGACCGAGGGGGGGAAAAGGTCGGAAGTCTTTTCTCGGCACCTGCCGGGTGGCGGTGCGAGAAGTGGCGCCATGCCGCGCCAGGCTCGCCTTGCTACTAGCTATCTGTCATATAGCAGAACAT
>JAHFEU010000029.1 GCA_023248295.1 Nitrospirota bacterium | reverse complement strand
GCTCCGCGATCCCGACCCACTCGTTCGCCAATATAGCGCCTGGGCGCTGGGCAATCTGGGGGAAAAGGCCATCGACCAGGCGGGAACCGCATTGGTGAAGATGCTCTCGGACCCCTCCGAAGCGGTCAAGTCCTCCGCCGTGCAGGCGTTAGGCGCGATCAGCGGGACTCAGGGCGGAACAAAGACGGTGGCGGAATTGTTAGTGAAAGCTCTGCGGGAGCCTGACGCGGCGACCCGACGGGCCGCCGCACAGGCGCTGGCTTCGCTGGAGGTTGCGTCCGCCTACCCCGCGCTCCTGCGGGCGCTCAGCGATCCGGATGCCGGGGTCCGGCAAGGCGCGATCGCGGCACTCGGAGAACTCGCGGATGTCCACGCCCTTCCATTCATCCGCGACAGGCTGCTCAAGGATCCGGATGTCGGCGTGAGGGTTGAAGCGGCGTTCCGCCTCGGGAAGTTTGGCGATCAGAGGGTCCTGCCGGCGCTCCGCTCGGCGGCGGCCGGTGACGCAGACGCGGGCGTCCGCCGCTGGGCCGCGTGGGGCGTTCAGCAGATCGAGGGATCGGCGAATTAGAAACACGGCGACCGTATCTCGTATCTCGTGAAGGATCTGACAAGATACGCTTCACGAGCGACAAGATACGCAGGGCGCTTCGCGAGCGACGCGAGTCCTGGAAAAGCAACGGGGCGCCGTACATGGGCGCCCCGTTCACTCTATCCTGTTACTCTGCCTGAAGTAGGCGGGTTGGTCAGCGACAGGACCCGCTCAAGCGCTCTTGATCTCCTTATCCTGCTCAAAGATCCTGATCGGCGGGCTGCTGCCGAGAATCACCTCCTCGGTGATCACGATCTCCTTGATCTGTTTCTGGGAGGGCACATCGTACATGACCTCGAGCATGACCTCTTCCAGGATCGCCCGCAACCCGCGGGCGCCGGTCTTCTGGCCATAAGCCTTCCGCGAGATCGCCACCAGCGCAGCCTCGGTAAACTTCAGTTTGACTCTCTCGAAGGACATCAGCTTCTCATACTGCTTGGTGAGCGCATTCCGCGGTTCGGTCAGAATGCGGTTCAGAGCCTTCTCGTCCAATTCTTCGAGCGTCGCCACCACCGGGAGGCGTCCGATGAATTCCGGGATCAGTCCGTACTTCAGGAGATCTTCCGGCTGAACATGCGGCAACAGCTCGCCCAACCGGCTGTCGTGCCTGCCGCGCACGTCCGCGCCGAATCCCATCGCCTTCTTGTTCAGCCGCTGCTCGATGATGGATTCGATGCCGACGAACGCTCCGCCGCAGATGAACAGAATGTTGCTGGTGTCCACCTGGATAAACTCCTGGTGGGGATGCTTGCGACCACCCTGTGGCGGAACGTTGGCCACCGTCCCTTCGATCAGTTTCAACAGCGCCTGCTGCACCCCCTCTCCCGACACATCGCGGGTAATGGATGGGCTGTCGCTTTTTCGGCTGATCTTGTCGATTTCATCGATATAGACGATCCCGCGCGCAGCCCGTTCCACATCATAGTCGGAAGCCTGCAGCAGTTTGAGGATGATGTTTTCCACATCCTCGCCGACGTAGCCGGCCTCGGTCAGGGTGGTCGCGTCTGCCAGGGTGAACGGGACGTCGAGGTAGCGGGCCAGCGTCTGGGCCAGCAGCGTTTTGCCGGTGCCGGTCGGCCCGATCATTAAAATATTGCCTTTCTGGAGTTCGACCTCATCCACCTCATTGGCAGAGATCCGTTTGTAATGGTTGTGGACAGCGACCGACAGGATCTTTTTCGCCCGATCCTGCCCGATGACATACTGGTCCAGATGGTGCTTGATTTCGGCCGGCTTGCGGAGCTTCGAGGAAATTTCCTCTTTCGCCTCTTCCCAGTCCTCCGCAATGATGTCGTTGCAGAGATTCACACACTCGTCGCAGATATAGACGGTGGGGCCGGCGATCAGCTTGCGGACCTCGTCACGGCTTTTCCCACAGAAAGAACACCGCAGGTGCCGGTCCGTCTTCTCCTGTTTCGGCATGCCGCCTCCGTGCGCTATTTGTCCTTCGCTCCGTCTTTCCCGTGATCCTTGGCCCCGTCCTTGCTCAGCTCCTTCATGCTCTTGGGATGCCGCGTGATGACCTCGTCGATCAGCCCGTACTTCTTGGCTTCCTCGCCTGACATGAAGTAATCCCGCTCCGTGTCCTGCGCGATCTTGTCGAGCGGCTGGCCGGTGTGCTTGGCCAGGATCTCGTTCAGCCGCTCGCGCACCTTGAGGATTTCTCTGGCGTGGATGTCGATCTCCGTCGCCTGCCCCTGAAATCCCCCCATGGGTTGATGAATCAGGATGCGGGTGTTGGGGAGCGCAAACCGTTTCCCCTTTGTCCCGGCTGCCAGCAACAGCGCGCCCATGCTGGCCGCCTGCCCCAGACAGATGGTGGTGATCGGCGCCTTGACGTACTGCATGGTGTCATAAATGCCCAGTCCTGCGGTCACGGCGCCGCCGGGAGTATTGATGTAGAGGTTGATGTCCTTCTCCGGATCCTCCGCTTCCAGGAACAGCAGCTGCGCGATGACGAGGTTCGCAAACATATCGTCGATCGGCGCGCCCAGGAAGATGATGCGGTCCTTGAGCAGGCGAGAATAGATATCGTAGGCGCGCTCGCCGCGGTTGGTCTGCTCGATCACGATGGGCACTAACATAACGCCTGTCCTTTCTCTTTCGTTCAACGCTCTTCCAGTCAGACAGTCAGGTCATCTTACCACACTTCGCTCCTCTTTCCGCCGCACTTTCGTCGCCGGTGAACTCAAGGGGGCGTTCGTGACTACTTCTGGATCACCGCATGCCGATACACGAAATCCAAGGCCTTGTCGGCGAGAATACGGCCCCTGAGTTCGTCCCCGGATTCCTCTCCGCCGGCCTCCACCATGCGACGCACCTCCTCGGCTGACAGTTTGAGCCCCGACGCCATCCGCTCGATCTCCGCCGAGACATCCTCCTCCTCCACCGCCAGCCGTTCCTTGTCCGCAATCGCCTCCAGGATGAGCCCGACCTTCACCCGTCGCGTCGCCTCGGGAAGATGCTCGTCCCGCAGCCGCTTGATCTCCTCCTGGCGCTTGCCGGGGTCGTCGAAGTCCGCCGCCGCTCCTCTCTGTCTCCGGCGTACCGCCAGGTGTTGACGGACCATCGCGGTGAGTTCACGCTCGACCAGAGTGTCAGGCGCCTCGAAGTGGTGCGTCTCGGCCAGGCGCTTGAGGATGAACTCTTTGTACGTCTCTTCGATATCCTTCTTGAGCGCTCTTTCCATCTCCGCCCGGAGCTTCTCCTTGAGCTCGGCCAGCGAGGCGTAGCGGCCGCAATCCTTGGCGAACTCATCGTCCAACGGGGAGAGCTTCTTCTGTTTGACCGCCTTCACACTGAACCGGAACGCCACGGATTTCCCTGCCAGACGCCGGTCCGGATGCGTCGCGGGATAGGGCTGGGAGATTTCGACGAACTCCCCCTCCTTTTTCCCGATCAAAGACTCGTCCACCTCCAACCCGAGGACGGGCATCTTGGAACCGACCCTGTGGAGCTGGCCTTCCTTCTTCGCCCCTTCGAGCGGCGCGAGATCCAGAAACCCTTCCACATCCAGGACGGCGTAATCGCCCGCGGCCAGCGGCGTTCCGGCAGGCGCAGCCTGGAGCTGGGCCTGCTGCTCCCTCAGCGCTTCCAGCGCTCGGTCAACCTGCTCCTCCGTGACTGTGCGCGTGTCCGGCTTCAGAGAAATGGGATTGGGGGGGCGGTAGTCCCGAAGCTCGATCTTCGGCTTGATCTCGACCGTCGCGGTAAAGGAGAACGCGGCGTTCTTTTTGATTTTCACCCGTTCGAGCGGCGGCACTTCCACCAGGACCGGCACGATGCCGGCCTGTCTGATCGCCCGTTCATAATAGTCGGGCACCAGCCGACGGATGACGTCTTCCTCAACCTCTTTGGCATACCGCTTCTCCAGCAGCGCCACCGGGGCCTTGCCCGGCCGGAACCCTGGGATCTGGACTTGCCGGTTGAGTTCGGCGTAGGCCTGGGCAAACCGCCGGTTGACTTCGTCTTCCGGAATCTCGATCTTGAGCGCGCGCTTCATCGGCCCAAGTTCTGTGACTTCCAGCTTCATGCCTGGTACGTACCTGGGACTGACTGGGGGTGAATCAGAGTGAAGTCCCGTCTCTGATGCGATGGTGCGAGAGGGGGGACTTGAACCCCCACGGTTTCCCACGAGATCCTAAGTCTCGCGCGTCTGCCAGTTCCGCCACTCTCGCGCCGTGTATTCGTTCCTTTTACAGGTCAGCCGCCTCACTGTCAACCCGCAGTTCGACACCGGACAGCCTCCTTCCTCGCGCGCCAGTCCGATCACGCTCACCAGCACCGCATCACCAATGCACCAATGACCTCGGCGACCCCCAAAACCGCTCGCGCAAAGAGGCGGACCGGCGGGGGTGGCGGAACACCCTACCGGCACGGTATACTACAGACCTCGACACAGGGAAGGTTCCCGGATCGTGACGTGTGAGCCCGGTGGCCCCTCGCAGTCTCCAGTCCTGCCACAGCCCCGTCGGTCAGTCTGATCCGTGCTGCCGACCTGACCATCCCGGCGTCTCGGACGCCCTGGCCTCGAGATGCCCGGGCCGGGACAGCCATGTAAGGAGAAAGGAGAAGGGGAGGTGCTTCATGACGCGAGGCGCGCTGATCACGGCGATCTCCCTGCTGCTGGTCCTCCCGAGTGGAACCAGTTGGGGGTATCGCGACTATTTTACGCCTGAGCAGAAGGCGCAGTTGGCAAAGGTCCAAACCGTGTTGGTCGAGGGGACCGCCTTGACCGATAGCGGCGCCGTCGACTCCAGCGCCATCTCGGAGGTGGCGACCCGCCGCATGAAGGAACTTGGGTATAGCGTCGTGACCGATCCGGCGCAGCCCCACGATGTGGTCTTCAAGGTGAAATGCGAGCAGCGGAAGACCTGGGAGGGCACGACGACCATGGGCAGCGACGCCGACCTGCCTGACTCGCCATCGCGGGTCTGGAAAGGTCCGGCATGCCAGCTCAACTACCTGGTCGGCGGCACCAAGATCAAGTGGCAAAAAGAGGTCCGGACGGATTTCCTGGATGCCGTAGAGGCGGCGCAGAAGGCCAACGCGGGCGACCCCGGCTTGTATGCGATGTCCACACTCAAGGGCCTGCTGGAGCACTATGACTTCCCGGTGCTGTTGACGGCTGATTGGGGTCAAGCCGATCGGCTCCTGAAAGTCCTGGATGCGCCGGGCACCAACGAGCTCCGGAAATTAAAAATCATTTCGCTCCTAGGCGAGATGCTGGCTGACGAAGCCTTGCCTCGGCTGAAGGAGGCCCTCCAGGACAAGAACCTCGCCAAGCAGGCGGCCGTGGCGCTCGGCAACATCGGCAAGGACTCGATCCCGATCTTGATCAATATGCTGAAGACCTCGAAGGATCCGGAGCTGCAGGCGGCCGCGGCCAAAGGGTTGGGCCAAGTCGGCGGTCTGCACGGAGATCCCAGTATTATTCCGCCGCTCCTGGAGATGCTGGATGCGCCCGGCATCGACATCCGGGTTCAGACCGAGATCGCCTGGGCTCTGGGCAAGTTACCGGACAAACGGTCCGTTGAGCCGCTCTTCGCGCTGGACAGGAAGCTGCAGAAGATTCGCAACGATCCTCCTGACCCGCAGATCAAGAAGCTCAAGGAAGCGGTGTTCTGGGCCATCAAGCAATGTTACACCGAGGATCAGTATAGTTAAGAATCTGATTCCGTCTACCATCGGGGCGGCTGACCGCGACGATCTCAGCCGCCCTATTTTTATGCTATGAACCACGCTGACCAGCTCATGGGCGATCATGTTTCTCACCCCCCCTCGAAGAAGCCCTTCGACGTCCTGGAGCGCATCGCGCTCCAGATGGTATCCAGTCTCGACCTGCAAGTCGTCCTCACCACGATCACGCAAGGGCTGGTGGATGAACTGGACGCGGCGTTCGCCCGCATCTGGCTGCTGGGGCCAGGCGATTTGTGCGCCGAGTGTTTCAAGGCAGCCGATTGCGCCAACCGCGCGCGCTGTCTTCACCTTGCGGCGAGCGCCGGCCTCTATACCAATCTCAACGGCGAGTACCGTCGCATCCCGCTTGGCGCATTGAAGATCGGGCGAATCGCTCAGGGTTGGGGGCCGATGTCCACGAACGACGTCATGGGCGACGACCGTCTGCCGAACAAGCCATGGATGCAGGAGAACGGCCTGAAGTCCTTTGCCGGCCACCCATTGACCTTTCGTGGAGAACTGTTGGGCGTCATGGCCTTGTTCGGGCGACGGCCTCTGACCGGAGAGGAATTCGACCGATTGGCCATCTTTGCCAACGAAGCGGCCATCGCGATCAAGAACGCACAACTCTTCGCCGAGATCGAGCATCTCAAGAACCGGCTGCAGGCGGAGAACCTCTACCTCCAGGAAGAACTCAAACTCGAACACAATTTCGAAGAGATCATCGGGAACAGCCCCGCCATCAAGGCGATGTTGCGAAAGGTTGAACAGGTGGCGCCGACCGATTCGACCGTGCTGATTCTCGGCGAAACAGGCACAGGCAAGGAACTCATCGCGAGAGCCATTCACAACCTGAGCCCGCGCAAGGCCCGTCCGCTGGTGCGGGTGAATTGCGGGGCCATCCCTGCGAATCTGGTCGAGAGTGAACTGTTCGGGCACGAGAAGGGCGCCTTCACCGGCGCCACGGCCAGGCGGATCGGCCGGTTCGAGCTGGCGGACGGCGGGACCATCTTTCTCGATGAAGTCGGAGAACTGCCGCTTGAGGCACAAGTCAAGCTGCTGCGCGTCCTACAGGAACACGAGTTTGAGCGCGTCGGGGGCAGCCAGCTTCTGAAAGTCAACGTGCGCGTGATCGCCGCAACGAATCGGGATCTTAGCGAAGCGGTGAAGACCGGCTCGTTCCGCTCCGATTTGCTGTATCGCTTGAACGTCTTTCCGCTGGACCTGCCGCCGCTCCGCTCTCGCCCGACAGATATCCCGCCGTTGGTGAATCATTTCCTGGGCAAATTCGCCAAAAAGTTTGGCAAGCGGTTCGATGGAGTGTCCAAGGCCACCATGGAACAACTCACAAACTACACCTGGCCCGGCAACGTGCGGGAATTGGAAAACGTCATCGAGCGGGCCGCGATTCTCGCGCACGGGCCGATGGTCCAGGTTGACGAATCTCTTCTTGGCCGCCATGCCGCCGGTCAGACCGTGACCGGCACCCTCGAAGATGTTGAGCGCGCACACGTCCTGCGCGTACTTCAGGAGGCAGGCTGGGCCATCGAGGGCAAGCATGGAGCCGCGGTGCGGCTCGGCTTGCATCCGAATACGCTCCGATCGCGCATGCAGAAACTCGATATCAAGAAACCTCGCCTCACTTCTTCCTAGCCCCTACCAAACACCTTCGATCCCACGATATTTCGTGGTCTCACGAGATATCGTGGGATCTGTCTTGTTCCTCTATCAGTTCCTCCATTTCCTCAACTGTCGCAAGTGTTTGATCGCTCGAGACTTTCTATCTCCGTATCGTCTTCCATCCAGCGTGGCATCGGCCTTGCCATAGTTAGAGAGTGCGACGGCCATCGCGGAGAAGAGAACAGCAACCCAGCAACCCATTTAACCATTGAGGAGGACCAGACCATGTTACAGACTAAAACCAAGATCAACAAGACCACCTTGGGCAATTTGGCCCTGAAGGGCTATGATCCCGTCGCCTATTTCAAGGAAGGACGCGCGGTCGAAGGTCGAAGGGAGTTCTCACACGAATGGGCGGACGCCACGTGGCGATTCTCAAGTGCGGCGAACCGTGACGCGTTCGCACGCGAGCCGGAGAAGTACGCGCCGCAGTACGGCGGGTACTGCGCGTGGGGAATCAGCCAGGCGAAGTTCTTCGACGGCGATCCACGGCTGTGGAGGATCGTCAACGGCAAGCTCTACGTGAACTACAACGAGGAAATCGAGAAAACCTGGGAACAGGACATCCCCGGTTTCATTGCCAAGGCGGACGGACACTGGCCCACGCTCGAGAAGTAATTCGGGTTGCGCAGTATCACTCCGCATTGTCGATCAATTTGGACTAGCGAGGCGCCTGAAGCCGTGAAGCTGATCGCCGTCAACATCGCCCAAGCGAAACAGCTCTCCTATCGAGGCCAGGCGGTTCAGACCGGCATCTTCAAGGAACCGGTCACGAAACCGGTCATGGTGCGGACATCGGGGCTCGACGGCGACAAAGTCGCCGACCTCAGCGTCCACGGGGGGGTCTACAAGGCGGTGTATGCCTATCCCGTCGAGCACTACGAGTACTGGAAGCCAAGGCTGGGACGCATGGATCTTCCATTTGGCCAGTTCGGCGAAAACATGACGGTCGAAGGGATGACCGAGGATCGAGTCCAGATCGGCGACGTTTTCCGCATCGGAGACGCGGTTTTGCAGGTGACACAGCCTCGGCTTCCGTGCTACAAGCTTGCCCTCAAGATGGGCTCCATGAAATTCCCCAAGCAGTTCCTCGCCAGCGGCCGCGTGGGGTATTACTTCCGGGTGCTGGAAGAAGGAACCGTCGGCAGGGGAGATCGCATCCAGCGCGTTTCCGTTGACCCCGCCGGTGTGACGATCCAGGCCATCGTGCGCCTGGCGTTCACCGATAACGGGGATACCCCAGCAATCAAGAAGGCACTCGCTATACCGGCGTTGTCGCAGGAATGGCGTTCTCTTTTGGAAGAACGACTGGCGGCGGCTTGACCAAAGCCGGCGCGTCGCACACAACGACCAGTACAAAAGGAGAGACTCCCATGACTCAGATGTCGCGCAGACGCTTTCTCCAACTTTCAGCAGCAACGGGCGGCTCGCTGATGTTCGGCGACCTGGCCGGACAGGTGCTCGGTCTCACGCCACGAACGCGCACGGCCTATGCCGCTGAGCCCATTAAGGTCGGCATCATCGATCCGCTGTCCAGTCCCTACAAGACCTCCTCCATCCATGACGTGCACGGCGCCACGGTGGCACTGGACATGTACAACAAGCGTGGCGGGGTGCTGGGTCGTCCGATTGTCATCATCGAGGCCGACGACGCGTCGAACGTCCAGTCCGGGATCAAGATGGCCACGAAGTTGATCAAGGAAGACCGGGTGGACTTCCTGATGGGCACTTTCAACGGGGACGTGGCTCTCGCCGTCGCCGACGTAGCCAAGCAGGAGAACAAACTCTTCATGGCCACCTGCCCCCACATCATGGAACTGACCGGATCCAGCTGCAACTCCCACACCTTTGTCTTCATGCCGAATGCGCGTATGCTGGCCCAGGCCGTCACCCCGCATCTCGTCAAAGCCTACGGCAGCCGGTGGTACATGATCACCGCTGACACGGTGGACGGCAAGGCAGCGCTTCAAGCCATGACGGATGCGCTCAAGGCTCAGGGCGGCGAGGTGGTCGGAGCAGCGGTGACGCCGTTCGGGACCACCGACTTCACCGCTGCGCTCACCGAGGCGAAGGGAGCCAAGCCGGGCGCGATCATCCTGAATCTGTACGGCTGGGATCTGGTCAACGCGCTGAAGACGTATACGAAGCTGGAACTAGCCAAAGAAAAGATCGGTGTGGGCGGGATGATCGGGGGCGAGCAGATCGGTCGGCCGCTCGGCTACGCCAACAACGCCGGCATCTGGGGCCTGATCTGGGATCCCAAGATCAACACTGAGAGTTCGAGGCGGTTCATCCAGGGCGTGATTGACAAATACAACCACACCCCGACCTCGCGCTGCTATCTTGGCTACGCGGCCATGATGCAGATCCTGGAGGCGGTCCGCCGGGCCGGCACAACCGACACAGCCGCCGTCATCAAGGCTCTCGAAGGACACGAGTTCGACGGACTCAAGGAAGGCCGGTCCTACTTCCGCGCCTGGGACCACCAGCATGTGCAGGACGTGCTGGTCGGGCAGGCCTACGGGAAGGAGCTGGGGTTAGGCCACTACCAGATCCTGGCCACCGTCCCGGGCGATGCGGTCGCGGGCGGGCTTGATCAGAACACCTGCAGACTCTGACGTCATCGCCCCGTCAGCGTCGCGCGGCTACATAGATCACGTCACTCCCTCAGCTTGCCGCTGACCAGACCGCGTGCTAAGATGCCACCTCTTCGAAAATGTTGTCGCGGAGAGGTGCGAGAGCGGCCGATTCGGCGTGCCTGGAGAGCACGTGTGCTGGCAACGGCACCGTGGGTTCAAATCCCACCCTCTCCGCCATGACAACCAGCAGGCCTACCGCTCTACGTGGAGCCCAGTGACAGTATCAGCAACACATAGAGGGTGGGATTCGAATAGGGGGATTGTGGGGGATGTGTCCCCCGCACGGGGAGACACGAGGGGGCTGGCCCCCTCAGTGGGAACGCGCGCTGAAACTGCGAGCCGGGTACCCGCTTGGCGGGTGTACAAATGCCCACCCTCTCCGCCAACTTGGCGCGACAGAAGCCACCGGATTATCAGCCAACGGGCAGGGGCGCGCCACGTGTACCAAGGGGCCATGAATTTCCATGGCCGTGAAAAGGTGTCGCGTTCCGCGACTTCTCTTTAAGGTCTTGCGAAAGCCAAGCTCTGGTTTCCCAGCGCACGGATGATGTCGCGAAGCGACACCTAATCACGGCAACCGATGTCATGGCCCGCTGGTGAGGCTGGCGCGGCATTGCCACCAGGTTTGAAGTCGGGCGCATAGCGCGCCAAGGAGATTTGATCATGTCGCGCAGCGCGACACCGCTTTACGGCGTTCGTCGCTACTGCCTGAAGGTACTTGTGGCGCGTCACTGCCCAATGGTTCACCGTCGGAGCGTTTCTAGCGCGCCAAGGAAAAGGGGCTGGGCCCTGTGCAACAGAATCCTGTGAACCCCGCCAGGTCCGGAAGGACGCAACGGTAAGCAGGCCAGTCTGGGTGCCGCAGGATCACCTGGCCCCGCTTTCTCTTTGGCGCGACAGAAAATGCCGGGTTTATTAGCCAGCAGACAATGGCGCGCCAGTTGTACCAAAAGGCAGTGATGTTCCTGGCCCAAGAAACGGTGTCGCTGGCGCGACTTCCATTTTGAACGTGGACATCTGCCGGACCAAGAATCGAGACTAACGTCGCGAAGCGACACCAAATTACGGCGTTCGATGGCACTGCCTGTTGGTAGGGTTGGCGCGGCACTACCTGAAGGTATGAAGTCAGACATCTTCTAGCGCGCCAAGAACCATGGATTACCGAGTTTCTGCGCGAAAATACCGGCCGAGCATGTTCGATGATGTCATCGGCCAGCCGCATGTCGTGCGGACGCTCGTGAACGCCATCACCGCGAAGCGGATCGCGCACGCGTTTCTCTTTTCCGGGACGCGCGGGGTCGGCAAGACGACGGTGGCGCGCCTGCTGGCCAAAGCGCTCAACTGCGAACGTGGTCCAACCAGCACCCCCTGCGGGACGTGTGCCAACTGTTTGGAGATCGCCCAAGGCACCTCCGTGGACGTCATGGAGATCGACGGCGCCTCGAATACCGGGGTGGATGACGTGCGGGAACTCCGCGAGAACGTCAAGTTTGCGCCGTTCCGCGGTCATTATCGGATTTACATCATCGATGAAGTGCACATGCTGTCGAACTCGGCGTTCAACGCCTTGCTGAAGACGCTCGAGGAACCGCCACCCCACGTGGTCTTCATCTTCGCCACCACCGAGATTCACAAGATCCCGCCGACCATCTTGTCACGCTGCCAGCACTACAGCTTCCGCCGGATCTCGAGGGCCGAGATCATCCAACGCCTCCGCTACGTCGCGGCCCAGGAGGGAATCAGCGTCGAGGACCGCAGCCTCGCCTCGCTGGCGCGGGCCAGCGAGGGGAGCATGCGGGACGCCCTCAGCCTGCTGGACCAGGCCGTGGCCTTCGCCGGCAAAACCGTTCGGCAGAGCGATCTGGAGACCCTGCTCGGGTCGGTTCCGCAGGAACACATCCGGGCGATGATCTCAGCCATCCTCGCGCAGGACAGCTCAGCCGCCGTGCGGATCATTGCCCAGCTCCTCGACCAAGGCCACGATCTCCGCGTGTACTGCGGGGACCTCGTCGAACATATCCGCAATCTGCTGGTCGCCGTCGCCGTGCCCTCCTCGCAGGAACTGGAGGGACTGATCGAGCTGTCGAAGGATGACGTGCGGCAGATCGAGACCGACGCCAAGGTGTTCACCGTTGAGCAGCTTCAGGAGTTGTTCCGGATTTTTTTGCAGGCCGAGGATGCCTTGCGGCTGAGCGCTCATCCTCGGTTCGTGCTGGAGGCGGCCGCGGTGCGGGCCACGCGCCTGTTGCTCCCCGCGCCCCAGGCTTCATCCCCTTCTCCCGCGGCTCCGGACGCTCCACGGCCGCACGCCGGCCGCCCCGAACCGCAGCGCGCTGCTCCGGCTCCAGGCCAGCTCGCAGGGAAGGCGCCCCACGCCGAGCCTCCCCGAGCCGCATCCGAGCAAGCGGTTCAGGCCGGCCGCTCCCAGGGGACTCTTCCCGGTGCTCAACCCCAGAAGCCCGCTCCACAGCCGACAAAGCCGGGCCTTTCATCCCAGGTATCCGGAGCAGCCGCGCAACCCGTTCAATCAACCAGCACTCCGGTGGCAACGCCGGCGAGCGGGGCAGGGGGCGTTCCGCCGGGCAACCGCCAGACGGCTCCGCCTCCCGCCGAAGACCCGCCCGTGCGCCTCGACTGGGAGCAGATCCTGGAACGCGTGGCGACCGCGCATCCCAACATCGCCCCCTTTCTGGAGATGGGAAGCCTGGTGGCGATCGAGGGCAATCTGGTCACGATCGGCTATCCCCACACCGCCTCGATTGCGCTCGCACGGATTCAGAACGAGGAAAACCTCCGGCTCGTTACGGGCGTCTGCGCAGGGTTGGCCGGCCACCCTGTCAGGCTTCGCGTGATCCCATTGGCAGATGGCCAGGGAACCGGCCGGAGCCTTGCGCAAATCCGTGCCGCGAAGGAACGGGACCAAAAAGAGGCGCTCCTGGAACGCACTCGCTCCCATCCATCGGTCAAGCAGACTCTTGATTTCTTCGGAGCGGAGCTGGCAGAGGTCCGCCAGGCATCCTCGGAGAAAGAGGCGCGACGATGATCAAGAATCCCTTCGGAAATCTCGGCAACATCATGAAACAGGCTCAGGCCATGCAAGAGCAACTGGCCAAGATCCAGGAGCAGGCCGCCTCCAAGACCGTGGACGGGACGGCCGGCGGCGGCATGGTCACGGTGAGCGTCAGCGGATCCATGCAGGTCGTCGCGTTGAAGATCGACCCCGAGGTGCTCAAGTCCGGGGACGCGGAGATGCTGCAGGACCTGATCGTGGCGGCGACCAACGACGCGTTGCGGAAGGCGCGGGACATGATGGCGGAAGAGATGAAGTCGATCACGGGCGGACTTCGGATTCCGGGACTGTTCTGAGAAAGGTGGGAACGGGCTGCGATCATGGGCATCGATCAACAAGGCCTTCTCGCGAGATTGATCCGGGAACTGGTGCGGTTGCCAGGGATCGGGCAAAAGACGGCCCAACGCCTCGCCTTCCATATTCTCAAGACCGAGCCAGAGGAGGCATTGCGACTGGCTGAGGCGATTCGAGCCGTGAAGGAGGGCTTGGCCTTTTGCCGCCAGTGCCACAACATCGCCGAGGGTGACCTCTGCGAGTTCTGTCTCGATCCCAAGCGTGACCGCAGCAAGATTTTAGTCGTCGAGGAACCGAGCACCCTCTATGCCATCGAGCGTTCCGGCGGGTTCCGCGGGCTCTACCACGTGCTGCTCGGATCACTCTCACCCCTGGATGGGATCGGTCCGTCCGACATCCGGGCCGAGGATCTCGTGAATCGATTGAAAGATGGCGGGATCCAGGAAGTCATCCTCGCCACGAGTCCCACGATCGAGGGTGAGGCGACGGCGATTTACCTGACCAAGCTGATGAAGCCGTACGGCGTTCGGGTGACGCGGATTGCGTACGGCATTCCGGTCGGGATGGACCTCGAGTACGCGGATGAGGTGACGCTGATCAAATCCATCGAGGGGAGACGGGATCTCTGACCTCGCGTGCGCGTTGACGGAAATTTCCGGGGTCTGCTATAGTTTGCGGTAACGTTGGTCCTGAGAACGGGTCGGGCCTTCGAAGGGGAGCAATGCCGAAGAGCGTGACAAAACTCGCCAAGCCCAAGCGAGCCACCAAGGCGCGAAAGCCGGCCGGGAAGTATGGCGACATCCGCCGCGACCTCGAAAAGCAAAGAGCCGCTCTGCTCGAAGAAGCCGGCGTGGCCGTTCTGCAGCGACCCGAGCTGGAATCGTTCCCGGATTTGAGCGACCAGGCCACGGCGGAAGTGGACCAGAACTTTACTCTTCGACTGAAGGAGCGCGAGCAGAAGCTGCTGAAGAAAATCGACGACGCGCTCGACAGAATGGCCACGCGCACCTACGGCATCTGTCTGCGCTGCGGCGAGGAGATCCCCTACAAGCGGCTGAAGGCACGCCCCGTCACGACGCTGTGTATCGAGTGCAAGACCCAGCAGGAGCGGGAAGAAAAGGTTCGCCGGTAGAGAGACGGCTCTGAGAACACCCGCCCGTCAGCGACTCAGCTCGTTGACGCGCTGGCGCGCTCGAACGGCGCGTTCCGCTTCCTCCGGAACCCCTTCTACCAAAGCCAAGTACGTTTCATAATCCGAGATCGCCCGCCTGGCGTTCACCGTCTCGTAGGCTTCCGCCAGGTTGTACCGCGCGAGCGGATAGTTCGGCCTGAGGCTCACCGACTTCTCGAAGGCCGCAATCGCTTTGTCTCGGTCTCCCAGTTGCTTATACACCGTGCCGAGGTTGTTGAGGACCTCCGGGGTGTTGGGGCGCACGGCGAGTGATTGTTGCATCTCAACTTTCGCCTGCTCGAACTGGCCTTTCCCCTGCAACGCCAGGCCCAGCTTGTGGTGCGCCTCCGCCAGCCACGTCTTATTCGAGAAGCCCCGCTTGATCGCCTTCGCATACGCCTCAGCCGCAATGTCGTAGTTGCGCGAGCCGCAATATGACAAGTGCGCTGTCTGTCCTCTGGCGAACTGCTGGACTGCCGGGAAGGGTTCCGTATCCTCGGCGCCTGGTCCTTCGGGACGCTGGCCGCTCTTGGTCTTGTCCCCGCGCTCGATGCGAGCCAGGAAATCCTTCCGGTAGGGGGATAGCAGCTTGGAGTACGGATCCAGCGAGAAGGAGGCCAGGAGCAGGGCGGGCACATCCGCTCCGCCCAACACGATGTACTGGGTCGTGCTCTTTTCATCACCCGTTTCGTACAACGTGCTGGGATCAAGGTTCGCCCGGTCGGCAAGTTGGGCAACGTTCAGATAGAACTCGAGGGCGGGCTTGAGCTCCGACAGCGTTCGGCGCAGAACAGGGTATGGTGTGAGGCTTTGACCGCTCGGGAAGGAAAACACCGCCCCGACCAGCACCCCATCTTCGTCAAAAAAGAACGATTCCTCCGCCCCGGACTCGCTCCGGTTCGCCGCGATTCGCACTTCTTCGCCGCTTCCCCAGGTCTCTCGGCGTGGCGAGACACCCTCTCGGCGCTGCAGGAAGTCCGTCTTCCGGTCGCACAGCCGTGTCGATTTGAGCAACACCAGATCGCTTGCCGAAGGGGGGAACCGCGACGGCGGGGGAGGGGAACCGCAGGCGGACAGCAACAGCCCCGCGACGGCGGCCGACAGACCCAGGGCAACCCGTCTGTTCACCTCGAATCGCCTGGAGAGGGAGTTCATGACGCGCCGGCGGGTTTGAAACAGTTTTCAGTGCGCGGACTTTTCTCCTGCACAACGAAAGAGCACACGCCGGGTGCTCCCACCGCCCGGCGTGTGCTCATTACTCGGATGCCTCAGGAGAAGCGGCCCCCGGCTCGCTGTCGGCCAGGAGTAACCTGGAGAGTTACCGGAAAATCAGACCCTGGCGCTGCGCATGGAGGCCGGCGTCTTCAGCGGTATACCCAAACAGGCCCGGGAAAATGGATACCAGGTTGTACGTGAACCGGTTGACGGCGTAATCCGCAACCACCCCCACTGGGTGGAAGCCGAAGGCGAACCACCGAAGAGGGTGATCATTAATCGGCGCCACCGCCACTGGATCCGCGTAGGTGAGCGCCAAGCTGTCCAAAGGCCAGTACGTCGTGGCTTGCTGGGCAGCCGAAATCTGATCCCGACCACTCATGCATCCACTCGATAGCAGAGCGACCACCACCGCCACGCCTGCCAGGAGTCTTACGGCTTGCATCATGTCACCTCTTTCTTCTCGTGGTCTTCTTCTTCAGTCTCGCAAGAGAGCGGCACGTAATATGCCAGAAGTCTAGCGCAAGTCCACTGTTCTGTCCAGTGGATGACGGAACGATGTGGGTGGTTCAACACAAGAATCTAAACCTACTGGAGGCAAAAAACCTCTCCGCCCGCAGTTGATCGAAGCGAGCGGCTCACACGAAGTGCGGTATGGTGGGCGATACTGGTATCGAACCAGTGGCCTCTTCCGTGTGAGGGAAGCGCTCTCCCGCTGAGCTAATCGCCCACGCGAGCACGCGAGTCTAACATGGCGCATCAGGTCAGTCAACGACCGATCAGGGATGCGGGAGTCAGCTTGACATCTTTCGAACGCGGTCCTTACAATGCGAATTCGATGGAGATTCAAGCAGATGCGTGACGACGTCGTCGTCATCGGTGGTGGCTTGGCCGGATCGGAAGCGGCCTGGCAAGCCGCGACGCGGGGGGCGCGTGTGACGCTGTACGAAATGCGCCCGAAGGAGCCCACGCAGGCCCACAAAACAGGTTTGCTGGCCGAATTGGTGTGCTCGAACTCCTTGGGCTCCGGTGACATACTCAACGCCCCCGGTATCCTCAAAGAGGAGATGCGGCGCTTGAATTCGTTGGTGATCCGGGTGGCGGATGAAGTCCGGGTGCCGGCGGGAACGGCGCTGGCCGTGGATCGTGACCAGTTCGCTCAAGGGATCACCCAAACCCTGGAGAGCCACCCGAATGTCCGGATCATTCGAGAAGAGATCAAGGAGATCCCCACCGACTGCGTCTGCATCATCGCGACCGGCCCGCTCACATCCGACGGCATGGCCACCGCCATCCGGAACCTGACGCATTCCAAGAACCTTTACTTTTTTGACGCGATCTCCCCCATTATCGACACGGACTCCATCAAGATGGAGCTGGTGTTCCGAGCTTCCCGGTACGACAAGGGTGGAGCGGACTATCTGAATTGTCCGATGGACGAAGTGTCCTACGATGCCTTTTACGACGCCCTGCTCAAAGCGGAGAAAGTCCAGCCGAAAGAGTTCGAAAAGATCCCCTATTTCGAGGGCTGCGTTCCCATCGAGGTCATGGCCGAGCGAGGCCGCCAGACGATGCTGTACGGGCCTTTGAAGCCGGTCGGGCTGGAAGATCCACGGACGCGCACGCGTCCCCACGCGGTCGTCCAGCTCAGGGCCGAGAACCTCCACGGGTCGTGTTACAACATGGTCGGCTTCCAGACCAAGCTGACCTACCCGGAGCAGCGGCGCGTGTTCCGAATGATCCCCGGCCTTGAACAGGCCGAGTTCCTCCGGTACGGCAGCCTCCATCGGAACACGTTCGTGAATTCACCCGAACTCCTCCGTGACACGTTGCAACTCAAGGCGCGAGGCACCGCGTTTTTTGCCGGGCAACTCGTGGGAGTGGAAGGCTACACCGAATCGGCTGCCATGGGAGGCTTGGCGGGCATCAACACGGCCAGGGGGCTCGCCGGACTTCCCCTGGTCACTCCGCCGCCCACGACGGCGCATGGGAGTCTGATCAGTTATATTACGACCTGTGAGCCGCGTCATTTCCAGCCGATCAACACCAACTACGGTCTGTTCCCGCCCCTCCCGACGCGAATCCGGGACAAAGACCAGAAGCGGCGCCTGATCGGCCAGCGCGCGCTGGAGGATCTCGAGGCATGGAAGACGCGATTCGCGCTTTCGTGACGTTTCTTGAGGTGGAGCGAGGGGCGTCCCGCGAGACGATTCGTGGCTATCGTTCGGACCTCCGCCAGTTCCTTTCCTACGCCGGCACAGTCCGTCCCTCCACGGCGCCCGCGTTGACCCCCGCGGAGGTCGACCCGCTGACGATTCGTGGGTATCTGGCGTGGCTGGACCGGAAGAAGCAGAAGAAAACCTCGCTGGCGCGGAAGCTGGCCACGCTTCGAAGCTTTTATCGGTTCATGACGCGTGAAGGACTGGCGGGACAGAATCCCGCCGCCGAGGTCCACACCCCAAAACTGCCGCAGCACTTGCCGCGGGTCCTGACCAAGGACGACGCCAACGCGCTCATGGAATTTCCGGAAGGAGACGACCTGTTGGCCAGGCGGGACCGCGCGATTCTCGAAACGCTCTATTCCACGGGCGCCCGCGTGGGCGAGTTGGTCGGCATGAATCTGGATGACCTGAACCGGAGCGACGGATTGGTCAGGGTTCGCGGCAAGGGGAGAAAGGAGCGCATCGTGCCGATCGGGACAGTGGCGCTGGAAACGCTCCGGGAGTACCACGAACTTCTGTCCCGTGACGCGTCACGGGCACCCGTTGCTCCCGCAGATGCAACGGGTCCCCGGCGTCACGAGGAACAGGCGCAGCCTGTGTTCCTCAACCATTGGGGTGGGCGCCTGACCGCGCGCGGCGTGGAACGGATCGTGGAGAAATACTCCCGTCGCCTGGCCGGGGGAGGCGTGAGTCCCCACGCGTTGCGGCACTCGTTCGCGACTCACCTGCTGGATGAGGGCGCGGACCTCCGCGCGATCCAGGAAATGCTGGGCCATTCCTCGCTCGCGACGACGCAGAAATACACCCACCTGGCGACGGACCACCTGCTGGAGGTGTACGACCGGGCCCATCCGAGGGCAGGGAGGCTTTCAGGCATGCGGCCGGTGGCAGGGAAGGCTCGACCATGAGGATCCGCTCCACGACCATTCTCTCCGTGAATCGCGGGGGCAACGTCGCCATGGGCTGCGACGGCCAGGTCACGGTGGGCACCACCGTGATGAAGAGCAACGCCCGCAAGCTCCGTCGTGTCCACCATGACCAGGTGTTAGCCGGCTTCGCGGGCGCCACGGCCGACGCGTTGACGTTGTTCGAGAAATTCGAGGCCAAGTTGGAGGAATACCGCGGCAACCTGACCCGGGCGGCGGTGGAGCTGGCCAAGGACTGGAGGACCGACCGCGTGCTGCGGCGATTGGAAGCCCTGCTGGCCGTGGCGGACCATGACTATGCCTTCGTCATTTCCGGGACCGGCGACGTGGTTGAGCCGGAGGACGGCATCCTGGCGATCGGCTCCGGAGGGCCATACGCGCTGGCGGCCGCCCGTGCCCTCCTCAACCATTCAACCCTGGAGGCGCGCGCGATCGTCGAGGAGTCCATGCGGATCGCGGGCGGCATCGATATCTACACCAATCAGCAAATCATCATCGAAGAGCTCAAACGCTGAACGAGAAGGAGGACATGGCTTCGGACCCCAAGACACGGCCACGCAGTCTTGACCGCCTGACGCCCCGCCAGATCGTGGAGGAACTGGACCGCTACGTGATCGGGCAACGGGACGCCAAGCGCATGGTCGCGATCGCTTTGCGCAACCGGTGGCGGCGGCAGCAGTTGAGCGCCGAGCTTCGGGACGAGGTGATCCCGAAGAACATCATCATGATCGGGCCAACCGGCGTCGGGAAAACCGAGATCGCGCGACGTCTGGCGAAGCTGGCCCAAGCTCCCTTCCTGAAGGTCGAAGCGTCGAAGTTTACCGAGGTCGGCTACGTCGGGCGCGACGTGGAGTCGATCATTCGCGATCTCACGGAACTGGCGGTCGGCATGGTCAAAACAGCCCACGTGGAGCAGGTTGAACAGAAGGCGGAGCAACTGGGAGAAGAGCGGCTGCTCGACCTCCTGCTCCCCCCGACCAGCCAGAAGCCGACCCTGGGCGGCTTCGATGACACGGGCGCAGAACCATCCACCCCGATCGGGTCTGAGTCCCATGAGGCGACCCGCTCGAAGCTTCGTCTCCAGTTGCGCGAGGGAAAGCTGGATCACCGCTCGATCGAACTGGAAGTGAAGGAACGAGGGCTTCCCATCGGCGTGATCTCGAACGTCGGAGGCATGGAGGAGCTCGAGAGCGGCCTGCGCGACATGCTCGGAGGGTTGTTCCCCGGAAAGAAAAAGAAACGGATTATGAAGGTCCCCGAGGCCCTGAAGCACCTCACGCAAGATGAAGCGCAGAAGTTGATCGACATGGACGAGGTGATCAGAGAAGCGGTGACCAAGGTGGAAGAGGCCGGCATCGTGTTTCTGGACGAGATCGACAAGATCGCCGGGCGGGAGAAGAGCATCGGGCCGGACGTTTCCCGCGAAGGCGTGCAGCGAGACCTCCTGCCGATCGTGGAAGGCTCCACCGTGAACACGAAGTACGGTCCGATTCGGACCGATCACGTCCTGTTCATCGCCGCGGGGGCGTTTCATGTCGCCAAGCCGTCGGATCTGATCCCCGAGCTCCAGGGTCGGTTCCCCATTCGGGTGGAGCTGGAGGCGCTGACCAAGGAGGACCTTATTCGGATCTTGACCGAGCCCCGCGGCGCCCTGGTCAGACAGTACCAGGCGCTGCTGGAAACCGAAGGCGTCGCGTTGGACTTCACCCGCGACGGGTTGGAAGAGATCGCGGCGACGGCCGCTCAGGTCAACGACCGCACCGAGAATATCGGCGCCCGGCGCCTCTTCACCATCATGGAACGCCTCCTGGAACAGATTCTGTTCGAGGCCCCGGAGATGACCGACCAGAAGATTCTCGTCGATGCGCAATACGTGAAGGACCGGCTGCGGGCGATCGTGAAGGACGAAGACCTGAGTCGGTTCATCCTCTAGCTAATAGCGAGCAGCGAACAGCCAGTAGCTATTTGCTATTAGCTGGGAGCTTATCGATGAACAAACTCATCAAGAAAGCCAACATCCTCGTGGAAGCGCTGCCGTACATCCGGACGTTCGC
>JAHFEU010000137.1 GCA_023248295.1 Nitrospirota bacterium | reverse complement strand
GTGGCCCACAGCTCCTGATCCACGGCGCGCGGGCTGCGCGGCCAACGGATCGAGCCGCCATGCGGATGGTGGGAATGGAACACTTCCGAGCCGCCGTGCACGATCCGCCACTTGACCGGATCGCCCAGGTAGGCTCGCGGAATCGTCGTCGGCGCATCGCCGAACATGTAGGCACTGTACGCCGAGGATTCGTCCTCGAACCCGAAATACTCGTGCTGCAGATGCATCTCGCCGATGCCGAATGGCTCGCTCCGGTAGTTCAGCGCACGGCCGCCCGGACGATAGGCATCGGTGAGCGGGTCGCGCTGAGGCAGGAAGTCCCCCTTCTTGTTCAAGGGCCGGAAAGCCTCATCCCCGATCTCGTGATAGAAAATCACGTGCTCGCGGAAGTCCGGTCCCGAGCCGTTGTCGATCATGACTTGCCAGCCGCTCCTGGCTTCGGTCGCAGGGCCGGTCCCGAGCGGTTCGAGGTACTTGGAACCCTTTGGCTCCACCACAAACGCGCCGAACAATCCCATGACCGTCAGCTCGCGATCATTACTGTAGGAGTGGAACTGCCGAACACCTTCCTGAATGCCCGGATGCAGATACCACTCCATCTCCATGCTTTTGCCCGGGTCCACCACCGACTCGGGATTGGTGGTGGTGGCCGCCTTGCCGGTGGCGGTGATCACCATGCTGGATCCATGGATATGGAGGCTCCCGCTCTCATCATTCATCTGGTTGCGGAGCGTGACCCTGACGCAGTCACCCTGGTTGCCCCGGAGCACCAGCGGCTGGATGTAATCCCCCTGGATGCCCGTACTGACGGCTCCCGGATCGTATCCTTCCTTTTCGCGGGCTGTCTTGTTCTTGGCCTCCTCGGCTCGAATCTTGTCGATGTTCTCGGTGAGCACGTACATGTAGCCCGGATAGTAGTCCAGCCACCGGTTCAATGTGACCTCGACATTGATCATCGAGACGTCGTACTGCTTGACCGGGACCCCCGCCGGGCACTTTCCCCCGGTCACCGAGACCGGCTCGGCCTTGCTGTCCGAAGCCAACAGGAAGCTGGACCCGTCCTGCCCCATGTACTGGTGCATCATGGACATCCCGTTGTACCCACCGGACGTCCACTGCGCCGAGGCCTGGTCAGCCATCTGCTGCTCCATCTGCCGCATGAGGCGATGGTGCTGCAGCTCGACCTTCGCCGACCGATCACCCCGCCCTTCCTTCGTCTCTTCGACGATCGTCTGGCCTTTGAGCGTCTGTTGCCAGTTGGGCCCGGACACAGGCACCGCATGGGTCTGGTGATCAGCCTCAATGGCGAAAACAGCCGGCGACGCCGCCAGGCTGCCCGCCAGCACCACTGCCTGCAGACCCTTCGCGACGCGCGATTTTCTCGGTCTGCGTTGTGAATCAAAACACCTCATGACACGGCCTCCTTTTTAAAGAATTGTGAGATATATCCATTTGATGATCCCTGCATTGACGACCCGGGCTCAGCGATTTTCTCCGGCCAACGCTTCTAATGACCAAATCAACAAATCACGAAACCAACAATACGAAAGAGCCGGTGAAGGGTCCATCCTCTCGAACGGTCAGGGTCAATCGGAGGCCGGTCCTATCTCCCCTGCCCTTCACCAGCGGCCCTTTATAGCCGCAACCGGCGTGCCATCTCCGGCATGGCCGATCAAATCAATGAGGTCCCTTGTACTTTCAACCGATTCGCGATGGTGGTCGGCCTCATGCTTACACCTCCCGACGTGCCGCGATTCCACAGGGTTAGACAGCTTCAGGGCGCGATGCGAAATTTATTCGGTGAATCCGCTGGTTGAGGTGCCTATTCCATTGGACAGGTCAACAGCGAGAATGGGGCAGGATGGGACAAGACGGGAATCACTCAATTTGGTAAGCACGCAGCTTATTGTACAGGCTCGCCCGGCTGATCTTGAGCGCGCGGGCGGCGCGGGCGCGGTTGCCGCCTGCTTGCCGAAGCGCTTCCTCGATGCGCGGACGCTCCGCAGTCTGCATTGCATTCCGTGTCACGCTTCGCAGGTCAGCTTCAACAGGTGGGGCGGAGGACGGTCCAAAGAAGTCACGGCGAGTGAGATGCGGACCAGACGCCGTCACTACCGCACGCTCGATCGCATGCTGAAGTTCCCGGATATTGCCTGGCCAGGGCGCCTCCGCAAGCGCCTGCATGACGTCTGACGCGACTGCCAGCAAGGGCTTTCGATGCCGCTTGCAGGACTGCTCCACAAAGTGTCGAACCAGCGGAGGAATGTCCTCGCGCCGTTCCCGGAGCGGAGGAAGGAACAGAGGCAGGACCGCCAGCCGATAGTAGAGGTCTTCACGAAACGCTTTGGCCTGAACCGAAGCCAGCAGGTCCTTATTTGTGGCCGAAATGACCCGTACATTCACTTTGACAGACCTGTTGCTTCCGACCGGCTTGATCTCTCCTTCCTGGAGGACACGCAGCAGTTTTGACTGAAAGTGCCCGGAGGTGTCTGCGATCTCGTCCAGGAACACGGTGCCCTCGTCGGCCTCCTCAAAGAGGCCCTTCTTCGACGACACCGCGCCCGTGAAGGCGCCCCTTACATGGCCAAACAGCTCGCTTTCCAGCAACGTTTCTGGGAGGGAGCCGCAGTCCACGACCACGAACGGTTTTTCACGCCGGTAGCTGAGCTGGTGAATCGTGCGCGCGACCAACTCCTTCCCTGTCCCGCTTTCGCCTTGGAGTAACACCGTGGCCTGGCTATCAGCGACCAGCCGAATCATTTCGAACAGTTGGCGCATCGACGCGCTTTGTCCGATCAGATCACCGAAGCGCGTATCCCTCATTCCCCGGGACTCAGCGATCCTACCTGCATCTGGCTGTACCACAGGCTTCCACAGCTCCAGCGTGCCTCGGCTTCTCTCGAAGAGGACTAACACAGAGGCCACGTCGCCATGACTGGACCTCAGCGGGAAAGCCTGAAGCATTCCGCAGGCGGGCGAGTCGCCCTCGCTCGAACAGGACACTGTTCGTACGTCGCCGGATTCAAAGACTTTTGTGGCGGGGCAAAAAGAGCAAGGTTCCGATCTTCCCAGCAGAGCCTCGTAGCACTTGGCTGGATGGGCGATGGCGGCTTGCCCTTCCCCGCCGGGGCAAGCCGGTTGGTTGGTGTAAATTATCGTGCGGTCCCGGTCCACAACCATGACCCGATCGGAGACCCGATCGGCAAGAAGCCGCAGTGCCTCAAGGCGGGCCAAGAGAATGGGATCGGTGACTTTGGGGCTCGACACGACTCCTTGTGACCCGGCCATCTCTCTTGTTCCTTTCACCACCCGCAACTCGTCAATGGTCGTCGCGAACATCGCTAGAGGCTTTACTGTTGTCCATCCGCCTGATGATCCAGCAAGCGCTTGACCTCGGCCTTCAACTCCGCAATTCGGAGCGGCTTATCGAAATAGGCGGCCACGCCTTCTTCCAATGCCCTTGCCTTTGTCTTGGCATCTCCAAACGAGGTGATGAGGATGATGGGACAGGTCGGCGCAAAGGTCCGCAGCCTGGCCACATAATCAAACCCGCCGGCCGGCATCCGCAGATCGGTGATGATCAAGTCAGGAGGAGAGTCCAGGACGCAGCGCAAGGCGTCATCCCCGCTGGGGGCTTCCCTGAGTTGGTATCCCAGGTCCCACAGCTCATCGCAGAGGAGGCTGCGCATCTCACGATCATCCTCCACGAGCAAAATCACCTGTGGCTTCTGCACCAATGTCCTGGTCCTCTCCGGCTCGATGTAAAGAAGGTGACTGCTTTCCTGTGCAAGCAGCGTGCTAGAAGCGGTGAGCACTGAGTGGGGATAACTTGGCGTATTGCCGTTGGTTCTTCACAGGAAGGCACTTGGAGGCAAGGGACAGCTGCGGGGCCGCTGGCGAGAAACTCCACAGGGGCCAGCAGGGGAGTGACGCAAGATGCTACAGCGCCTGGCTCGACCTTTTTGCTTCTCGCGGCTAGTGACCGGCTCCTAAAGGGAGCGTAATGGTGAAGGTGGTGCCCCGGCCAGGTTCGCTCGTTACCGTGATCGTTCCCCCGTGCTCCTCGATGATTCCCTTCACCACGGTGAGCCCCAGGCCGGTCCCTTTGCCAGTCTCTTTAGTCGTGAAAAAAGGGTCAAAAATCCTGGAGAGATGTTCCGCGGGAATGCCATGCCCGGTGTCGGCCAGACTGATTCTCAAGTTGCCGTTCACCTGAGTCCCCTCCACGCGAAGCGTGCCACCGTCCGGCATGGCATGAATGGCATTCATGATCAGATTCAGAAAGACCTGACTCATCTGATCGGCATCGGCCGAGATGAGCGGGACCGACTCCGCAAAGGCGATTTCAACCTGAATCCTATGGCGCGACAGGCGCTCCCGAAACATCTCGAGATTCTCCTCGATCGCTTGCCTCAGATTCACAGCTCGGCGCTCGGCAGGACGACGCCTGGCGATGGCTAAGAGCTGGTTCATCACCTTGGTGATCCGTTCCACTTGCGTGACGATGGTGCTGAGCCCCTTTTTAGTCGCCTCATCACCCGTCCGATGCATCAGGTATTCTGCGCGGCCGAGGATTACGCTCATGGGCGTGCCGATCTCGTGAGCCATACCTGAAGCGAGCGTTGCCAACTCAGCGAGCCGCTCAGCCTGCCGGAGCTGCTCCTGAGTCTGCTGGAGATCCTTCCTCTTCTTCGTGAGCCCCTTTTCCAGGTCTCGGCCTAACTCGGCGAGCTGACGGTTGGCGAACTCCAGCCTTTCGGAGGATTTCAGGATATAGGCCTCAATCGCCAAGCCGATGTCGAGGAAGATGACCTTCGTCAGCGCCGCGACGACGGTCTGGAACTGGTTCGGCCGATTGCGGAACTCTTCAACGATCAGGGGCCGAAGCAGGTTGAGATAGAGGGAGTATGCCCCGAGGTACCACTTGGGTGTCAGTCCGATGCGATCGTGGACCTGACCAATCCGTAGCCGATCGTCCCGATACCGTTCGTCGTACGGCCCGGTGACAAGCGACAGCAGGTAGCGTCTCTGGGCATCCTTGAGACGGGTCGTGATGAGTTCGTCGGACAGCAATCGCCGCGTTTCGGCAAACCGTAGCAGATGCCGATAGAACGCCGTGACCAGCTCGTCCACGTGTCGGGTCACCACCGGTTGGAGGGACTTCAAGGCTTCTTCTTCCTCTTCCGTCAGGAGAAGAAAGTTCTTGCGGGTTATCCACTCATTCATCGCGAGCGTCCCTGACGCAATCTCATGGGTGGCCGCCTTTTTCTTTGATCTCGGCCAACTTGCGATACAGGGTCTTCCGGTCGATCCCTAACATCTGGGCCGCCTGGTACTTATTGCCGCCGGTCTTCTCCAAGATGCGAAGAATGTATTCCCGTTCGATCTCCTGCAGGGGCAGGATGCGGTCGGCGCCCTCGTCAATGACCTTGCGCTCCCCGCGCGCGCCCTGGACATTCGGCGGGAGGTCTTGCAGGACGATCTTCTCGCCCCGCGCGAGCGTGACCGCGCGCTCGATGACGTTCTCCAGCTCCCGCACGTTGCCCGGCCATGGATAATCGATTAACAGCGCGAGCGCGGATTCGGTCATCCCACGGACTTCCTTGTGGCTGGCCGCTGCGCACTTGCGCAGAAAAGCCTCAACCAGCAAGGGGATGTCTTCTCGTCGATCCCGGAGCGGCGGCATTCGGATCTCGATCACGTTGAGGCGGTAGAAGAGATCCTCCCGGAACCGCTTCGCCTTGACCTCCTCGGCCAAGAGCACGTTGGTCGCGGCCATGATCCGCACATCCACCGGGACAGCGCGCGTGGATCCCACGCGCCGCACCTCCCGCTCCTGGATGACCCTGAGCAGCTTGGCCTGCAGCATCAGCGGCAATTCACTGATCTCATCCAGAAGCAGCGTGCCTTTCTGGGCCTCTTCGAAAAGACCGCGCTTATCGCTCCTCGCATCGGTGAAGGCGCCTTTCACGTGGCCGAACAGTTCGCTTTCCAACAACGTGTCCGGAATGGCTGCGCAGTTCACCGGCACGAACGGCGCGTCTCGCCGCTCGCTGTTGTAATGGATCGCCTTGGCCACCAGTTCCTTGCCAGTACCGCTTTCGCCGGTGATCAGGACGTTGGTGGGACTATCTGCGACCCGGCGGATCAGGTCGAAGACTTCTTGCATCGCTTTGCTCTTTCCCAGGATCTGATGGAAGCTGTACTCGGTGCGCACTTCGCGCCGGAGCCGGTTGACCTCCCGCCGTAGGGCCGCCTCATGGACCGCCTTTTCGGTGACCCGTATGAGCTCCTCGGTTTTGACCGGCTTTACCAGGTAGTCACAGGCCCCTTCCTTCATCGCCTCCACTGCGGTCTCGACCGATCCAAAAGCCGTCATGAGGATCACGTTCGTGTCCGGGTACCCCCGCTTGACCTCTGTCAGAAGTTCAATTCCTTCCATCCCTCTCATGCGGAGATCGGATAGCACCACCCCGTAGTCCCCTTCACCGAGTCGTTTGAGAGCTTCGCGTCCGTTCTCTGCGAGGGTTACCTGATGGCCACGCTCCTGCAACACATCGCGCACCAACGCCCGCATCTCCGGCTCATCATCGACCACCAGGATCGTCCCAATCTCAATCGGCATGGGGCTTACTCTCGGGCTCTCCTTGTGTTCATAGCGACTTGCCGATCGGACACCTGGCCGCGCA
>JAHFEU010000210.1 GCA_023248295.1 Nitrospirota bacterium | reverse complement strand
ACTTAGTCACTAGCGAAAGCGTCCTTCGGGCCAACGCCGCTGTAGCGCCGAACCACGTGATCATGCGCGGCCTTCTCGGTAACCAAGTCCAGCGCCTTCTGGATGGTCTCGCTAGTAGTCTTGGTGGCAAGCACCTTCTGCGCGCGCTTCAATTGCACGGAATCCAATCTTGCAGACACTCGGACGCGTCTCATGGCTGAACCCTCCTGTCAGACAATATATTAGCTCTGTCTGACACTGTCAAGCCCGGTTCAGTGTGGGAAGAGTCTTGGCCTGAGGGCAAGGGAAGCATAACTTCGTCTTTTGAACAATCCTAGTCTTAGGCCGTCTGGTTCCCCCTCCTGCCTCTAATCGCTAAGGCTCACCTCGTTGCCGAGTTGGAAGAACGTAATTTCCTGAGGGCCGCCAGCACCGGCATCTCCTCGAAATCTTTTTCCGTGAGTCGGTCCCATGCAATCCCATTGGGCGCCGGCGGCGGGCTTTTGATCAGGATGGTCTCTTCGGGCGTCACGATGACCGAGAGCGGAAGGTCGATTTCATCCCACGGGAGCGTGCCTACGATCTGAACGGCATGGACGGTCGCGCGGGCTGTAAGGGTCAGAGTGCAATTTCAAGGCGATCCGTCCGTTTCGGTCGTCCAGTCGTGTAGTACGATTTGCCCGATGCTGGATCGGTCACCTTATAATCAGGTGGTACAGCCTGCTGCACTCACCGTCAGCCCGCACAGTATCCAACCCATTTCCTCAGCCATTCCATTGCCATTGACATCTTGGTATATAGCGTGATACGGTTCGCCATATGAAAACGACCGTACAAATACCTGATAGCCTCTTCGAAGAGGCTCGCAAGTTGGCCCACCGAGAGCGGACAACGCTGAAGGCCCTTGTCGAACAGGGGCTCCGCCGGATTATCTCCGAACGCAAACGGCGCACCGGATTCCGTCTCCGAAAGGCCACCTTTCAGGGCCAAGGTTTGCAACCTCATCTCGCAGGTGCCTCCTGGGACCACATCCGCGAGTTGAGCTATGAAGGCCGCGGCGGATGATCGCCGTCGATAGCAACGTTTTGGTTTATGCCCACCGAGAAGATTCACCCTGGCACAGCGTCGCATATGCCCACATCGTTCAACTGGCGGAGGGGCGAGCGCCATGGGCCATACCGTGGCCGTGCATTCACGAATTTGTCGCCATTGTTACCCACGTCCGCATCTATGCTCCACCCACGCCTCTGGAAACCGCGGTGGACCAGGTCGAAGCCTGGATGGAATCGCCGAGCCTTGTCCTGCTTTCCGAATCAGAGAACTACTGGCAACAACTCCGAGACATCCTTCAGGCCAGCCGAGTGTCCGGTCCACAAGTCCATGATGCAAGAGTGGCCGCCTTATGCCGCCAGCACGGAGTCACTGAGTTATGGACAGCGGATCGGGACTTTGGCCGATTTCCAGGGCTTCACGTTCGAAATCCCTTAGTCGGCTGAACCGGGCCCCGACAACCCAACCTTTTCCCAAGCACCGGGTGCCGATCCTCCATCACACGGCCTGTCCCTCTCGAGCCAGCCCGAGAGCCGGGGGCGTCCCCTTCCTTGATGAGGTCTGGCTCTGTCGAGATCAAGTTGTTCTCGAAGCCCTTCGGGCCTTGGGACCATACTAACGCCTACTTCACCGCGACGGACACCTGGGCCTTGCCGGTAAATTGGTGGTCCCGCTCCCTGCCCTCCTCGGTCACCGGTCCAGTTGGGCTGTGAACTACTTTCGTGCCGTCATAGGTGTGTCTCGTCGTGAGACTGGGCTCCGCGCCGGCTCCGCGGATGGTCCCGTCAGGCCAGCGCCTCCGCGGCGTCACTCTCGGGAGAACCATTCGAAGTAGGCGGCAGGAATAAAGGGACATTCAACTTTTTCGCTGTCGCGGAGCTGACGGGCACGACCTTCGCGGGCCAGGCGATCCGGGGCACCGACTCCGTCCGCGCCGTGCGGTAGAAAGTGAGACGCGGGCGCGGCGGGCCGGATCCACCCACCAGCAGCGAGGTGCGCGACCGGCACTCACTTCCTTGCCGAGGTGGAAGAACGTAATTTCCTCAGATCCGCCTGCACCGGCATCTCCTCGAAATCTTTTTCCATGAGTCGGTCCCATGCAATCCCGTTGGGCGCCGGCGGCGGGCTTTTGATCAGGATGGTCTCTTCGGGCGTCACGATGACCGAGAGCGGAAGGTCGATATCATCCCACGGGAGCGTGTCTACGATCTGAACGGCATGGACGGTCGTGGCCACCGGGACCGGCGGATGCCCGAGCTCGCGCAGGATGGCATACTCGAGGTCGCTGTAGCCCTCCCCTTTGCCGCACCGGCGTCCATCCCGGGTGACCGCCACTGATCCGCAGACGATCGCGTCCACCCTGGGAAGCTCTTCGAGTGGGATGTCCTCAGCCCATTGCTTGCCTTTCGACAGGCTGGCGGCCTGCGCAATTTTATTCTTGGGAATTTTGGCCGGGTCCAGCCGTTTGAACCCGCCCATGAGCCGAAGGGTGGGGACGAACACCGTGATCCCGCGACGCAACGCCTGTTCCCTCACGAACCGTTGAGGCGCGTCGGGGTTCACCTTGATCCGTTTCGCCGTCCTCCAGGGCGCAAGCCGGAAGAGCCGAAGGGCGGCTTCCTGTGCGCCCTTGAAATTTGGAATCCGGCCGTGGGGCGGAAACGGAAAGCGTGCCAGCCCTTCAGCCTGCAGTCGATCCCAGACCGCCTGCCGCGCGTTGTCCTTATCGGTGAATGTCCGTGTCATGGAAGGGTCGTGCGCATAGCAAGAAAGCGGAAATGATTTGGTCAAGGCGTGCCCCTGGTGGCAGAATCACGGGCTGAGTTGGGAAGGTGACGATGATGGCTCCCATTCTGAAATGGCTGTACTCGTTTGTCATGCCCGGCGGCTTGGTGTTGCTGGCCGCTCTGGGACTCCTCCGTCCACGGGGGTTGCCGGACTGGTCGCTGTCGCTCGTGTACGCCTAT
>JAHFEU010000136.1 GCA_023248295.1 Nitrospirota bacterium | reverse complement strand
CTCCAGCCGCCCCACCTCAGGCCGTCCCGTTTCATTGCACAGCCAGGCCCGCTTCTCTCCTTTCATCTCACGCAGCTCACTCACGACCCGATACACGCTGGAGGCCCGCGGCACGATGGTCCGGCCGTCCTTCCGGAGGAGCAGATAGGAGAACTTCAGGGCGTCCTTGATGAACCCGACCTGCCGGTCGATCGCGGCCACGAGCGGCGGTGGTGTCCAGGGACGTTCCTCGTGGCACCAGTCCTCTTGCTTGACTAACGCCGGGCAGGGCTGCTCATGCAGACACGGGCTGTAGACCGTGCAGGCCTTTTCCTCCAGCAGGACGTCTCTCAGCCGATGCAGGTTTCGCGAGACCGCGCGCAGCGCGGGTTCCACGATCATGAGGGTCCCGTCCTGATGCATCAGATCCAGGAGCGTTCGGACCAGCGTGGCGCGCCGCCCGATCGGGTCGCGTGACGTGAGGAACAGCTCAGCGAGTGTATTCGCTGCCACGATGAGGTCATAGGGAGCGTGGCGGGCTATCTTCGGATCGCCCACCTGTCCGAGCCGTTCGAGATCGGCACGCACCGGCAGCAGGCGTGACTCCGGGACGGGATCCCCGCGGGTGTAGATCTCCCAGAGCCGCTCGCACTCACGGAGGCCCGGCGCCGAGCGATCCACCGCCACGACCTGGACCGCCGCACGGGAGAGAGAAGGGTTCCGCAGAATCCAGTCGAGCGCCCCGAGGGTCGCCGTGCCCGGACCGCAGCCCAGATCCAACACGGAGAAGGGTCTGAGGCGCGACCCCGGCCCCTCCGGATGGGCCGGCAGCTCCGCCAGAAGCGCCTGCACCTTGGCCAGATTCACCGGCAGGTAATACGCGAGGTAGGCCAGGCGCAGACCGTCGTCGGCCAGATAATCGGTCGCCGGCGCGTGGCTGCCCCGCGTGAACCGCCGCGAGAGCGCCACGACACCGCGACACAGTTCGGGCGGCGCTTCCGGCCCGTTGAGGCCGGTGGCCTCGGACAGGGCGCGGATAAGTGACTCTGACAGAGCGCGGTTCCGAAGCATGGTTGTTGACCGTCAGAAAGACGGTGGTGTATGCTCAGCTCAAAACAACAACGGGCACGAGACTACCGGGACCTCTTTTCTATAGCCTATCGCCCATCGCCTATTGCCAAGGGTAAACTGATGACCGACGCGATCATGCAAGCCTACCTGGAGGTCGAACGCGCGATGGAGCACTACAACAAGGTGCTGCAGGAACAGGTGGCCATGATGCGGTCATCTGAGGCGAGCGATGCGACCAAATTGGAGCGCATGACCCACGGGGCCAAAGCCATGCGCGATAGCAGCATGATTTACCTCTCGTACGCCAAGTTCATCGCCTACGGCATGCCTGACAGCGAAGAGATGATCCAGGACGACGTACAAGGATAAGCATAGATCAAAAACGAAGAGCCCGTCCGGTGTTCCGGACGGGCTCTTCTGTTTTCAGCCACGCCAGCTCGGGTCAGATATTCTGCATGAAGTGGGCGACCGCCGCCTGGTCGACGTCACAGCCCATGATCGCCGACATGGGGACGTTGCCGGACTTCTTCCCGGTCAGTCCGCCAGTTACCTCATCGACAATCATCTCCACCGGCATGGACATGCCGCCGTACACGTGTGGGCCGGCCACGATCTTGGCCTTGGAGTACCCGTAGATCGCCGCGGCCACGTCCTTGGCTAACCAGGCCACGTAGTTGAACTCGGGAATGACAATCAGCTTGGCTTTCGCGCAGAGCTGCCGGAGCTCGGCCGTCGGGAACGGCCGCAGCGAGCGGATCTTGATCAGGCCGACCTGGAGGCCCTTCTCCGCGCAGAGCCGGATGGCCTCGCGGGACTGAGCCACAGCGCTGCCGGAAGCGACCAGGATCGCATCCGCCCCCTCCACATTCTCGGCCGTGAGGAGGCCGCCCATGTACTGGTTGATGTATTTGCGCGAGCGCTCGACCGCTGCCCAGACCTCCTGCTGCCAGACCGCGTGGATGTTGTAGGCCATGAAGTTCGACTTCTGCACGGGCGCGTCGCGCGACAGCCTGGCCGGCGGGTTCTCCGCGTCCAGCACCGGGACTGCGCCCCGCCAGGCCTCCCGGGGCGGCAGCTTGATCCCCTTCTCCTGCATACGGACGTAGCCGCGCGCGTGGGTGACGAAGAAGCCGTCGCAGGCCACCCCCACCGGAAGCGTCACATCGTTCTTTTCGCTGATGATAAATCCCTTCATGATGAAGTCGAACAGGTCCTGCTGGTTCTCGGCATGAAAGACGACCATGCCGCAGTTCAGCAGGTACGAGACTTCGATGTTGTCGGGCTGGATGGCCAGGGGCGCGTTGACGACCCGACAGGTGAACATGGCCAGCGCTGGCAGCCGATGGCCGGGCCACGACGCGATCGGCTCGAGGCCGCGCAAGGTGCCCGGTCCCGCCGTCGCCGTGAAACAGCGCACGCCCGCGCGGGAGGCGCCGGCGATCGCCGACATCACGCCATACTCTTCCTCCCCGCGGTAGTACTCCTTCACATAGCCTTCACCGTAGAGCACCCCGATGAGCTGCATGGTCTCGCTCTGGGGAGTGATCGGATAGGCAATCGACAGATCCACATTTGAGCGACGCACCGCCTCCTTGGCCGATTCGCTTCCGGTGATAAACTCCTTCGTCCGAGGCGCTTCGAAGAACATATACTCGGGTGTGACGATCCGCTGCTTCTTAGCCTCCGCGTGGGGGTCTTGCTTGACGTCTGTCTTCGGAGCCGCCACGCTGGTGATCGGATCACCCTGTGGATTGGTCTTCTGCTCGGGCTCCATGCTGGTGATCGGATCGCCTTGTGGATTGGTTTTGACTTCGGCTTCCAGGGATTCGCTCATCGTTCCACCTCTTTATGGGCAGGCTATAGGCGAGAGGCTATGGGCAATAGGGTCAGAGGGAATCCGCTTTGCCTATCGCCCATGCCTAGGCTTCGCTCCGCATGTGCTCCGGTTTGTGCCCGAATGCCGCTGCGCCGGCCAAGGCTGCCTCAGTTGGCATGAAGTCCAGCGGATTCGTGTGGGTCTTCCCACCATGCACCTTGGACTGGATTCCGGTGAAGCGCACGTTCTCGCCGTTCGCCGGCAGCTTGATCTTCATCTGTTCGCGTACCCGCTTAAAGATCTGGGCGACCTTTTGTAGCTTCGCCTTGTCGGAATCCCGGATCGTCAGCATCGCGTCTTCGTGCCCCTGCTCCGCGCAGATCGCCATGGTGCAGCAGTTCGTGCCGGCCCGGATCATCTTCAACGTCAAGTTGGCGTAGTGACAATGCACGCCGATGAAGATGCAGGCTTCGATCTTGTTCCCCCAGATGGTCAGGTTCGGATGGTTGGGGTTGATCACTTCCTCCGGATTGATTGTCGGGTACTTGGGGCGGTAGTCCGGCATGGGGATGATCAGGACCTCAGGGATCTGAGCCGCAATTTCCAGGACAGCCTTGGCCTTCTCCACCGCGTGCTCGTTCCATGCCCAGAGCACCAAAGGCCCCGGGAAGATGGTCGCGTTGGGACTGGTCAGCATTTTCCCTGCCATCTCCTCGATGACCTTTTCTTCATTGGGCTCCAGGATTCCGTACATGAGCCCCTGACCAGGGTTCGGGAGCATCACCCCTAACTGTGCAGCCGAAGGGGGTAGGAACCCGGCCGGCCCGGGGACGATAATTCGCTCTTGTGTCTGCTGGGTGCTTTTCACTCCTTCCGTGCTCCCCTCTTTATCCGATCACTGGACTGGCCAGTTGCACGGTCGTAGTCTTCTCGCCGTAGGTCACATTGTCGGTCAGCGCGGCCTTGGGAAGCTGATCAATCATAATCATCTTGATGGCGTGATGCTTCGCCATGTTATCGCAGACCCAGACACATTGCGCGCAGCCCTTGCAGCGGTCCACCGCGACGTACGCGGACCCGTATTTCAGTCCCTTCTCTTTCCCGGCGTCATTGTTGTAGAGGATCGTATTGGCCTCGGGACAGAACTGGGTGCAGAGCCTACAGCTCGTCGCAGCACAAATTTCAACGCTGATATCGGCTACAAGATACATGACGGGCCTCTTTCTGCAGCGCTCACGCCTTAGCCGCGGCGGCGACTTCCGCCTTCTTAGCAGCCTTGCTCACTTCATCCCAACCGTTCTTTTCAGCGAAGTCCCAACCGGCTTTGATCACCGCCACGTTTTTGTCAATCAATTCCTGCTTCTTCTTGAACTTCCGTTCCACCACGCTGTCCAGGGCCGCCGTGCCACCGGATACAACGAATCCCTTCCCGAGGAAGCGGTCCTTCACAGCCTGGGCCAGCGCGTCAATCGTCGTCAAACCGGTGATACATCCGATCGCGCCCATCAGCGCCATGTTGGTGGCCAGGTCCATTCCGGCAACTTCCAGCGACAGCTTGGTCGCCGGCAAGTAGAACATTCTCGCCCGGCGCTCCTCGAGTTCACGCGCCTGATCCTTGTGCAACTTCATCGGACCGTCGTTGTTGATGAGGCATACGCCGTCTTCCTTCAACCCGAAGTAGAACGGCATCGTGTAGGACTTGCCGTGCGTGATGACCTGCGGATGAAAGATGATGATGATGTGCGGGAAGGTGATTTCGCCGATCTCGTAGATCGGCTCGTCAGAGACACGCACGTAGCTCTCGACCGGCGCCATGCGCTTCTCGGAACCGTAGAACGGGACGATCGTGCTCTCCCCACCCGCGTTGATGACGGCCGTGCTGAGGATGTGCGAGCCGGTGACAACGCCCTGCCCTCCCACGCCGGCCATCCGGATGTTAAAGCGCTTTGCCATCGCCTCTCCTCCTTACACTCGGTCGTCCTTGCCGGGTGTCCGACCGGCGCGCGCTCAGGCCTGGGGAATCGCGGCCGCCGTCGCCGGCTTCGGTAGGAACTCTTTGTAACCATACCGCTCGCTGAGGTACTGCTTGGCGTCATCGGTAATGTACTCGGCGAACTTGTACCGGTCGTCCTCGACGGTCTTCGCGTCTTCCATCACCTTGTCCGTGGGGATCGCGTACTCAATGTTGCAGGAGGTGTAAGCCTGGATGTAGGTGGGACCGACTTCGCGGGCAATCAGCACCGCTTTCTTGATCACGCTTTCCACGCGCCGCGGGTTATTCGGCACCACCGTGGCGACGTAGGCGCAGCCAGCGATCTTGGCCATCCCGACCATGTCCATCTTTTCGAACTTCTTGCCCAGCGGCGCCATCTTGAGCACCGCGCCTCGGTTGGTCATCCCGCTCTCCTGACCGCCGGTGTTGCCGTACACTTCATTGTCCAGCATGATCGTGGTGAACTTTTCCTTTCGGAACCAGGAATGGAGCGTGCCTGAGAACCCGATGTCGGCCATGCCGCCGTCGCCGACCATCACCACCACGTCTTTGGGCTTGTCGCCGAACCGGAGCCGCAAGCCTCTCGCCAACCCGCTCGCCACGCCGTTCTGGTCACCGTAGTTGCCGTAGACGAAGGGAATGGCCGCCTGCGAGATCGCGAGACGACCGCATCCCGCCGTGCCCACCGTGATCGTGTCTTCCGGATTCGGGAACGAGATGATCGCCAGCCGGATGAACAACGTCATCGCGCAGCCGGCGCACATGGGGTGCTCCTCCAGAATTTCCTTGAAGCTCCCCATCTGCGAAACCGTGACTTTCTTGCCGAAGGGACCGTGCTCGACCATGTCCCGATATTCTTTCGGCATAAACTTTTCAAAACCTGTTGAGAACTTCACGTAATCGAGACTCATCGAGCGGCCTCCTTCTGGGCTGGCTGGAAGAGCCAGCCGGTCATTTTCTGAGAATAGGTGCTTTCCTAAAAAAACCCTTAATTCTGACCCTGTTTTGAGGGGATTGAGTCTAACAAAGCGCTTTGAAAGTTGTCAATCGCAAAGTTTCATAACTCCGTGCCTTTAAACAACTCTATGGCATCGTATAACTTCTCGAATCTCAATGCAACTTGCCAGAAGCCCCACCGTGGTCGAAAGAAGGCCTACCCGGCTTCTTTTAGGTAGGCCATTGGCCCTAATCCACCCAGCCGGAGATGCTTCGCGAAGCTGCCTCGGCCTCAGGGTTTTCAACTAAGCTTGACGCTAGGGCGTCGGTTTCCTATAATGGCCAAAATTTTGCAGATTCAGCATTCACAGAGGGCGCGCCCGGATCCCGCGGATCCCATCCTGAATGGCCAGCCCTTGGAAAGCGTTATTTGAACGCGTTGCTGGCCACGGATCGAAGGCTCGGCATGAAACCGCTCACCGTTGAAAGCCTCGACCGGATCAAACACCTGGCGGCGGACCTTGTCCGTCACGCCAGGAAGAGCTTGCCACACTGCCATTACGCCGATCTTCGAATCGAAATCACGGAAGTCAAATCGGCCCGCGCCGAGAATGGCGCCGGAAAGTCGGCTCAAGACGACTACGTCTTCGGCTTCGGGGTCCGCATGCTGGCCGGCGATCCGCTGCCCTCACCGGGCTACTTCGGGCACCGCCTGGGGAGCGCGGATCAGCCCCGCCTGACCGCCATCTTCCGTGCCGGTCTTCGGCACGCCTACGACCGCGCCATCGCGAACGCCAAGCACAGAGAAGAAACCAGAAAACGCTTCGCGGGACTCGCCGGCAGCCTGGCGGGGTTGCCGCTGGCCCCGATCGCGATCCAGCAAGACACGGTCAAGGCCGAATATGCGATTGACCCGCGGTCGGTGCCGCTCTCCGAGGTCGCCCGGTACACCGCCGACGTCTCCAGGGCCGTGACGGGCTTGGGCCCACGGATCCGCTTCAACACCGTCTCGACATCCACCAGTCTG
>JAHFEU010000209.1 GCA_023248295.1 Nitrospirota bacterium | reverse complement strand
GTCCATGTGTTCGTACACCGTGTCGCGGCAGCCGCTGTTCGAGAAGCACAAGCCCCCTACCGTGAACTTGAGCGGTTTGATCACCGCATAATCAAGCACCGTGGCGAAGGCACCCGCGACGCCCCCTACCTTCGAGACCACATCCTGATCTTCGCCACTCTGTGTGTTCAGGTAAATCCGGAATGCGTCGGGATACCGGGAATCCACAGATGCCTGCCCGATGCTGGGGCCGGCAACGCCGAACACCTTAATCACCGAGTAGCTGTGGTCTCGGAGGATGCGGGAGGCGACCGCGCTGCGCTGGACGCCGCCGCTATGCCCCGCCAGGTACAGGCGATCCCTCGGGCCGGCGTGGTCCATCACGTATCGCGCCTCGTTGTAGGCCGGGCCGTGGGAGAGATTGAACATGGACCAGACCACGTCCGTGACGGTGCCGTGGCGGTAAGGAGGGCTGTAGATGTCGTAACCGGGATAGGCGTCCCGCGTCGCCGCAAACCACAGGCCCGTGTCCTGGCCCCACTTGTGGCCCCCATAGATGCCGCGGGAGAGAAAGACTTTGCGCCGAACGTCAGTTGGCGGAACGTCGGGTTCCGAACGATCGGAGCCGGCATTGTATTGGAAAAGCTGGCCCACCAAGGGGAGCTCGGTCAGCAACCGATAGAATCCCCAGGGCGCGCCCCCCCGTGGCAGTTCGGCCTCAACTTGCAAGGCGTTGTAGGCGCTCTCGAGATTCTGGACCGCGTACTGCCAGGGGTCATCCCGCCCGAACAGGGCTCCGGGGATCCAACTGATCGGCGCCTTCGCCAGTTCGAACGCAGCGTTCTTCACGCCGATCGCAACGGAAAAGGGGTAGCCCGTCGCTCTCCACAGGGTCGACGCCCAAGAGAGCTCTTCTTTTGTCTTTTCAGGAGGCTTAAGGACTTCGCCGGCTTCAGCACAGGGTGAGACGGGGGAGTTGGGGGTCTGGGCGACGCAGGGCTCCGGCGTCGCTTCGTTTGCGTAGAGCAGGTCGTACCCGATGAGGCGTGTGACAGGAGGCTGATCCGGTTTTGTCCCCCCCTTGTCCTCGAAGTAGAACGTGACCCCGTATTTGATCCGCGTCTTCTCCTCGTCCCATGGGAGTTCGTAGCCGAGCACGAGCAGGTGGCGACTCCGGTCTGCGCCATCGGTTATCTCTTTCACCTTGGAAAGGAGGTTGACGTAGAGGTTCTCCGGGTTGGTGGTAACTTTGTAGAGGGAACGGTGGTCCTTTTCATTCCCTTCCTTCCCTTCGTTCACTTCCTCCCCGCAACCCGGCAAGGTAGGAATCCCGCACCAGGCGGCGTCCTTTTCGTAATGCGGGAAGAACGTTTTTTCAAGCAACCCCTCCTTGTCCTCCTTGGTTCTGTCGGCTATGGGAGTGTATTTCTTGAGAAGCTCCTTGATGTATGCGGACGACTTGAGGAACTCTTGGAACCGCTCGAGGCTGTTATCGGGATCCGTGGGCTCAAAGGCGTAAGTCGCCATCCATTTTGAGCCCACGGTCTCAGGCAAAAACTTTGCGGGATCTGATTTGCCCTTGCAATTGAGCTTCGCGACCTCCCTAGCGACTGCTTGCTCGAACTCTTGCTGCACCATCTTGATGGTCCAATCCCCTTTGATCTTGCTCTGCACATTGTCAGCCACGTCCCCAAGCGGCAGGACGCACTCGCCCGGCTCTTGCTGCTGCTTATCAATCGAAATGAAATAGGGCAGGTCCTTGGCGCAGCCGGAGAGCAAGATGGCTAGGGTACTTAGCAGTACGACGAGATCACGCATCGAATCCTCCTTGATTCCGCGTGAAAATCGGCTGATCGCAGTCCAGATCCCGGCGTCGTGTGCCTCTGGGTATGGTGAGGTGAGGTTGTGGGAGCCGGTGTGGGTCGCGGTCGGAGAGGGTTCGTTTGCGGCTGGTGGTCCTTTCAGCCGACCGGCTTGGAGAGTCCGTACGATGTTGCAGTCCGTCCGCCACGTAGGTCGCGATCCCCTGGGCGACTGTCTCAGCGGGGGTCGTAGTATGAAAGGCTCAGCTAGCTGTGTCAAGGTCCCCACCCTGGCATCCAGGTGAGCCGATAGTACGATCCTCGGGGCCTACCTAGTCATTGGATGACTCTCTCGGATTTTTCGTAGAGATCGTTCCAACTGATCAGGGTTCCTACACAACGGTGGGGGCGAGGGGGACGGGAGGTTGGAGACCCTGGCACTGGCTATCGGCGGACGGCTATTGGTGCAGGTGCTTGAGGGCAGCGGCGCAGAGGATGATGAAGAGTCCCATCCAGAGGGCCGCGCGCTGGAAGGGGATCGGCTCCCGGAGTTGCTCTTCTTTCTCCTCGGCCGTCTCCTCGCCGGTCGGCTCGATCTTGAAGATGACGGTATAGAGAAAGAGCGTCATGACGCCGAGGACCAAGAACAGTTTGATGAAGAATACCGTCAGGTACTTCGCGTTGTTGGAGACCCCGAGACCCGTCTGGGAGATCATCAATTGATTCACATAGTGCAGGTTGATCCCGCCGGTGAAGAGGATGACCGCCAAGAGGGCGCCGACGATGCGCTTGTACCGCTTGTAGAAGGTGTCGGTGATGGGTTTGACGAATTCCTTCGGTACGGCGGTCCTCAAGCCGGGGGTCACCGCCATGACCAGAAAGGCCAGGCCGCCGATCCAGATGACGGCGGACATCAGGTGCAGCCAGTGGTTGAGGATCGGGATGAGTTGGTTGACGTCGGTCAGGACAGACTGCAGATCGCTCACTTCTTCTACCGTGACGGGTGACAGGTGACGGGTGACGGGCAGGGTGGGGAAGAGAAGGCATGTCTCCGGCTCCACTCGTTACGCGTCACGCGTCACCCCTCACGTTAGAACTTGAAGACCGGGGCCTCAGTCCCGAACCGCTTCTTCCGCAGTTCTTCCATCAGCTCCACGGTGATCACGGGGATGCCCTGTTCGCGCGCGTGTCGCTCGACGCCCTTCTTGACCATCGCG
>JAHFEU010000028.1:7829-21843 GCA_023248295.1 Nitrospirota bacterium | reverse complement strand
CCGGCCTGGCTGCCCCCCCCGACGCGGCCACGCGGCACTTCGAAGAGGCGGCCACGCTCTTCGAGCAGGAGAAGCAGGACGCTGCCCTCGCCGCCCTGAAGCAAGCCATTCAGATTCGGCCGAAGTTTGCAGAAGCCTATCTTCTGTTGGGCAAGGTGTACTTTGAAGGCATGCGGCGGCCGTCAGATGCGGTGTCGGCTTTGAGGCAGGCGATTCAGATCAAGCCCGAATACGCCGAGGCCCACTACGATCTGGGGGTCGTCTACCAGGCGCAAGGGAAATTTGCGGATGCGGAGCAGGTGCTCAGGCGCGCGATCCAGTTCCACCCGCAATATGAGCAAGCGCATTGGGTCTTAGCTCGGCAGTTCCAGCGAAATCGTCTCAACGAGAAGGCCATTCAGGTTTATAGCGACTTGCTGGTGCTTAACCCGAATCATACAGGGGCCCTTTACAGCCTGGGGGTGATTTATGACGGGCAGGCCGAGACCCGTAAGGCCCGTGAGATGCTGGAGAAGCTGACCAAGGTGGACCCCAGCCATCCTGACGCCTGGTATCTCCTGGGACGCATCGAAGAGAAGGAAAGCAATCTGCCCAAGGCGATTGATGCCTATCGGATGGCCGTCGCGGCCAAGCCGGATCTCGTGGATGCACATTTCAACCTCGCGTTCCTGTACCGGAGCGAGGGCAATGTGCCGGAAGCGGTCAAGCGGTTTGAGGAAGTGATCAGGCTCAGGCCGGAATATGCCGAGGCCCACCTCAACCTGGGCGGCCTCTATACGAGCATGAACCGGCTCAATGACGCGGAGGAGGAGTACGAAACGGCTGCGTCACTGAAGCCCAACATGGCCGAGGCCCATTACAGCCTGGGGTTGTTCTACGAGTTGCACCGGAAGGATTTGGCCCGAGCGCTGCCCCAGTACCGGAAATATCTCGAGTTGGGCGGGAAGGATGAGCGAGTCGTGCGAATTGTCCAGCAGACGGGGAGGTGATCCCGGCCCCATCGCTCTTGTTTGACGTCAACGAGGGCGTCTCCCGGACTTGAAACGATGAAGGGCGCGGGGCGTGGTGCGATGGCCCTGATCCCAGGAGAGGCAGCAGCCCCTGTATCCCCAGCCCGGCCCCCACCGGTAAGGGCTGCGCAAATAGCCGCCACCCCAGTAGGGTCCCCACAATGGACTTCGGTACGCGGGAGACCCGTCCCGCCATGCGGTCCAGTCTGGCCACACCTTCAGAGTCTTGACCTCCAACGTGGGGTAGGCATATTCGGTTTCATCCAACGGGAGGGTCATGACTCCGGTCACTTCCCCCACAAGCGTCACGCGTGTTCCTCCCGGCAGAGTGGCCGGATCCAGAAACCCTTTTTGAATGCCCACGAAGCGGCCTTCAGAGGCCGTCCGGTCCGACTCCGGTCTCTGCGAATCGTCCAGCGGGAGCTGCAGGACTTCGATGCGCGTGCCGTCTTTCAGTCGTTTTGCGGTTAAGACTTCCCCGCCCAGTACGATCAGGCGGCCTCGATACGAGTCGGGAGAGTCCTTGAGTTGGCTGTAGGTCAGGGATCGGTCCACCTGGGTCTGGAGTGAGGCAGGGATGAAGCTGGGTGGGGCGCAGGCCGGGAGGAGCGCCATGATCGCTCCCGACATGACCCATGGGCTCACCGATCTGTGGGCACGAACCATGCGTTCATTATAACTCGCACGATTTGTCTATTGTATAATAGGCCTTCGCTCGGGCAGGTGTCGTGCGCGCGAAAGGAGCAGATGAGATGAGGGATGAGATGCAGTGGATCGTTCGGCTGGCGTCAGCGATCATCGTGAGCGTGATCGGATTCGGGACCATCACCCCCACGGCGCGGGCTGTGCCGGCAGGGCTCAAAGGGACATTTCAGGAACTGAAAGAACCGTCCACTCACACGCCCGGGAAAGTGAAATTGACGGAGTTCGCCGATTTCTACTGCCCTCATTGCCATATGTTCGAGCAAGGCGCCCTGCCGATCCTGGAAAAAGAGTTCGGGGATCGCCTGGAAGTGACGATGGTGGGATTTCCCGTGATTCAGGGCAACCTGCCGACCGCCTTCGACATGTACGAACAAGCCAGGGCGATGGGCAAGGGGACGGAGATGAAGCGGGTGCTGTTCCGGACCATTCACAAAGACCGGCTGCACATCCTGGACCGGCTGATCCGGGAGTCGCTCATCAAGGAAGTAGGCCTGGACCCGGCGGCGTTTGAAGCAGGCCTGGCCAGCGGCAAACCGGCCAAAGCGGTTGAGCAGGGCAAGAAGTGGGGACAGCGCGTGGACGTCAAGCAAACGCCCACCATCCTGCTGGACGGAAACATCAAGGTGGAGCTCCTGTCCACTGAGAATCTCATCACGGTGATCCGCAGCATTCTGGACGCGGACGGAAAGCGGTAGCGTGAGACCGGCCATGAGATGGGCCGCTCATCACTTGATTGGCTTGCCCCTGGTTGTCGCGCTGACGGCTCTGGGGCTTGGCGCCGCACAGGGAGCTCAGAAGCACGCGCACGTTCCCGCCCCTTCCGTCCTCGATCTGCAGGCCCAAGTCAAAGCGACGGCGAGCAAGACCATTCCGTCCGTCGTCAACATCGCCTCGACGGTGGTCGTCCGCGACCAGGCGTTCAGCGACGAGGGCCTGCCCTTCGGTCTGATTCCGGAGACGCTTCCTCGGCGGCAATACGGGCAGGGTTCCGGGGTGATCATCTCCGCCGACGGCTATATCATCACCAACGATCACGTGGTGGCCGATGCGATCGATGTGGACGTGCTGCTGGCGGACCGACGGCAGTTCAAGGGGCGCGTGGTCGCCACCGACCCCAAGACCGATGTCGCCGTGGTGAAGATCGAGGCGCACGGCCTCTCGCCGACCCCGTGGGGGGATTCCAGCCACCTGGCGGTCGGGGACTTCGTGCTGGCGATCGGCAATCCCCTGGGGCTCAATCAGACGGTGACGTTCGGCATCGTGAGCGCGGTCGGCCGTGCGGATGTGGGCATCGCGGACTATGAAGACTTCATCCAGACAGACGCGCCCATCAACCCCGGCAACTCCGGCGGCGCCCTGGTCAATATCAAGGGCGAGTTGATCGGGATCAACACCGCCATCGCCAGCACGACGGGCGGCAGCGTCGGCGTGGGGTTCGCCATTCCCAGCAACATGGCCAAGGCGGCCTTGCAGAACCTCCTCAAGACGGGTCGTGTCGTCCGGGGCTTTCTCGGCGCGTCCACGCAGAACGTCACGCCGAGGTTGGGGAAACTCTTTAAGCTGCCGGACGTCAAGGGAGCCATCATCACCGACTTGATGCCCAAAGGTTCGGCCGAGAAAGCCGGTCTGCGGCGGGGCGACGTGGTTGTGCGGTTCGACGGCAAAGACGTGGTGGACGCCGGGCGCCTCCGCATCCTGATCGGCAGCGCGCCGATCGGCAGCAAGTATCGCCTGGAAATCATCCGTGACGGCAAGCCGGAACATATCGACCTGGTGATCCAGGAAGCGCCGCACGAACGCATTCGGAAGTCGTCCTCGGCGTCCCGGACGGTCCTGGCCGGGCACCCACTGGCGGGGCTGCTGGTCGACGAGGTCACCCCCGCGGTGGCTCGGCAGCTTGGGCTCGAAGCAGTGGCCGGCGTGGTGATCGCGGGCATTGACGAGGGGAGCCTTGCGGAGGCGGCCGGCCTGATCCCGGGGGACCTGATTCTGGAGGTGAATCGACAGCCGGTTGCCGATCTGTTCGACTACCAGCGGATTGTCGAGCCGATCAAGGCCAAGGATCTCACGCTCCTGATGATCAACCGCCAGGGGATGGTGCTGTACGTGCCCATCGAAGGAGAGTAGGAGCCAGGGCATGTCAGGGCCCCTCGCTTCCGCGCCTCCCGGAGCGACCCTTCCGGACTCTGCCAGGCGGAATCCTTCGGAAATTCCCTCGCGGACTCGGTCAGTTTCCGCTTTCCATCCTGGCAGAGTCTCAGTGGGTCCCCCGCTCCTCCGGCGAAGTCCGCTTTGGACCCTGACATGCCCTGGCTTGAGCGAGCTGAGGATGGTTAAAAGGGGACAGATTGAGGTAGCCCCATTTCGGCCATACGCGCTGCGATGAAGGTGATCTACAAACTTACGTATCCGAACGGTAAGATCTATATCGGCAAAGATCTCACCGACACCATCAACTACTTCGGAAGTGCCGACAGCAAGCTCGTTGAACGGGACTTCACGCGAGAGCAGAGACGCGATTTCACGATCCGAAGAGAGATACTGTGGGAGTCTGGAACTGCCTCTGACGCGGAAGTGAGTCAGAAAGAGGTCGAGTTCATCAGATCCTGTAGGTCGAACGATCCCGCTGTTGGCTATAACCAGTGGCCAAAGTTCATTGCATGAGCAGAATGCCGCTCACGCCCTAAGGACCTCACCCTCTTGAGCCTCACCACTTCCAGCCGGGAGGAGAAATAGGGACAGGCTGGTTTGATGAGAGCAGATCAGATGTAGGGTTGCCTGTCAGCTTCCGATGATTTCGTTGAGACCTTCGACGACCGTCGCGAGTTCTTCAGGTGAGCACTTCCCAATCTTCTTGCCGATTCGCTCGATGGCTAATGTCCGAATTTGACTGATCTTGACCCACGAGCGTTTCGGGAGGGTTTTGGATCGAAGCTCCAGCGTCAGAGGGAACCCGGCTCGTTGCGGCTGACTAGTCAGGGCGACGGCGACCACGGTGCCTGATCGCTCGTTGAAGATATCGTGACTCAGGATCAGCACCGGTCGGCGGCCGGCCTGTTCGCGCCCACGAACGGGATTTAAATCCCCCCCAGCGGATTTCCCCTCTCAGTATTCCGGCCATTCCGCCAATTCTTGGGAGAGCCCTTCTTCGGCCAGCGATCTCTCGAATGTCGGGTTAAGCTTGGCGCATTCGCGGGCGAGGCGACTGTGCTCAATCCGCTCAATCTTTTCGGCTAGGGCGGCTTGAATGGCTTGGCTCCGATTTGGAAACACCGAAGCCTTTACCAACTGATCAAGGCGGTGCAGAGTCTTTGGGTCTAAGGAAATGGCGACCTTGGAGCGCGGCATGGGCAACCTCACGTGGTACTACCATACGTCACACCGGGATACCGGTCAACCGCGTCTAGCTCGCATGAGACAGATCCCGGCCGTTTGACAGTTCACCCTCAACCCGTTATAGTTCGTGCCACATTTAAATATTTCGTAGCACCATAGAGGTGAGGCATGAAAAAGCTTGTGCGGTTTGGGGTGTCGTTGGATCATCACCTGCTGGATGATTTCGACCGATTGATTGAACGGAAGAACTACACGAACCGGTCGGAGGCGCTCCGCGATCTGATCCGGGATAATCTGGTGGGGCAAGAGTGGGACGAGAACAAGGAGACGGTGGGGACGATCACGATTGTCTATGATCATCACGTTCATGACCTGACCGAGAAGCTCACCGACATCCAGCACCGCTTCCATCGTCTCGTGCTCTCGGCCATGCACGTTCACCTGGATCACGATCATTGCGTGGAAGTCCTGGTGGTTCGGGGCAGGGGCGCCGACATCAAGAAGGTGGCCGACACCCTCATCGGGACGAAGGGCGTGAAGCACGGGAAGCTCACGATGACGACGACGGGCCAGGGACTCAGCTAGGTCGCTGAGCTATGCCGCTTCGTGAGCCTGCTCGGATCTCTCTTCTCAGTCTGCCTCTTGCTGCTGATTGTCCTGCCGGCGCGTGCGCACGAGCCGACCGACGAAGGCGTCAAGCTTTCAGAAGTGGTAGTCGTCGCCGAGCGGCCGGTGGCGGGGTCCTCGCAGCAGTTCATCCCCGACAAGGAATACCTGCTCCAACCTCAGGGACGCCCAGCCCAGGTTCTGCGTCTGATCCCCGGGTTCATCGCCATGGAGCACTCGGGCGGCGCCGGCAAGGCCGATCAGTACTTCCTGCGCGGGTTCGACGCGGACCACGGCACCGACGTCGCGTTCTTCACCGATGGCATGCCGATCAATTTTCGCACCCATGCGCACGGGCAGGGGTACGCGGACCTCAATTTCATCATTCCTGAAACCATCGAGGGCCTCGACGTGTACAAAGGCGCGTATCACGCCGAGTTCGGCGACTTCGACACGGCCGGCGCGGTGAGCTTCCGAACGCGACAGGTGGTCAAAGAGGGCGTGGTGCAGTTGGCCGGCGGGCAGTTCGATACCCAGCGGTACCTCCTGATGCTGTCGCCGACGAAAGACAAGGTGCGCACGCTGCTGGCCGCTGAAGGCTATTACACGAACGGTCCGTTCCAGAACGACAACCGCTATTTTCGAGCCAACGTGCTCGGCAAAGTCACGGTCAATCCGACGGGCCGGTCGGAGTTGAGCCTCACCGCCACCTATCACGGCGCCAACTGGAATGCGTCCGGTGAAATCCCCCTTCGGGCGGTGACAGACGGCTCGCTCGACCGCTTCGGCGCGATCGATCCGTCCGAAGGGGGCAAAACGACCCGCGCCTCGGGCCGGCTGAACTATCACTACGACACGCCGGCCGGCGGCAAGCTGTACGCCAACGCCTATGCCCAATACTACAAGCTCGACCTCTATACGAATTTCACGTTCTTCCTGAACGATGCGGTGAACGGGGACGGCATTCAGCAATCGGACCGCCGGGTGATCTACGGGGGGGAGGTCGGCTATCGCCAGGCCGGCAAGCTGGCGGGCGTGGATGCGGCGGCGACTGCGGGCGTACAAGCGCGGGTGGATGACATCCACCCGCGCCTGGGTACACAGACGAAGCGCACGCCGACCGGGACGACGACGGACTCGGACATCCTGGAAGCCTCCTACTCCCCCTTTGTGAAGGCGGAGCTCCAACCGGCGCCGTGGATGCGGTTCACGGGGGGCATGCGGACCGACCTATTCACCTTCGACGTGCGGAACCGCTGCCCGACGTGCGCCGAACAGCCGGCGGGGCGCACGACGACGGCGCTTGTGTTGCCGAAGGGAAATCTGATTCTGGGGCCGTGGTTCAAGACGGAGTTCTTCGCGAATTACGGTGAGGGGTTTCACAGCAACGATGCCCGCGCAGCCGTGGTCGGCGCGGCCTCGCCGCTGGCGCGAGCCAGGACCTATGAGATCGGCGCTCGTTCCCGGCCGTGGGGACCGGAGGGGTTGGAGTTGATCGCGACCCTCTGGGCGGTGGACCTGAAATCCGAGCTCGTGTTCGTCGGCGACGAGGGCACGACCGAAGCGCGGGGCTCCACGCGGCGCCGTGGCATGGAAGTCGCCGCGCGCGGGCAGGTGTGGGGCCCGCTGTACTTCAATGGCAGCGTCACCTGGACCAGCGCCGAATTCGAGACCGGCAAGGCCATTCCGCTGGCGCCGGAACTCACCGCCTATGGAGCCACCATCCTGCGATGGCCGGAGGGACTGACCACGCAGCTCCAGGCAACCTATCTGGGAGTCCGGCCGCTGAACGAAGATCGGAGCATCAAATCACCGTCGTGGCTCGTTTTTGATCTGACTGAACGGTATCAGCTGCCGATCAAGCTCAATCATGGGCGCCTTGAAGCCTTCCTCTTCATTCAGAATCTCTTTGATACGCAATGGGAACAGGCCACGTTCGCCTTTACGTCACGTCTTCCCATTGAGCCGGCGGCCGGAGTCACGGACCTTCACTTCGTGCCGGGAAATCCGCGCTTCCTCATGGGCGGCCTGGCGTGGTATTTTTAGCGAGCGGGTCCTGGCGCCGAACGAGGTGCCGTTATGGGCGACGGGGCTGACCTTGTGCTCCCGGAGCGCGCGGCCTCAGAAGGAGGGAGCAGCCAGGCCGTCCTTCTTGCTCGCAGAGCCCCCACGATAAGGCAGTGGTCGCTCGATGCGCGCAGTGAAGGACAGCCTGGCTACTCCCTCTTGGGAAAACAGGGCGCACCGATAAAGCCTTGTTGGACGGTCGCAGTCTGGCCAGCCCTGTCGCCCAACGCACGTTTCGATTCTTGGTATGCCTGTTCGGCGACACCCACTTGCGCGGTGTTGGGTGAGGGAGGAAGGGCAGATGTCTGGTAGAGTGTTGTCGCGCGCGTATTTCAGACGGCCGACGTTGCGGGTGGCCAGATCCCTGCTGGGGAAATATCTTGTGCGGGCCAGTCGCTCAGGGATGACGGCAGGGCGGATCATTGAGGTGGAGGCGTACGTTGGTCCCGAGGACCGGGCGTCCCATGCGTCGCGGGGCAGGACGAAACGGACTGAGGTGATGTTCGGCCAGCCGGGCGTGGCGTATGTGTATTTGATTTACGGGATGTATCATTGCTTCAATGTGGTGACCGAGCGCACGGGGTATCCGGCGGCCATTCTGGTTCGAGCGGTCGAGGTGGATTCAAACAATCCTCCCGCGCTCATTGACGGTCCAGGACGAGTCAGCCGGTTCTTTCAGATCGATCGGACCATCAACAGACTGGATTTGACGCTGGGGAAGACTTTGTGGATCGAGGATCGGGGCGCGCGGGTGGCGGAGTCGAGGATCGCTGCCTTCCCAAGGATCGGCGTGGACTACGCGGGAGCATGGGCGGCGAAGCCGTGGCGGCTCCGTCTCAGAAGCCGTGAGGGGTGAGGCGTGAGGCGTGAGGTGAAAACCAAAGGGGCATCCAGATGAAGGCTTCGGATCTGCTCATACGGTGTTTGGAGAACGAAGGGGTCGAGTACCTCTTTGGGCTGCCTGGTGAGGAGAACCTGGATGTGATGGATTCCTTGTTGAACTCCCGCATCCGATTCGTCGCCACACGACACGAGCAAGGAGCGGCCTTTATGGCCGACGTGTACGGTCGCCTCAGCGGGAGAGCCGGAGTGTGCCTGTCCACGCTGGGGCCCGGGGCGACCAATTTACTAACCGGCGTGGCTGATGCCCATCTCGACCATGCTCCGCTTGTGGCCATCACCGCGCAGGCCTCGCTGGATCGAAGGCACAAGGAGTCGCACCAGTACATTGACACACTATCGATGTTCAAGACGGTCACGAAATGGAACGCCGAGATTACCAGGCCGCAAATTATTCCGGAGGCGGTTCGCAAGGCGTTCAAGGTCGCCGAGACGGAGAAGCCCGGGCCCACGCATCTCGAGTTGCCCGAGGATGTGGCGGCCGAGCAGGTGAGTGCCGGGGAGTACAGCGAGCCGTTGCGCGTCCAGTTGCCCTTCAAGCCCGAGCCACTGGGCGGACAGGTGAAGCGGGCGGTCCAGATCATCGCCGGGGCTCGCCGGCCGGTGATCCTGGCCGGGAACGGTGTCATCCGCGGGCGGGCTCATGAGGCAGTCCGGCGGTTGGCCCGGGCATTGAACATCCCAGTGGCGCATACCTTCATGGGCAAGGGGATCGTGCCGGATTCCGATCCCCTGTCCCTCTACACCATCGGTCTCCAGGCACGGGACTACCCGGCGAGGGTGTTCGAGCAGGCCGATGTCGTGATCGCCGTCGGTTATGATTTCGTGGAATATGCGCCCTGCTTCTGGAATCCCACTCGCGACAAACGCGTTGTGCACGTGGACGTCTCCCCGGCCGAAGTGGACGCCCACTACATCGTCGAGGTCGGCGTCCTCGGGGACATTGCCCTGTGCCTAGAGCAGATCGGCGCCGGCCTGTCGCCGTTTGATGCGCAGTGGGCGAGGCGCTGCCGAGAGGCCATTGTCACCGGCTTCGAACAGGAATTGGCCAGCCCGCCAGCGTGGCCCCTACGGCCGCAGCATGTCATTCGCGAGCTCCGGGCGGCACTCTCGACCGAAGACATCGTCATCTGCGACGTGGGCGCACACAAGCTTTGGATGGCCAGAATGTTTCCGTGTGAGGCCCCGAACACCTGCATTATCTCGAACGGCCTTGCGGCCATGGGAATTGGGCTGCCCGGCGCCATCGCGGCGAAGCTGCTCTTCCCGCAGCGGCGGGTCGTGACGGTCACAGGGGATGGGGGATTTCTGATGAATTCGCAGGAGCTTGAAACGGCCATGCGTCTCAACCTGCCGCTGGTCATCCTGGTGTGGCGGGACGATGGGTACGGCGTGATCCGTTGGAAACAACAGCTTCGCTTTGGACGCACCTCTTCCGTTGATTTCGCGAATCCGGACCTGGTCGCCTTCGCGAGGAGTTTTGGAGCGGCCGGGTATCGGGTCGCAGAATCGTCCGAGCTGAAGTCGATAGTGGCGGACGCGCTCAACTGCGGCCGGCCGGCGGTGATTGACTGCCCGGTGGACTATTCAGAAAACCTGAAGTTGACGGAACGGCTGAAGGCGCTCACGTGAGAAGCCTGGGCCGGCGGCTGGAGCGGCGGGCAAGACACAGAAATACAAAAGGCCCTTCCTGAAACGTGTGGGTAAAGACTTCAGGCACCTCGGCTGACGAAGGGCGGAGTTCCCGTCTCGGCTGACGAACGGCGCACGGTCTCGGTTGCGCCATCATGCGTTACCCCCGGGTGACCGTTCACGTCGTACTGTTGGCCGCGACGCCTTACCGGATGATCGGAACGGCGTAGCGGCAGCCGTTCTGCTGGCCGCAGGCAGTGAGCGCGATGGCGCGAACCTCGCCGTGCATCCGTTCCATCCGAGACTTCATTGGAAGCATGAGATGCAGAGGATGGGGCGGCCAGGCTACTCCCCTGTGCTCGCGCATCGCGCACTTCTTCCAGCGTCACTCGTATCTCGTCGCTCGTATCTCGTATGTTAGGATTGGTTGCGAGATACGCTTCACGAGGTACACTTCACGAGGCTTCCTGCGGACGCGCGCAATAGGGGATCAGCCAGGCCACCCCTGTCATGAGTCCCGCGAGGGCGACGACCCTCCGCGCCCAGCCACTCCAGCCTCGGCCTCAGCCGGTATGCACGCACGAGGCCGTCAGGGCGAGGAAGACGCGACCTTGCGGGAGAGCCCCGCTGGTGTGCGCAGCGGGGACCCGAGCGAGGCCCGAACGTCCAGGCCTCGGGTACCCCGTTGCTCTTCTAGGTGCAACGGGTGTAACAAGCATGGACGGATCGGAGAACCCCCACCATGTGGGGGATGGGGGGAGCCGGAGCCGGGCCGCCGATCGTTACAGCAGCGCGGCGAGCCTGCACGGAGCGGAATGCCTCGCCCTGACGGACTGGATATGGCCCACGCGAGAGCCGGAGAGCCATAAAAAAAAGGGGAGGCCGCCGTGCTGGCGGCCTCCCCCATGCTGGTTCATCCCCTCTTTATTATTGAATGACGCGATCAGTCCCGATCTTGGTCGCGGATGTCACCGGCGGCTCGACGACGATCTGAGGGCCCTGCACCCGCGGGAGCTGACCCGCACCTTCCTTCGCGACCACTCGCTGGTTGTTCTCATCCATGAGATTCTGGACCACGTGCTTCTCAAGGTCTGCCGCATCCGTTAACGCTTTCTCCCCCGTCTGGTTCGTCCTGCCCTCGTCATTGGCCGTCGCTTGTCCATTGACGGGGCTCCCGTCGTTCTTCATGGGATAGCCCTCATGCTTCGGCAGCATGCCCGGATTCGCGAGAGCGACAGACAGCGAGAACCCGACGACCATCAGGACGGCAAGGATGGCGATGAAAGTTTTCATGGCGCGCACTCCTTCTATAAAGGGTGGGAAGAGAACCACTCGATCGTTCAGAGATGATCCCTACGGCCGAATAGCGGGGCGTATCTTAGCGGCCTCCGATCGGCCCTGTCAAGTGCGAGGCGATAGGCACGGGGCAATAGGCGATGTATAGCCTATCGCCCATGACCTGGGGGACGGCGTGGCCGGTACCCTCTCCCGCGCCGCCGGTACGGTCCACCCCGAGGAACCAGGATCGGCAGTCTGATGATCACGGTCGTCCCCTGGCCAGGGCCGCTGGCGATCGAGATCTGCCCCTGGTGCTCTTCCACGATCTTTTTGACTGTCGCCAGCCCCAAGCCGGTTCCGGTCCGTTTGGTGGTGAAGTAGGGCTCGAATACCTTGCCCACGTGTTCCGTCGGGATAGGAGCGCCGTCGTTCTTGATGGAGATCTGGACATAGCCCCGGCCGCCTTTATGCTGCGCCGCCTCGATGTGGAGGTTCCCGCCAGGCGTCATCGCTTCCAGCGCGTTTTTAAAGATACTCAGGAAGACCTGCTGCATTTTGGTCTCGTCGCACCGCACTTGGGCGAGGTTGGCGCCGTAATCCTTCGTGACCCGAATGCGGTTCATCTCCAGCTCAGTGGCCACCACGGTCAGCGTGTTCTCGATGATATCCGGTATCCGGCACACGCGCCGATTTAATTCCAGCGGCTTGGCGAAGTCCAATATCTCGTTCAGGATGGCTTCGACCCGGATCAGGTCCCGCATGGCGTTCTCGACGCGTGTCTGAGGATCGAAATCAAGAATACCCTCCCCGGTCACCTCTTGCAGTTGGGCTCGGATGGAGGCCAACGGTTCACGGACTTCCGTGGCCAGGAACGCGCTAAATTCGCCGATGGCGGCCTGGCGCTCCTGTCTTCTGATCATGGGCTCCGAAGGCGCGGGAGCTGCCGGCGGCGTCGGTGTCGCCGCCCCACCTCCTTCGTCGGTCCTGACTGCTTGGGGGGAAGCGGGTTCGTGCAGCAGTTCCACCAATTTGACGATCAGCGGTTCCAAGGCTCTTGCGTCAGGAAGGGTGTACTGCATGGGTGTCTTGGAGGACAGGGTCACCGTTCCTCCCACCTGGCCCCGCACGAAATACGGGACGACCATCGCGGAGCGGAACCGGTCCCTGTACAGATGCTTGTGGTCCTGAAAACGTCCCTGGGTCGAAGCCAGATCGTGGTCCACGCGGGGTTTTCGGTGGCGAACGGCCCACCCGGAGGCCGATGCGTCAAGAGCGAGTCGCTGACCGGGCTTGAGATCTTTCTTGTGGTCTGCCCGCTGCTCCCCCGCCAGTCCCAGCACTTCCACGACTCCGGCGAGCGGATCGTACCGGGTCACCCAGGCGTGATCGAAGGGCAAGGTCGAGGCCGTTTCGTTCAGCAGGGCGGCGATCCGTTCCTGTATCTCCGGGGTGGCGTAGGAGGGTGTCGGGGCGGAGGGCTCGGTCCCGGGTGGCGCGACCGCGGGGGCCGGCTCAGGAGCGACGAGTGGGCGGCTCAGGATCAAGGTTCCGTCGAACAAGGCCGCCCTTTCCAGGGCGCCGGTGATCTCCGCGCTGGCGTGCTCGACGAGGCTCTTCTCCTTCTTCGAAAAGGTCGCGCTCTCTTTTCGTCCGACCACCAGCACGCCGTAGGTCCGCTGGTTGTGCCGGAGCGGAACTCCGAGTAAAGATTTGGCGCCGGGAGAGATCATCCGTAATCGCACGGCGCTAAGAGGCTCATCGTCGCTCGCCGGCGCCTGGAGGCTCAGGGCAGCCAGGTCCTGAGCCGAGAGGGTTCTCACGATGGTCTGTACTTCGCGCGGAGTCAATCCACGCCATCCCTGCGCCACCAGCGGACCATCCTCGCGGTCAAAGATCGCCACCAAGGCAGCGTCGACTCCTATCTCATTGAGCGAGGAGGTCAGCGTTCTCTGGAGCGTGGTCTGCTTGCTGGCGCGCAATGGCGCGGCGGCGGTTCCCATCGTGACTCTCGTTCCTTAGGAAGCCAGGGGCCTCAACCTTTCCTCTCAGACGCGACCGCATTGTAGCAATCGGGGCAAGCCATTTCAATTGACAATGCGCGGGGGCTTCCGCCGGTGGATCACGATCTCCACTCGACCTTCTTCAGAGATGAACAGGTTCAGGATACTGCTGACCACGCTGATCAGCACGGCTCCCCAGACCGCCGGCCAGAACCCCTCGACCAGGAAGCCTTTCACCAGGAAGGAGACCAATTGGAGGAGGAGCGCGTTGATGACCACCATGAACAAGCCCAGCGTGAGGATGATGAAGGGGAGGGACAACAGGTAGAGAACGGGGCGGACCAGCGCATTGAGCAGGGCCAGCAGGATCACGGCGGCGATGCCGGCCGAGGGGCCCTCCACCTTGATCCCCGGGATGATCTCGGCGGTCAGCAACACGGCGGTGCCGGTGACGACGAAGCGGATCAGCAGACCTTTCAT
>JAHFEU010000028.1:0-7729 GCA_023248295.1 Nitrospirota bacterium | reverse complement strand
TCACACGATCAGGTCCACAGCGGCTTGCCGCTTGCTCACCTTATCGTTGGGATCGTAGTTCGCGACGACCACCTTCTGAGCCGCTCCGGAAGATACCGTGATCTTGGTGCCGTTGTCCTCATTGTGGAGGTGCAGAAAGATCTCGTAGTAACCTTGTGGGTTTGTCTTCGTGCTGCTCGCGTGGGCGTCCGCCTTCATCGGCTTGGCCAGGACCTCGGCGCCCGGGATTGGCTTCCCGCTCCGGTCTCGGACGTAGCCGTATACGATGAAGCCGTGCTCGACTTTGGTTTTCACGAACACGGGCTTGGGGGTCTCGACCGACGGATTCTTGAGTGTGCTCAGGTACGCGGCCAGCGCGTCGAGCTCCTCCTCGCTCATCAGGTCTCTGTATTTGCCGGGCATCACGCCTTTTTTGTGTTCCTTCTCGAACCCCTCGGCGTACAGATAGGTGGGATCGAAAGTTTTCTTCTTGAAGTCCTCGATGGTCAACAGATTGCCGATGTTGTCCAGCACAGGGCCACGCTTCTTGACGCTTCCCTTCCCGCCGATCTTGTGGCAGTTGTAACACTCGTGCAGCTCGTAGACTTCCTTGCCGCGCGCCAGGAGGCTCATGCCGCCTGCGGCAGGCTTCGGGGCGGCGAGTGTCGCGGCCTCAGGGGTTGAGGCTGGGGCGAGGCGATTCAGGCGAGCCGCCAGCTCTTGGGCTTTCTTATCCAGCGCCTCCGCTTGCTTCATCAGCTCATCCAGGTTTTGGAGTTCATGACCGGCTTTTTCACGTTTGGCCTTGAGCAATTTGTCAATCTTCCCCTTTTCGTCCTCCGGATCGTATTGCGGGAGCAACGAGGCCCCGCCGATGTAGGCGGCGGAGAGCAGCGCGTAGAATCCAACCAGCGCCACGAGGGCCTTCATTCCGCTCAGAGGCTTGAGCCCCGGGGCATCGAGAAGAACGAACACGACGACGCCCAACATCGCATAGATGAAGAACATCCGTTGAAACACAGGCGGGAACGCCAGCGCCCTGGCCACGCCGATGAGGACGGCGCCGACGATGGCGCCCAACAGGGCTTTCTTGATGAGGCTGAGCTTGAAGCGCGACATGCGACGGTCTCCGCTGCGAGCAACGGACACGGTCAGTATACAGAACTTACGTATCGCTTCGCCATCGGGGCCGGCTCAATGTTCTGAGACCGTGATCGCGTGGGCGGCAGGCGAGCGTTTCAGCAACCTGACCAGAAACAGAACCGTGATCGGCAGGTACATCAGGAGCCCGGCCAGGCCCAGGAGCGGCTCCCCGATCCAGAAGGTGACCGCCACATTGAAGAGCAGCACGCTGTAGTAGAGCCCGCAGCCCAGCAAGACTTGCGCGGTCGCGGCGTGGTCCCCTCCGTGCTCCAGGGGCGGCAACCGGCGGTCGAGCGGGAAATAGATGGACAGGGCGATAGTTCCCACCACGGCCCAGCCGATGTAGTTCGCGATCGGGACGCCGAAGTGCACGCCGGGTTCCGGATAATAATAGATCCGTCCGAGGAACCAGCGATCCCCCCGGAGCGCGACCGGATCGATCACCATGTCAATCAGCACGAAGAACAGCACGCTGAGGCCGAAGACGGGCCAGGAGGTGCGAGCGTCGAGCGGGAGCAGGAGGTTCGGCCAATGGAACCCCTGGTCGCTGCGTTGGGTCGGGCGAGTCGGCATCAGAAGGAACAGCGCCAGGGCGTAGCTGGCGTACAGCAGGAAGCTGAAGGATATGGAATCCATGAAGGGGACGTTGCCGAGGTACAGCTCCTGCCCGACGGTTGACCCGGTGTAGTGATACCAGCCGAATGGAATCCCGGTGCGGGTGGAGGAAAACTCACACACGAAGGCAGTGATCCAGGTGAGCCCGAAGAACAGGCCGGTCCTGCGCCATCCTAGCAGCCGTTGAGCGGAGAACAGGGACACCGCCAGGAACAGGAACACGTACGGCCGGAGGAGAACGGTTTTTATCAGGAGGAGAGGAAAATCCACACGCCTCACGGTCTTTACGCGTAGCCGTGATCCCGGAACCAGCGGACCGCTTTCTCCAGTGCGGTCTCGACCGGGGTCTGCGGCAGATCCAGTTCCCTGAGGGCCTTGCGGGAATCGTAGTGCATCTTGTACTTGGCCATCCGCACCCCCTCGAGCGGGATCCGGGGAGGCCGATGGGTCAGATAGTCGGCGATCCAGCGATTCACGTGAGCGAGCGGAAGGATGGCCTGCCACGGCAGCTTGATACGGGGCGCCTTGACGCCGGTCAGCGTACTGAGCATTTCGAAGATCTCCCGAAGCGACAGGTTCCGGTTCCCCAGGATGTACCGCTCGCCCACTCGGCCCCGCTCCATGGCGCGCAGATGGCCGACCGCGACATCGTCCACGTCAATCAGGTTCATGCCGGTTTTGATGTAGGCCCACATACGCCCTTTCATGAAGTCCACGATCATCTGGCCGGTGGGCGTCGGCTTGATGTCCCGTTCCCCGACCGGTGCGCTGGGGTTCACGATGACCACCGGCAAGCCGGCCTTGGCCAGCTTGAGGACCTCCTGCTCGGCCAGATATTTGGACCGCTTGTAATCGCCCGCCATCTGGGCAAGTGACACCGGCGTCTCCTCCGTCCCTGGCCCCCCATCAGGCGGCAGCCCGATCGCGCCGATCGTGCTGGTGTAGACGACCCGCTCGGTGCCCAGCTCACGGGCGGTCTCGAGCAGGACACGGGTGCCGGTGACGTTCACCTCGTAGAAGATTGCAGGCGCCTTGGCCCAGAGGGCGTAATGGGCTGCCACGTGGTAGAGCTGGGCGCAGCCGGAGAGCGCGCGACGCAGGGAGTCTCGATCCCGCAAGTCCCCGTGCGCCTGTTCCACCTTGAGTCCGCCCAGGTTCCGGAGGTCGCTGTCGCGCCGGATCAGAACCCGCACCTCCGTGCCGGCGGCGAGCAGCCTGCGGACGACCGCTGCGCCTACGAACCCGGTCGCACCGGTCACAAGGGCTTTCATTTTGCTTCAGTGACGAGTAACGAGTAACGAGTAACGAGTGAAGAAGCTATAAGAGTTGAGAGGACAGACAAGATTGAGCTCCCTAAGACTCCCCCGTCACCCATCACGCGTGACGCGTCACCGTCTAGTTGCGGCGCGCCGTGATGTACCGGGCGAGCTCCCGTAAGGGATCGGCCTTGGCGTCGAATGTCTCCAGTCGGCTGATCGCCCGGTCGGCGCATTGGTCGGCGAGCGTCCGGGCGCCCTCGACGCCGCAGAAGGAGGGGTAGGTTTTCTTGCCGCGCTGAGCGTCCGTGTTGGCGTTCTTCCCCAGTTCCTCGCGGGTGCCGGTGACGTTGAGCACGTCGTCGGCGATCTGGAAGGCGAGGCCCACGTCTTCGGCATAGGCGGTCAACTGTTTGAGTTGTGCGGGGGTCGCGGACGAGGCTATCGCCCCCATCCGCACCGCGGCACGAATGAGCATACCAGTCTTGTGGGTGTGGATGGTCTGCAGCGTAGCAAGGTCAATGTCCTTGTTCTCGGCTTGGATATCCAGGACCTGCCCGCCGACCATACCGAGGTTACCGGCGCCGAGCGCGAGTTCATGAATGACTTGGACCTGGCGGATCGGATCGAGATTGTCCAGGAGGTCCGCGCGGCTGCACAGATCGAAGGCCAGGGTCAGCAAGGCATCTCCTGCGAGGATCGCCATGGCTTCCCCGAACACCTTGTGGTTGGTCAGCTTCCCCCGGCGGTAGTCGTCGTTGTCCATTGCCGGGAGATCGTCGTGGATGAGCGAATAGGTGTGAATCAACTCGAGCGACGAGGCGATCGGCAGGATGGCCTTCGTCGGCTTTCCCACCGCCTCGGCCGACGCGATCGCCAAGATCGGGCGGATGCGCTTGCCGCCGGCGAAGAGACTGTAGCGCATGCTTTCATGCAGCGTGGCGGGGGCGGTCTGCACCGAGGGGACCGCCGTGTCGAGAAACCGATCCACCTCCTCGCGTTTCCGGTCGAGGTATGAGGCAATATCCATGCGTGGCGAACAAGGTTTAGGATGAGGTAAGGCCCTCCTTGACCTCAACCTGAACCTCAACCTGGGTTGTGGAGCAGGCGAGAGCCTAGCAAATGGATTCCCGACGTGTCAAACGCAGCAGACAGTTGGCCGTGAGGTGTCGCACGACCCAGAGGCTCTCGACGGGTGAGGCGTGAGGTGCGAGGGGAAGGGTATACGCGTTTTGCGGCCGCGGTTGTTATTTCGCGGCCGGGTTGGTTATACTGCCGCCCATGAGTTGGCGGAAAGCTGGTGGTGAATGGGAGCCCCTGCTGCTGGGCATCGAACCCCGGAATTGCGGGGTCTGCGGCAAGGGGCTGTACCGCAACGTCACGCTGTTGCGAGGCGGCTGGTCGCGCTGCACGGTGTGCGGCGAATTCGTGCACTATAGTTGCCTGTCGAGCGGGAAGTCCAAATTCCTGAAGGTGCGCCCGCGGGTGTGCAAAGTCTGCCGGCAGAATCGGGAGCGATCGCTTCCCAAGGAGGGCGGGAAGCTGGCGGTCGGGTCGTGACGCCGCGAGCGGACTTCGATCCGAGCCGGGCGGCGACGTTGGGCGACACGTGGCTTGCGGAAGGCGCCCGGCTGGTCATCGCACCCGTCGTCTTGTTCGTCAGCGGCTTTTTCACCGCCGATTTCCTGTTCAGCGGTCAGTATACGTGGCCGCGCTCCAGCCGGATCGTCGTCTTGACCCTTACCATCCTGGTCCTCTCCTACGAGTTTGTGTACAAGGAGCAACGTGCGCGGCACTCAAGCCGCGCAGGGGATCGTCCTCTTCGAGCGCTGCTGTACTCCTGCGCGATTCCGTACCTGCTCGGCGCCCTTGCGCTGCTTGGCCTTGCGCGGCTGGCCTCCTAGCCCGGATCATGCATGAACCCGCCGGTCTTCTTCACACCTGATGAAATCGGTCTCGTGGGCGACGAGAAATTTTTCCGAGCGAAGGCCCGCGTCATGCGGAAGGTTCGGGAGACGCTCGATCTCCTGTACCTCGGGTTGAAGGCTGAGCTCGCCGGCGCCACTCTTCTGGCCCCGAAGGATTTTGACTCGACGCGATCCCAGTTCGTGAAGGGGGAGCAACTGGAGGACTGTCCTTATCAGTATTTGGACTTTCCCAAGCATTTCGTCGGCGATGACAAGTTGACCTTCCGCTCGCTGTTCTGGTGGGGCCATCATTTTGTCTTTGCCCTGATCCTGGAGGGGGAAGGGTTGCTGCGCTATCAGCAGAACCTCGTCAACCGGTATCATCAGGTGGCCGGTCGTCACCTCTCCCTCTGCCTGGGACCGTCCCTCTGGGAGTGGAAGCGGGGGGAGGGCTACACGCTGGAACTGATACACGATCGCAAGTCGGAGGTGTCCGCGGTCCTCTCAGGCCGTCGGTTTTTCAAGCTCGCGCGCTTCCTGCCTCTCGATGACCCTGCCATCCGGGAAGGCCGGCTCGTTGAGATTGGCCGCGAAGCGTTTCGGGCAGTCCTCCCCGTCATCACCCCGTGACGGTGGAGATCGGCGCCGGCCTGTTGGGGCTTGCGATTCCCTGCGGCTCAAAAAGGAGACACGAACCGCACCCAGATCGGAGCTACACTGATGCGTGAGCGACGGTGGGAATCCCGAACCAAGCTGGAGTTCGGGGGTGTATTGGCGTTGGGAGAGCGGCTGGCAGCGTTGGGCCTGGAGCCGGCCGTCCCCGCGAAGGACGTCATCTGCTATGTCGAGGAGTGGCCGGTGGAAGCCCCTGAGGATCTTGATCGGCTGGATCCGTGGCCGACGGAAGACGTGACCCTGGTTCACATCCGGGAGGCGTGGCGCGGAGACTTTTTCCTGTTGGCCGGCGCGTACCACACCGTCTATCAGCGGCACCAGGCGCTGGGGACCTATTGCTCGGTGAGCCATCCTTGGAGGCTGGAAGAAGCCCTGAGCACGCATGACGGCCGCAACATGTTCTGGGTCGGGTTTCGTCAGACCCATGGCTTTATCCGGGTGCGTCTGCACGCCAGTGAGGTGATCACACCGGGTGAGACCCGGGCCGAGGACCGGCGCGGGTTGTGGATCGAGGAACGTCGGCGCGCCTTTCAGGCGGCGATCACGTTGCTGGATCTGCCGATCGAAATCACGATGACAAACGGAAGCCTCGCATTGCGATCCTCCGATCATCGCACTCCTTTCTTTTGTTCATGGCCCGACGCCTTCGGGCCCTGCCAATTCGAATACAATTCCTCCGATCCGTTCGAGTTTCTCGTGCCGGCCAGCCGGCTGGCGGCCACGCACGGTGGAGAGCCTGCGACGGTTCGTGCCTATCTGACGGGGTTCTCCGAACCGGCCCTGGAGGAGTTTCACGGCGTGGAATCCGGCGCCAGGTATGCCTATCGTTGCTCAGCGCACTGTCCGCTGGATGAACTGCCGGAACTCCTCCTGGCCATCGCGCCGGCCGGCCGGCTCTATACGACGCTCTGCGAGTTTCAAACCCAGCGCCTGTTGCCTGACGGAGAGGATGCCTGGGCCATTATCGGCATCATGGGAAGCGAGGGCGAATTTCAGATCGAAGTCAGGCTGAACCGGGCGCCGTTTCGAGAGGAGGCGATGGCCGGGTGGCTGGAGCAGCTCTTAAGCCTCCCGGTGACCTACGCGCCCCTTCCCCCTTTCCCGTAACCGGTTCCTCGGGCTTCCGGCATGCTGCCTGCCGCCAAGATTCGAGCCGCCCTCGCCAAGCCCTTCATGCCGGTCGTGTTTTTCTTCGCGGGGGTGACCTACGACACGGTGACTCTCACCCGCATCGACCGCCTGCTGGATAATCTGATTCTCCTCCTGTACCTGAGTCTGCTGGGTCTGTTGATCGTGCTCACGGGCCGTGCTGATCTCGGGAGAAATAACCCGGCGGAGGTTGTAGGCGCCGGATCGGGTGTCATGCAGCTCTTAGATCGTGCGCGGCCGTACTATTCACGGGTCATCCAGTTCTTGCTCGGCGGCCTGTTCAGCGCCTACGCGATCTTCTACTCCCGAAGCGCCTCACTGACCACCACGGCCGTCTTCTTCGCGGTGCTCGTCGGGTTCCTCGTGGCGAACGAGTTCCTGCGCGACCGACTGTCCAGCGTGAGGCTGCTGGTCACCCTCTACGCGCTGGTCACGTTCTGTTTCTTCACCTTTTTCCTGCCGGTGCTGACGGGTTTGATGAACACCTGGGTGTTTCTGCTTGGCGCGGTGTTGAGCGGCCTCGTGGCGCTGCGGGTGGTGGAGTTGATTTATCAGGGGGGCCGGGAGCGCTCGCGGGGTGAGGTCATCCTCACCAGCGTGCCGGCCATCGGAACGATCGTGATCCTGGTCGGCTTCTATTTTCTCAACTGGATCCCGCCGGTTCCCCTGTCGCTGAAGTTCGGCGGGATTTACCACCAGATCGCGAAGGCGGATGACCGGTACCAGTTATCGTTCGAGAAAGCCTGGTACCAGTTCTGGAAGCGTTCGGATGATCCATTTCGAGGCAAGGATCCCGTGTACTGCTTCACGGCCGTCTTTGCCCCGGTCGATTTGCGCACGACGATTTATCACCATTGGCAGTACCGTCCCGAGGGTGGGAAACAGGCCAGGCCGTTCCTGACGGCGGACCGGATTCCCATTTCCATCTCCGGTGGACGAGCAGCGGGCTACCGCGCCTATACGGTCAAGCAGAGCCTGAACCCGGGGGACTGGCGGGTTGATGTG
>JAHFEU010000208.1 GCA_023248295.1 Nitrospirota bacterium | reverse complement strand
CCAGAGGCGCGCACCCCCGAGATGCGGAAGCTGTTCGAGCAGGTCAGGGACGACGAGGCGTGGTCGTGCGCCGGACTGGCCCGTTCAATCAAGACCCTCGCCGGGGTGATGTCGGAGAAGAAGGGAGACTTCGCCGAGAAGGTCATGGCCGAGCCCACCCTCGGCGCCCGGCTCAAGTTCCTGAATCGCGGTCAGATGTGGGTCGTCAAGCGGCTCGACGCCCTCTTGGGCGAGACGCTCCCCGCGCCGGTCAGCGGGTTTCTGACCGAGATGAAGACCCGCCACCTGGCCAACATCGCCGCCTGCGACAAACTCGCCGAGTCCCTGTAGCGACTCTAGGACTGAATGCCCTTGATCCGTTTGTTCGCTCGGTCGATGGGGATCAATGATCCCTGAGGTGATGGAGGCGCCTCGCTCCTGACCTGTCGAATGACCTCTTGGCCAATCTCCTCGAGCCGCTTCGAGTAGCCGACGAAGAGCGACAGGTCGCAGAGATTGTTGATCTCCCGCGGGGTCCCGCGAGTGAGCGCGAAGATCAACTTCACGGCCTCATCGGTGAAGAGGCGCCGGGGCTGGCCGGCCGTCCTGACCCGATGCGCGATGTAACGGGCCGTCTGCTCGTAGTCCAGCCGGTTCAGGTGATATCGAATCGAGATCCGCTGATCCAGGTGGGGCATTCGGCGGATCCTGTCCCGTAGCTCAGGGGAGCCAATGAGGAGGAGTGTGACCAGGAATCGCTCGTCCAGCTGGAAGTTCAGCATGAGACGCAGCTGCTCGAAAACTGCATCGTCCTCGATCAGCTGTGCCTCGTCGACAAGGACGACGTTGTCGCGGCCGGCCCTGTAGTTCTTGTAGAAGAGATCGGTGAGCATGTGGATGAGCTCGAACCTGCCATTCTCCGACGTGTCCACCCCCATCTGGTAGAGCAGCTCTCGGAGGAAGTCGGTGGCGCTCCACGACGGATTGACGAGAAGCCCTACCTCGTAGCGCCCGGGCTCCAGCTGTTGCAGCAGCGCGCGCGCCAGCGTGGTCTTGCCGCAGCCATATTCACCCGTGAGCATGGCTGCGCCTCTCCGATACTTCACCGCGTACAGCAAGCGGGTGAGTGCCTCTTCGTGCTCGGGTGAGGGATACAGGAATTTCGGGTTCGGCGAGTTTTCAAACGGCGCTTCCTTGAATCCCCAGTACGCCTCGCTCGTGGTGATGTCCACGGGGGCGCGTGCGCTTGCGCCGGAAGGCATGGTGACCGGCACGGCTGGTGGCGGCGGCTCAGCGCCGGCCAGCACGCCGGGCGAATGCTGTGGCTCGTCGAGTGTTCTCGCCGCTCCCTCGACGGGCGCCACCGCGGTGAGAGCGCCCCGCTCGCGCATGAGCCGGGCGCCCGCGCTCGGATGGCGGGCAGCGGGACGTCGTACCGTCCGACTGAGGCCGTGCCCTCGCCGCCGGGTCAGCAGATCAATCCCTACGCCGGTTGCAACGAGCAGCAAGAGCGCGACGAGGCCCAGTCCGACGAGATGCGCTCTGAACAGCCGATCGGCCTCACCGAAGACCGCGTTCTGGGGCAGCGCGATGATCACCGTCGCATCACCAGCGCGCTCCGCGTCGCGCAGGAGCGGAGCGAACGCGAAGACACTTGGGACACCGCCCAGCCCGAGACCCTCGGCCGCTCCCTCGCCCTGAGCCAGAATCACTTTCTCAATCGGTTCATCCAGCACCTTTCCGGCCCATCGTTCAGGCTCAGGGTGGTGGGCCACAATCACTCCGTTCCGATCAACGATCAAGAGCGAGGCTCCGCCCAGGGGCGTCTCGATCAGGGTCCGGGCGAGCCATGTCAGATCCAGCCCGACGACCACGACCGCCCGCACCACGCCCGCATCATCCACCGAGGGCGTGGAGAGTGAGATGGTTGCCTTGCCGCTGGCCCGATCGATGGTGTACCGGCCGAGGACGGAGTCCCCTGTTTCCATGCTGCGGTGGACGTCGGCGGGTTCCACAAAGCCGGCAGCGGCTTCGGGCGATCTGCCCGCGCAAAAGATTTCGCCGCCCGGCTTGACGGCCGCCAGGTCGAGGTACTGGGGGAATCTCTTCAGGACACCGGCGAACAGCAGGGTGCAGCCGGCGACATTCTGCGTTTGGACCTCCGGCCGCTGCGCCAGGCCCAAGAGGAGCTGGGAGGCGCTCTCGATCAGACGCTCCTGATCTCTGGCGACCGACTGCACAACCTGTGAGGCGCTTCGCTGCGCTTGAGTTACCGCCTGCCGTCGTGCTTCAGCCCGCGTGCGGAGCGTCCACCCCGCCAGGGCCGCAAGGGTGGCTAGCGCGAGCACAAGGAGGAGCCACGGCGTCAGGCGAGATGCGCTGGGAGGCCGCATAGGCCATCTATTATCACGCGCCTCGGGGAGAAAGGCGAAATTTTTCAGGCAAGGAGCCGCCTCAGGATCCCGCGGTGGCAGTGGGATTCATCGCGGCAGGCGCAGAGGATGGTGACGCGCCGTTTCTTGGCTAGAGCCTTGAGTTCCCGGAATTGGGCCTGGGCGACGGGCTTCCTGAGGCCGACCAGGTAGCGGCGGCGGAATTCTGGCCAGGAGGTGAGCTTGCCGGTCTTCCAGGCCTTGATCAGCGGGAGGTCGGCGCCCAGTTCTTTGAGCCAGCGGTTCACGTGGCTCTTCTTGATCCCCCGGGGCCAGAGGCGCATGACGAGAACACGCATCCCGTCGCCGGGGGACTTGGGATCGTACACACGCTTCGTCTTGACGCTCCTCATCAACTCCTCGGCCGCGGGCCCGGGTTGCGACGATGGGGAGAAACTCGGCGGCCACGGCGGAGAGATTCCCCCTCACCCTACCCCCTCACCTTTGTCCTCTCCCCCAATGGGGGAGAGGGTTGGGTGACGTTACTTGGCCGAGCCCGGACGCGGGTAGATGTGCTTGCCCGTGGCGTACTGCAGCGGCCAGATGGTGATGTACTTCCCGTCCTGGATCTGGGTGGGGAACGGGTTCAGCGTCCCCTGC
>JAHFEU010000220.1 GCA_023248295.1 Nitrospirota bacterium | reverse complement strand
TCACCAACATAATACTGCCGCCAGAAGCTGCGTCAAGGGGTTGATCGTCATCCCCGTGGCGAGTGGCGAGGGGGTCCGCGTCAGGATTGTGGGTAGATTCTTAGGCGGCTAGGGGGAGTTTCGCCCACAGCGTCTCCCATTGCCCGTTCATTCGTGCCACTCGCAAGGAGAGGGTGGTCTGCGATCCGGTGCGCGACCAGCGCATCCCGCTGCGTTTCATGCGGATGCCCACCACGCTCTTGCAGGCGGCTTCGACCCGTCCCGATCCGATGTCCAACCCCATGGCCCGGAATCGGTCGTAGGCCAGCCGATCATCCTGGTTGCCCACGTACGTGATCAGCGATTCCAACGCCTCTCGGTGAGTGGGGGATCGCGCTTGCCGGCGTTGCGTCTCCAGGCGGGTAAGAATCGCCCGCACGTTGCCGTCCCACAGCAAGTTCTCGATCGCTGTCACCCACGCCGTCGTTTCCGCGGTCCCTTCTCCGTACAACCGCTTCCCGCAGTCCCACACGTGCTCCAGCGCATGATACCAGTCCACGATACAGATCGCCCCTTCCAGCAACGGAGCGATGTGATCCCAGATCCACTTCGCCCCATCCCCCAGCAAGACTATCTGCTTCGCGGTATTCAGCCCGCAACGGCACGCCAACACCCACACAAAGGCCGCAAAGGTCGCCGCCGACGCGAACCGAACCGTGTATCGCGCCTCACGCTTCCCGTCCGCGGTTTCCCAGTAACACGTGGCCGTCTTAGCCTCATGATAGCCGTCGGTCTCATGCACCATCGTTCCGTCCACGGCCACGTACAACCGCTCCGGAGTGACCTCCGCTGGCGGTGCATCCCATGTCTTCATTCGTTCCGCGGCGGCCGATTCCTCCTCCGCCACCAACGTACCGACCTTCTGCGTCAACCGCTCGATCGTCCGGGCGCTGACTCGCCGCCCGGTCAACTCGTAGAGCATCTGCGAGCCCAGCTCGAACGGCTCCTCAATCCCCAGAAGGGTCGCGCCTTTGGCCAGCCCCGGACTCACCTGCCCCTCTCCCAGCCCGATTCGCTGGTCATAGGGCAACGAAGAAGCCTTGCACGACCCGCAACGGTAGTATGCTCGCCGAAGCGTCACCTCCCCAAGCAAGGTGTTGATCGTCTTGGGCCGATACTCCACAAACCGCTGGCGTTCGCCGCACAAGCAACGCCGGCTGGCGCCCTCATAGCCCAGCTTCTGTCCCTCCAAGTGTAACTCCAGCACCCGGGCTCCCACGCCCATCAGCCGATCCCGAAGAACTTTCTCCGCCTCTCCCAGGTCCTCAGACAGTTCGATCCCCTCTCCCGCCAGATAGGCGAGCACCTCCTGTGCTAACGTGTTACCATCCATGTCGGGCCTCCCATGAAGTGAGCCGTGTCAAGGTCGTAAGTCATTGTCGTCGCGGAGCTTGACCAACCTCCCATTCGCGCTGGCGCTATACGCCGCACACTAAGCTGGTCCTGTCAAGCGGAGACGCCCATTCTCCTTTTCGGGCCTTTTCGGCCAGGCTAACGATACGGGCTGTCTCCATCGATCCACGCCGTCTCGATGACCTTGCGACTCGGCCTCTTCCTTTCTCGTTCCCAACCTCTTCGTCCCGTTCCCTTTCCCCCGGAGGGGATTGAAGGAAGGAAGGGGAGTTTGAGGGGGAACCTGGGAACTCTGGTTCCCCCTCAAGCTGCTCCGTTTCACGCCGCCTTGCGTCGCAGTCGGGCGGCGTCGTACACCGTCTCATCTTTCAGCAGCCGGTAGGCGATGACCAGTAAGCGTCGGGCCAGCGCCACCAACGCTGTCTTCTTGCCGCGTTTACGGGCCACCTTGTTGAACCACGTCCGCAAGGGTTGCGTCGCTCGACCGCTGTCGATGGCCACCAAGTGCGCGATCTGCACCCACACGGCCCGCAACTCCCGACGCCCGGCGCGACTGATCGGGCCGTACTCGGTCCGTTCCCCGCTGCTTCGCACCGTGGGCGCCAGACCCGAATACCCCACCAACTTCCGCGAGGAGGGGAAGCGATGCACGTCATCCACCGCGGCCACAAAGGTCAACGCCGCGATTCGTCCTACTTTCGGCATGGTCTTGAGCCGTGCGACACGCTCGTCCTTCCGCTCCGACTCGGCCAGTTTCTTCTCCAAGTCGCGAATCGAATCCGTCAGACTCACGAACGAGTCGAAGAAGGTGGCCAGCACGACGGGCAAGTGAGCCAGCTCATATCCCCGGGCGAGCAACCGTCGCCAGCCCACAAAGCTCGACAACGCTCCGGCGGGCAGACGGATCCCTTCCTGCCGCAGCATTCCGCGAACCACGTTGCACAACTTCGTCCGCACCGATACGAGCTGCCGTCGAGCGACCAGCAGGCCACGCAACGCCCGCGTCTCTCGGCCGGGCATGTGCACCGGATGGGGCAACGCATCCAGGCGAAGCAGCTCGCAGAGAATCCGGGCGTCGATCTTGTCCGTCTTGCGCCGACTCTCCGCGATGGCCTTGACCTTCGTCGGATTCACCACCGTCACCTTCGCCCCTATTCCCACCAACACCTCGTGAATCCAAGCCGTCTGATTGCCGGCCTCAATCGCCACCGACAGCCCGCCGCGGACGAACGGCTTCAACCGCCGCTCGATCGCTGCTTTTGTCGTCTCCACCGCTCCACAGGTCAGCTTCCGCCCTTTCTCGTCCGTTAGGTACAGGTAGCTGGACACCCCCGCCACATCGAGTCCACAATGGTTCATGAGCCAATCTCCCTTCGTTACCGGTGTTCGAATACTCCACAAACGACAACGAGCATCCTAACGACCCAGCCGAGGTTGGCTCACTTCATAGCTTCTCCTTGTAGGTTCGATGGACGATCCTTCGTCCAAAACATCGCCATTGAACCCCAAGGCAAGGCCCCTGTCGTCTACCCCTTAACTTGACGCAGACCCGTAGGAGCCGGTTGGTCCACTGCTCGAACGTGTTTTACCGGCGGCGTCGCCCTTTGCCGTTCACCGGCTCGTCCAGATCGCTGAACTGG
>JAHFEU010000135.1 GCA_023248295.1 Nitrospirota bacterium | reverse complement strand
CGCATTCTTGGGCTGTTTGTCTCCTACGCCCTTGCCATCGCTCTCTTCTCTCTCATCATTCCGTTGACCGTTCAGGAGTTGATCAACACCTTCGCGTTCGCGATTCAGCCGATCATGATCATCACCCTGGCCGCTATCATGATGGTGATCCTGCTCTGCGTGGCGGCGTTCAGGGCCTTGCAAGTGTACGCCGAGGAAATCCTTGAGCAGCGGATCTTCGCGCGGTTGGCGCTGGCGCTGTCTCAGCAGCTTCCCCGGTTTCGGGAGCAAGGCTTCAGGCCCAGATATGTGAACTACTTCATGGAAACCGTGCTGATGCAACGAGCCCTCTCGACGCTGCTGGTGGATCTCCTGAACGTGGTGGTGGGCGGCATCGTGGGGATGACCATTTTGGTCTTTTACCACCCGTACTTCCTGGGGTTTAACGTCTTCCTGCTCACGGGCTTTGCGGCGGTCGTCTTCATGCTCAGCCATGGCGGTCTCAGAACGACGTTACGGATGTCCGAAGCCAAGTACGACGCCTTCCACTGGATGCAGGAGATCGCGTACAACCTGCTCCATTTCAAATCAACCGTGAGCACCCCGTTGCTGCTGAAAAAAACGGACGAGCTGGTCAGCACCTACCTGGCAGCCAGGCGGGAGCGCTTCAACGTCGTGATCCGCCAGTTCCTGGGATCCGTCGGGTTTCAGGCCGTTGGGCACAGCGGGCTGATTCTCACCGCGGGATGGCTCGTGGCCATCGGCCAACTCACCTTGGGTCAATTCGTGGCTGCGGAGGTCATCGTCGGCACCTTGCTGCTGAACTTCGACTCGGTGGTGAAGCGGATGTACGTCGTGTGGTATTTCTTCACGGCCTTGGCCGAGCTGGATTTCCTCTTCTCCCTCCCCAAGGACATGGAACCAGGCAAGCTCGCCGTTCCGTTGCCGGATCCGACCGTCCACGGCGTCAGGCTCACCTGCAAAGACCTTGCGTTTTCCTACGTGGGCTCGGGAACGGTGTTCGAAAACTTTAATCTGGAGGTCGCGCCCGGAGAGAAAGTGGCGATCTTCTCCACCACGAGCACCGGGAAAACTACCCTGGCGCGGGTCCTGGCCGGCCTCTATTGCCCGACGAGCGGAGTCATCCGGTACAACGGGGTGGACCTGCGCGATCTGGATATGGACTCTCTGAACGCCTGCCGCGGCCTGATGCTGGATTCCCAGCTCACCCTGTTCGAGGGGACCCTGGAGGAGAACATCACCATGGGCCGCTCTTCGATTCCGTACGAGGATCTCCTGTGGGCCCTTCGGTTCGTCGAGATGGAAGACGAGGTGGATGCGCTTCCGCTGGGTCTGAAAACACCGGTCAGAGCCAAGGGGACAAGATTTACGACCAGTCAGATCATGCGGATCCTGGTCGCCCGCGCGATCGTCATTCGTCCGCAGCTCCTGATCTTCGATGGGACCCTGCACAGCGTCCCGCCAAGCACTCGAGAAACCCTCCTTCGAAGGCTCTGCTCCAAAGAGGAACCCTGGTCCGCGATCTTCGTCTCCAATGACCCCGCGCTGACGGCCCACGTCGATCGCCGCCTGGCCTTGGACTGACCCCTTGCCCTCCGTGCTGACGGGCCTTTCTCTCCCCTCCGCTGATCTGTTAAACTAAATGCAATTATCGGCGGGAGGCCGTCGAGGCAGCGGCCCTGGTCTGTGGAGAGAGCGCACAACTTCGGAGAGGCGCTGGTGGGCACTCGGCTTCAACTTCGATCTCCTCGGCCGGCCTGGACTCAGATCCTGGTGAGCCTGCTCATTGCGGCCCTCGGGCTGATGGGGGCCCGAGCCCTGAGCCAAGTGGACCAGGACCTCCGCATCATGTACACCGAGTACACCTTGGGCGCCACAGACCTCGCCCACATCTCGGCCGATGTCATGCGGTACCGGACCACCATCGTCCGGTCCCTGGAGGCTCCCACCCAAAAAGACTTCGAACGGATCACGAAATCCCTGCCGGATCAGCGCGCCCGCATCCAGCACGCCGTGGATCGGTACGCAGCCGCGACCCTGAGAGTGTCGCGCAGCGGGCGAAGCGAACCTGAAGACATCCAAGCAGTACGGGAAAGCCTCGACGCCTACTTTGCGGCCGCCAGCCGGACCATCGCGCTCTTGAGCCAGGAATGGACCGCCGGCTCCCCGCAAGAGGCGGCTGAGCTCAGACGCAAGGCCGAGGTGCATGCGGCCGACAACGCGGGGCCCAAGCTGATTCAGGTCAGTCTCGCTCTGGACCGTCTCTTGGAAACCGTGGCTGACGTCGCCAAGGACATGCGAGACGAAGGGACCAGAACCATTCGTACGACCAGCACGACGCTCATCGTCGGCAGCTTTCTCCTCGCCTTTTTAAACCTGTTCCTTAAACGAGCTTTACCCGTGGTCGAAGCCGCGCCCCATCCCTCCTCAGTCCACCCTGAACGCCAAGAGACGCCCTCGTTCTCTCTCCCTCTCAAGCGCACCGATTCCCTCCCTCGCCGGGAATAGGCCGATCGAACCGATTCACGACCGGTCGAACGTCGCCGCGATGGTCGAGCCCGGCAGGCGAGCTCCGTTCGGGCGGGCGCTGAGTGAGTCGAGATGACGCGATGCGGGCGTTACTTCCCGGGTCGCGTCTTTTTCTGAGGAAGATTCTCTATCGGAATGAAGGCCGCCAAGGCGACCACCGTCGTCCACCGGTTGGCCTTCCCGATGGCCGATTGGGTGATATTGAGCGTCCGGACGATCTTGCCTCCCATCTTGAACACCTGCTCTCGTTCTTTCCAGGCTATGTTGGGATCGAACTCGATGCCCAACGTCGTGGCCAGCATCTGAGCGGCCAGGTCCTCCGTGTATTCTCCCGATTCCTCGTCGGTCTCCCCGTAGGCATGGTGCTCGGAAAGATATCCGTACGTGCGCCGGTCGGTGGGGATGGCGAGGCCGATGGAGGCGGAGATCAACCGATTGCGCTCGTTGGTCTCCGAACGGGCCATCACACAGTGGGTGACTTCGCCGGGGTGGAGGAGAGTTTCGCCGCGCCTTCGCGGAATGATTTTACAAGAAGGGGGATAGATCGAGGACACGCTCACCAGATTGCAGTACGCGACCCCCGCACTCCGCAACGCCTCCTCGAACGAAGCCAGCTTCTCCCTATGGACCCCGACGCCCCGGGTCAAGAACATATGAGTCGGAACCATCTTCCCTCCCCTCTTTCGTCACGCGTGAAGTGTGATGCGTCTCTCGCGTCTCTTGCGTCCTTTGCGTCAATCGCGTCCAGCGTCTATTGCGTGGAGCGTCTGATGCGCATGGCATACGCGATGACGCGACGACGCCCGACGCAAGAGACGCATGACAAGACACACCGGGTCGAAGTTGTACCAATTTAGAGAAGATTCCGCAATATGGCGGAGAGATTTTTTGCGGAGGGAGGGTTCAGGCGTTGTTCGAATCACGGAGGTTCAGCACCAGCAGTTTCAGTTCGGTCATCTCCTCGATGGCGTAGCGCACCCCTTCCCGACCGAGCCCGGAGTCTTTCACGCCACCATAGGGCATATGGTCCGCGCGGAAGGTCGGAATCTCATTGGCCAGGACCGTGCCCACCTCAAGTTCGCGGTAGGCCCGGAACAGCCGGTTGACATCGCGGCTAAACACCCCGGCCTGGAGCCCGAACTCGGAGTCATTCAGCGCCTCGATCGCCTGGCCGAACTGCTTGTACGGCGTGACCGTCACGACCGGGCCGAACACTTCCCGGCGCGAGACCTTCATCTCCGGGGTGACGTCCGCCAACACCGTCGGCTCCACCAGTGAGCCCACTCGCTTCCCGCCCGCCAGCACCCGGGCGCCTTGCGCGACCGCCTCACCGACCCAGTCCTCCACGCGCCGGGCCGCCGCCTCGTCGATCAGCGGTCCGATCACCGTGGCCTCGTCGGACGGATCGCCTGATTTGAGCGTGCCGACCCGAGCCAGGAGTCCCGCCACAAAGCGATCGTACACGGCCTCATGCACGTAGATGCGCTGCACCGAAATGCAAGTCTGGCCCGAGTAGACAAAGCCCCCGGCCACGCAGCGCTGAACTGCCACGTCCAGGTTCGCATCCGGCTCCACGATCACGCCCGCGTTCCCGCCCAGCTCCAGCACCACCCGCTTTTTCCCGCACTTCGCCTTGAGCATCCAGCCGACCGCCGCACTGCCGGTAAAGCTCAGCAGCTTGAAGCGAGGGTCCGTCACCATCTGCTCGGCCACCGCGTTCTCGCAGGGAACGACGTTCAGAGCCCCCGGCGGCAGTCCCGACTCCAGCACGATTTCGCCCAGCATCAGGGCGGTCAACGGCGTCTGTGGAGCCGGCTTCAGGACGATCGGATTCCCGCACGCGAGACACGGGGCGACCTTGTGCGCGACCAGATTCAGGGGGAAATTGAACGGGGTGATCCCGAGCACCGGCCCGATCGGAAAGCGCCGGGTGATCCCCAGATGATTCTCCGTCCCTGGCGTGAGGTCCAGCGGGATCACCTCTCCCGGAATCCGCTGGGCTTCCTCCGAGGCGACCGTGAACGTCTGGATCGACCGGCCCACCTCGCGCCGCGCGTCCGAGATCGGCTTCCCCGCTTCGGCCGTCATGGTGCGAGCCAACTCTTCGCGACGCGTGGCGAGGGCTGCGGCGATCCTGGCGAGCGCGCCGGCCCTCGCGTGAGCTGGCAATCGTCGCATCGCTGGAAACGCCGCGACCGCCGACCCGATCGCCTCGTCCGCTTCCGTCTTGCCGGCCTGACACACCTCGGCTACCGTCTCCCCGCTGAACGGGTTGACCACCGGGGCGACCCGGTCACTGTGCCGCCACTGGCCGCCGATCAGGAATGGCCTTGCCGGTTTCACGTGGCCGTTACTCCGGGGGTTCATCGAGAGGGATCCGGCTGGCGGGAACCTTCGGGGGTTCGACCTCCGCTTGGGCCTTCAGGGCTTTGGCGATCAGTTCCTCGGTGCCCCAGTCACGGATGGCTTGCAGCGTGAACGTCTCATAGGTGGAGATGCCGTGGCAGGCGGGGCAGTCCGGCATCGGCACTTTCCGTCGGAACACTTCGCTCAGGCAGGACATGCACACCAGCAGATCAGGCTCACCCTCTTCACACTCGACCGGCCAAAAAGATTGTTCGTGCGACATAACGCCCTTCTTCCTGTCAGAAATTCCGGATTGGGGTCAGCCAGTAGGCCGTAGCTGGTAGCAACTAGCTCGGCTGCGAGCTGCTCACCGTTCACCAGTCAAGGATAGGCTCTCCCCGCCGGGAATTCAACCCTTCCCTTTCGAACCCGGCGCGCCGAGCAGACGATCGATCTGTTCCTGGAACCTCTCGAATGGAACGGCCCCGGGGATCGCGATCGGCCGCTGCTGGTCCGCGCCCTTTGTCCTGAGCAGGATAAAGCCGGGGGTGCCGATAAAGCCCAGACCGACACCCTCCTCCCGGTCCCGGCGTATCGCCTCCGTGTGAGGAGCCTCCTCCAGGCACTTCGAGAACAGCGCCAGATCAAGACCGATCATCTCGGCATGCCGCTGGAGATCGGCCGGCCCTAATCTCCGGTCATCTCCGAACAGCCGGTCATGCATCTGCCAGTAACGACCCTGGTCACCGGCGCACCGGGCCGCCACCGCGGCATCCAGGCCCGGTCCCTGGAACCCACGCGGGAAGTCCCGATAAAGGAACCGCACCTTTCCGGTCTCGACATACTCGGCCCGGAGTCGAGGCCAGGTTTCCCGGAAGAATTTGAGGCAGAATCCGCAGGTGAAATCGGAATATTCGATGAGCGTGACCGGCGCCTGGGGATCACCTCGCACCCGGTCATCGGCGCGTGCGAGGAGATCGGAGGGCTGCCCGCTGAGCACCGCCGAGGCCATCAGAAGGCAGCACCCGACGAAGACCAGGCAGCAGGCCATCGCGGCGGTCGCCCGGCGGCCTGAGCTCTGGCATCTTGCCCTCTCCATTGGACTCTGACCCCGTGCCCCCTGTGGGATACTACTCGTGATTCGTCTGGACCCCGGTGCGGAGGCGTTTCGCCGTCTGCCGGCGCTTCTTCTCGGCCAGCCGTCGTTCGATCGCCGGCTTCGGCTGGCGGGTCGGCACACGCGGCTTGGGCACCCGGTTCAAGAGCCGGAGTCGCGCGATCAGACGTTCGAACGCGGTGGCCCGGTTCCGGTGCTGGGATCGCGAATCGGCCGCGATCACCCGCACCCCGGAGGGCAGGTGGACCAAGCGAACCGCGGAGTCAGTCACATTCCGATGCTGACCGCCTGGCCCGGAGGCCCGGAAGGTTTCGACCACCACTTCGCGTTCCAAACGGGCGCGGTCGGTGCTGTAGGGAAGGCCGGAAGATTGTGGAGTCGGTTTCATCCTCCGAACCGGTCACGGGCGGGGGGACCCTCTGGCACAGGCGGTCAGGCCTTCTCGTGCTTCTCCCGGAACCGTTCCAGCAGCCCCATCATCAGCAGCGGCCAGACAACGGTCGCATCGCTCAACACCTCGGCGTAGCGGCCACCTTCCTGCGGGGGAACGAACTTGCCCCAGGAAATTCCCTCGTTATACGTGCATCCGCTCAGCCCGCCCCAATAGTCCGGTTCCGGGCAGATGCGGACCCCGTACTGAAAACGCGGCGGCTTCACCGACAGCCCCAGGCGAATGTTGCCGATCTCCACGTAGGGTGCCACCTGTTGCGCCCAGTTCCTCGGTACCCCTCCTCCGATCGTGAAGATGCCCAGCCGCTTGGCCGGCAGCAATCGTGTCGTATAACTGTTCAAATCCAGGTACGGGTTGAAAGAAGGCAGCGCCTGATGCAGGGCCTGCAGCACGCCAAGGTCTCCGTCCCGCTTCTGCGCCTGGCTCCGTGCACGATCGAGTTGCTGGCTCATCGCCCACGTCGCCACATCCAGGCCC
>JAHFEU010000134.1 GCA_023248295.1 Nitrospirota bacterium | reverse complement strand
CGAATACGACGAAGACAGCTCCCTGACCCGCGAGTTCGAAGCGGCGTTCGAGTACGAGGAGACGGTGGACCAGCTTCGCGCCATCGAGGACATCACACGCGACCTGGAGTCTCCCAAGCCCATGGACCGTCTGGTTTGCGGCGACGTGGGATACGGAAAGACCGAGGTCGCGATGCGCGCCGCGTTCAAGGCGGTCGAGAACAACCGCCAGGTGGCGGTCCTGGTGCCCACCACCCTGCTGGCCCAACAGCACTACGACAACTTCGCTCAGCGCTTCGCGCCGTTCCCGGCCCGCGTGGCGATGCTGTCCCGCTTCCAGACGCCCGGAGAGATCAAGGCCGCGCTCCGGGACCTGGCCGCCGGCACGCTGGACGTGGTGATCGGCACGCACCGCCTGCTGCAGAAGGACGTGCAGTTCCGGAACCTGGGGTTGGTCATCATCGACGAGGAACAGTGGTTCGGGGTCCGCCACAAGGAGCGCCTCAAGCAGCTCCGGACACAGGTGGATGTCCTCACGCTCACGGCGACGCCCATTCCCAGAACCCTCCAGATGGCGATGTCGGGCGTCCGCGACCTGTCGGTGATCGAAACTCCTCCGGCCGGCCGTCTGGCCATCCGTACCCAGGTACTCCGCTTCAGCGACAGGGCCGTTCGGGAGGCGATCGTGCGCGAGATGGGCCGGGGTGGGCAAACCTTTTTCGTCCACAACCGCGTCCAGACGATGGAGCGGATGGCCGCCTGGTTGCAGGAATTGGTCCCGCAGGCGCGCGTCGTCATGGCTCACGGGCAGATGGACGAGCGCCTCCTGGAATCGGTGATGGTGAAGTTCCTCCACCGGGAGGCCGACGTCCTGGTGACCTCGTCCATCATCCAGTCCGGCCTGGACGTGCCGAATGCGAACACGATCCTGGTCAACCGCGCCGACACGTTCGGCCTGTCCCAGCTCTATCAACTGAGGGGGCGAGTGGGCCGGGCCGGCCAACAGGCCTACGCGTATTTTTTCATTCCGGACGACGGCGCGGTGAGCGGCGACGCCCAGAAGCGACTGGTGGCGATCCAGGAGTTCACGGAATTGGGGTCCGGCTTCCGGATCGCGGCCGCCGACCTGGAAATTCGCGGCGCAGGGAACCTCTTGGGCAAAGAGCAGTCGGGCCACATCGCCGCGGTGGGCCTGGACCTGTACCTGCAGATGATGGAGCAAACCGTCCAGCGGCTCAAGGGCACGGTGATGGAGGAAGAGCCCGATCCAACCTTGCATCTGAACGTGTCCGCGTTCATCCCCGAAGACTACGTGGGGGACGCGCATCAGCGGCTCTCGCTGTACAAACGGCTGGCCTCCTCACCACAGGTGGGCGACTTGGCGTTGCTCCACGGGGAGATTCAGGACCGGTATGGTCCCCTCCCCGGTCCGGTCGAACGCCTGTTCGAAGTGATGCAGATCCGGCTGCTCGCCAAAACCCTCCGCCTCGCTTCAATCGACATGAAGCAGGGGGCGGTCGCGATCGCGTTCGACCCGAAAGCCCCGCTCCCGGAAGCCGGCATCCGACATCTGATGGACCGGTATCAACGGCGGCTGCGCCTCCTGTCACCGCTGTCCTTCGAGCTCCAGATGCCGGAGCAGGAGTGGTCGGCGTGGTTCCCCGAGCTGACCACCGCCTTGCAAACCCTCACGTTCTGTGATAGCAAAGGGCCCTCCGGCGGGCGGTCGATCTCATGACCTGGAGCGGAGAATGTGACGGGAGAGATGCGGGACGCAGGGGGAGTCGAGGGTGCGCGGGGCGGGACCCGACATAGAGATGTAGGTCCGTGGTGCCTCTTCCTCGCGCTCGGTTCTCTTGTCCTGCTGACCGCCACGCGGTTGGCGGGTTGCGCCCCCGGGTCTTCGGAATCCCCGGTCGTGGTGTTCGTGAACGGAAGACCCATCACCCAGACTGAATTCGAGTACCGGTGGGCGCAACTCCCGGAGTCGATGCAGGCGCGTTATCGGCAGGAGGGAGGGAAAAGAAAATTTCTCGACGACCTGATCATGCGTGAGCTGTTGTTGCAGGAGGCCCGGAAGCGCGGCCTGGACCAGGCGCCCGACTTCCGTGAGCGCATGGAGCGGTTCAAAGAGCAGGTGGCCCTGGACGAGCTGATGAATCAAGTTGTCGACGGAACGGTGGAGATCACGAACGAGGAACTCGACAGTTACTACGCCTCGCATTCGGCTGATTTGCTGGCAACCGGGCAGATTCGGGCCGCGCAGATCGTCGTTGAGACGGCCCCGCGGGCCAGAGACCTGAAACGACGACTGGATCAGGGAGGCGACTTCGCGAAACTGGCGCGACGTTACTCGATCGACCAACGCTCGAGGGCGAACGGCGGCGATCTCGGCCCATACCGTCTCGGGGCAGCCCACCCCTCGGTTGAAGCGGTCCTCTTGACGTTACGGCCGGGGACGGTCAGTGAGCCGATCAAGACGGACTCGGGGTTTTACCTCATCAAGGTGATCAGTCGGGACCCGGGTGAGCCGCTCACCGGTCATGCCTTGCGAGAACGATTACGGCAGGAATTGAGCGCGGAGAAGCGACGCAAGCGGTTCGAGGAATTTCTGTCGAAGCTCAGAACGGCGGCGACGATTCGGATGGCGGAGGCTTCCAGGATCGTGAACGAGGATACCGGCCCCCTGCGGCGCGTCCCTACTCCGTAGCCCGGATGAGTCATGAAGAGGTGCATGAGCCGCTCCGTGGCAGGCGTTGAGAGACTCGAACCGTGAGTGATATGGAGCCCTCACAGATCCCTTCAGACCCACGCGTTCGGTCCAGCGGCCGACCGCTCCGCGCTCTTCCATTCTGCGTCGCGGCGGCGGTCGCGGTCGTATGCTTGTCCGCGCCGGCTCCGGAAGCCGCCCACGTCGCGGACCGTATCGTCGCGGTGGTCAACACCGAAGTAATCATGCTGTCGGAGCTGAAGGCGGAGATCGAGGCCGACGCAAAACGCCTCCAGGAGCGGTACCGCGGGGAGGAGCTGCAGCGCCGCCTGCAGCAGCTCGAGTACATCGCCTTGACCAGGATGATCGAACGGCGGCTCCAAATGCAACTCGCGAAGAGCAAGGGGGTGGAGGTCTCCGATGAGGAGATCAGGAGCGCCGCCCAGGAGCTTCAGCGTCAGGGCGAGAAAGTGGATGCGTCCGACCCCACGCACAAAAACAACATCAAAGAGCAACTGCTGGTCATGCGGGTGGTGGACCGCGAAGTGCGAAGCGCTGTGATGGTCTCGGACACCGAAGTCCGGCGGTACTTCGATCAGCATCAGCGCCTCTTCTCGCTCCCGGAAGAATACCGGATCAGCCAGATTCTGATCCGGCCGCGATCCGGTGAGAGCCCGGCGGACGTGCGGAAGAGAGCCGCAGCGGTGAGCGCCGCGTTGAAGCAAGGCGGCGATTTCTCGGACCTCGCGCTACGCCGGTCGGACGGCCCGGAGTCGATCCGCGGCGGCGACCTGGGCTTCGTCCGTCAGGGCGAGCTCCTGCCGCCGCTCGAGCGCGTCCTCGCGACCTTGGCGCCCGGCCAGATCAGCGAGCCGCTCGAGACGAGCCAGGGGCTGCACCTCATTCGTTTAGATGAAAAGAAGCCGCCCCAGTTTCGCCCGTTCGTCGAGGTTAAGAATGAGATCCAGACCCTCGTGTACAAGCAAAAGGGTGAAGATATTTACCAGCGCTGGATGGGGGACATCAAGAAAAAGGCCTATATCGAGGTGAAGTTTTAGGAAGGTCGAGGTCGAGGATACGGCGGCCTTGCTCGCGGAGGAGCAGCCCGCGGATCGCCCGCCACAACTCATCCCGCCCCTCATGCGTGACTGAGGAATACGGAACAAGGGCGGTGGCCGCCGGCAGATTCAGCGCTTCTCGGATCGCGACCAGACTTGCCCGGCGCGCTCCGCGCGTCAACTTATCCAGCCTGGTTGCGACAACCACCGGCTGCTGCCCGACCTGCTGCAGCCACTGAATCGTCGTCCCGTCATGGGGCTCGGTGCCTCGCGCGTCTACCAGCAACAGGACTCCGCGAAGCGGCTCGCGGTTGAGCAGATAGCGTTCGATCATGGGCCTCCAGTGCGAGCGGACCGACTTCGCCACCTTGGCATACCCGTATCCGGGCAGGTCCACGACATAGAATCGCCTTGCTGACGGGTCAGTGGTCGTCACCCGAAAGAAATTGATGGTGCGGGTCTTGCCCGGCGTGCCGCTCACCTTGGCGAGGCCTTTGCGGTTCAGCAGGGAGTTGATCAAGGACGATTTCCCGACGTTTGATCGTCCCACGAAGGCCACCTCGGGGAGGTCGTCGCGGGGAAACTGCTCCGGCCCGTCGCAACTTCTGATAAACTCAGCCGACACGATCTTCATGGCCTTGATTCCGCCGCTAAAGAGGAGAAGCTTTCGGCTACGGGCATTCTCCGCTCGTCAAAAGACTTTTGCTTTGCGCCTTCTACATACTCATCGCACCAGGGTGAAGTCAACTGCGCGCCGTGCGCTCAATCGTCCGGCCGCCAGCCTGCTGCTCATCATAGGCGCCTGTCTGGCTGGCCTCGCGTTCTACTGGCTGGCGACGGTCCCCGATGTGTCTGGTCTCCGGCGGACCAACCCATCCACCACCGCGCTGATCCGGGCGCGGGCCGTCGAGGCGCGAGAGCAGGGCCGATCCTTTGCCCCACAGCGGTCCTGGGTGCCGCTCTCCCGCATCTCGCCGCACCTACAACAGGCGGTCATCGTGGCCGAGGATGCCTCGTTTTACTCTCACTGGGGGTTTGACTGGGAGGGCATCAGAGATGCGGCCGTGCGAAATGTCGAACAGGGGAAGCTGGAGCGGGGCGGGAGTACTATCACGCAACAACTGGCGAAGAACCTGTATCTTTCGTCTGACAAAACCCTGCTTCGGAAGATCAACGAGGCGATGATCACCTTCGCCCTGGAGTATCACCTCAGCAAACGCCGCATCCTGGAGATTTATCTGAACGTGGTGGAGTGGGGACAGGACGTCTATGGCGTGGAAGCGGCGGCGCGCCATCACTTCGGGAAATCCGCCACGGACCTGACCCCCGCGGAGGCGGCGCTTCTCGCCGCGATCCTGCCGGCTCCCCGGCAAAATGATCCGCTGCTGATGACGCCGTACCTGTCGAAGCGGCAGGAGTGGATCCTGTACTGGATGGAGAAACAGAACGGGGCCTTGGCTGACGCAAGGTGAGAGCGGGTGGGCTGGGCTGACGAGTCGTGCGTATCTCGTCGTTCATGAACCGAATTTAAAAACGTCGTTCGTATCTCGTAATGAATCTGCCGAGATACACTTCACGCTTCACGAGCGACGAGATACGTTCCGACCTGGCCGCCATCACGGGGCTCAAACTCTCGTCGCCCGCCTGATCACTCGTCCTCTTCCATATCGCCCACCTCTGCAAGCTGCCGTTCCCCGAAAATGGCCGTGTCGTACTTGTAGTGCTTGAACTCGAGCAGGTTGTGAGCGGGATCCTCCAGAAAGAACGTCGCGTGCTCGATCCTGGTGCCGAGGAAGCGGCGGCGAGGGTGCTGGTAGAACCTGAGGCCCTTGGCCTTGGCCCGATCGGCCAGCGCCTGCCAGTCCTCTTCCGACGTGAACACCAGCCCGAAGTGCCTCGGGTAGATCCCCTTCTGCGGTTCCAGCCCCTGCTTCGCCAGGCGCGCCACGAGCTGGTGGCTCTTCAGCTCCAGCGTGACGGCGGTAGATGACTCGCGCCCCAGCGTGCAGCCGAGCCCCTCCACGTAGAACCGCTTCGTCGCCTCGAGGTCGTTGACCGGAAAGGCGAGATGGAAGATAGCTTGGCTCATTGCATTCGCCGCGCAGGTTGAGGTTCAGGTTCAGGATACCGGAGCACGCCCCTTAACCTCAACCTCAGCCTTAACCTACCGGAAACGGTCCCGTACTACGGGGGACCCGGTGCCAGTCCACCAGCCGGCGCACATGCGGGGCGTCGTGTGCCGGATCGCAAACCGGCCGTCCGGGGCCAGGACGAGCGCGCCGGCAGCCCCGCGAATTCGGGTGACGAGCTTGTTCAACACCAGCCGAGCCGCCAGAGCGGGACTGGCCCCTGCGGCCAGCCGGTCCACGATTTCCTTCGCCACCGCGAGGCGAATGATGCCTTCACCCACTCCGGTCATCGAAACGGCTCCGCCGCCGTTATCGGCATAGACCCCGCACCCGATCAGCGGCGTGTCGCCCACGCGCCCGGGCAACATGAGGGCGATCCCGCCCGTTGAGGCGCCGGACGCGACGGTTCCTGATCTGTCCACCGCGACCGCTCCCACCGTCTCGAGCCCCACCGTCGGCCGTACCCGCATCGCACGATACAGGTTTAGTGTCTTTCGCGTCGGGCCAGATGCCTGCTGTGCACGAAGGAGCTTGAATGAGACGCGTCCGGGAAACGGCTGACGGTCCGACTTGAGCTTGAAGTAACGGGCAAAGCGCGTGGCAGGCTCGCCGACCAGCAGGACATGTTCCGTCTCTTCCATCACCAGCCTGGCCGCGGCGATGGGGTGGCGCACCTCCTGGATCCCGGCCACCGCGCCGGCTCGAAGCGTCCGGCCTTCCATGATGGAGGCATCCATCCGCCGGACGCCATCCAACTGGAGTCGAGATCCGACCCCGGCATTGAAGAGCCCGGACGACTCAAGCACCCGGATGGTCATCTCCACAGCTTCCACCGAGGAGGCGCCGCGACCAAGCACCTCATACCCGGTGACCAGCGCGTCGGCCAGACAGGTCCGCTGCATCGCGGTCATCGCGCGCGTGCCAGCGCCGCCGTGAGCCATGATGAAGGGATGGGAGCGTTTCAATTCAGCAGGATGTCTTTGGCTTTCCGGTAGGTCGGGTCCTGCATGCGATCCAGGTCGGAGCGGACGAAGCCGAGCCCGG
>JAHFEU010000133.1 GCA_023248295.1 Nitrospirota bacterium | reverse complement strand
GCTCGTCGAGGACATCCACCGGCAGGCGACCCTGCTTGGACAGGAGCAGGGCGTGCAGGTCACCCTCGGCACTGTGACTCCAGCCACGGTGCGGGGCGACGAGTTACGACTCAGGGAACTCCTGCTGAATCTGGTAGACAATGCCATCAAGTATTCACAACCCGGCGGAAAAGTCGAGATCAGTCTCGTGACAGAGGGGAATACCGCTTGCCTGTCAGTCCTGGATCACGGGATCGGCATCCCGCCGGAAGCCCAGGCGCGGATCTTCGACCGCTTCTACCGCACGGACGCCGCGCGGGCCCATGCCAAGAAGGGAACCGGGCTGGGATTGTCCATCTGCAAATGGATCGCCGAGGCCCATCACGGCCGGATCGAGGTCCAGAGTACAGAGGGTGAAGGGTCTCAATTTAGCGTCGTCCTGCCGATTTCGCCCGCCTCCCATTAGCAGAATGCTGAAAAAGGCCCCCAACTTCGTTCTCACCACCCATTGCACAAGGTCAGGCAATGGGTACCCGGCGAACCCCTCAACGTACGCGAAAAGTACGCCTCGGGGTCCTCACTCCCTGCGGCCTCGTTGGCTCGCCTTTTTGAGCATTCTGTGATCTCGTGCTCTTCGATTAACCGCTGTGGCTCCAATACTGCTCGCCCCTCCCACCGGGTTCTCTAAGCCCCCTTAGAAAATTTTAATCTCGTCTTAATGTCTTTCTCATCTTGAGCCGTTACCCTCCACACGTGTGCGATCCAACCACCGCGCTGGCCGAGCCTCACACGAACAACTGATAGACAAGGAGGGTACTATGAGACGACTGCTGCATCACAAACTCGGGATCATCCTCAGCCTGGCCGTCATCGGCGCTGTGGCCTTGGCTGGGGCGTCACTCACGTCCTCGCCTGCCTCGGGTTCGACAGCCCATACCGTGGCAAGTCCTGCCATGCCGCCGGCTACTCAATTGCCCGTGCCTGGTTTTACCGAGGTCGCGAAAGCGGTCACACCGGCCGTAGTCAATATCACCACGTCGATGGGTGACCGCGGGCACGAGGCGCGCGGTCAGCGCGATCGGGGGCGAGAGCGCATGGAAGAGTTCTTCGGATCTCCGTGGGGGCCCTTTGGATCCCCGTGGGGACCGCGTATGCCACAGGACCAGCCGGAGCATCGGCGCGGCGGGATGGGCTCCGGGGTGATCGTGTCTCCTGATGGCCATATCATCACCAACAACCACGTGATTGACGGAGCCCGTGAGCTGACCGTCACGCTCCCGGACAAGCGGGAGTTCAAGGGCAAGGTCATCGGCGCCGATCCCAAGACCGACCTGGCTCTGATCAAAGTCGAAGCCAAGGATTTGCCTTATGTGGCTTGGGGGGACTCCTCCAAGCTCCAGGTCGCGGAGTACGTGCTCGCGGTGGGAAACCCCTTCGGGCTCAATTCCACCGTGACGCTGGGCATCGTGAGCGCCCTCGGGCGTGGTCGGATGGGGATCACGCAGTACGAGGATTTCATCCAGACCGACGCAGCGATCAACCCGGGCAACTCCGGCGGCGCGTTAGTCAACGCGCGCGGCGAGTTGGTCGGGATCAACACCGCGATCTTCTCCCAGACCGGCGGCTACCAGGGCGTCGGGTTCGCCGTGCCGGCCAGCATGGCCCAGCCCGTTTACGACAGCCTGGTGAAAACCGGCAAAGTAGCCCGCGGGTATCTGGGAGTGGGAATCCAGGAGGTCACCCAGGACCTCGCCAAGTCCTTCGGGTTGAAGCAGACACAGGGAGCACTGGTCAGCGACGTCAATGAGGACAGCCCGGCCGAGCAAGCAGGAATCAAACAAGGGGACGTCATCATTGGATACCAAGGCTCGCCCGTAGACGATCCGGTGGCCTTGCAACGGAGAGTGACCAGGACGCCGATCGGGACCAAGGCGACTGTCAAGGTGGCCCGTGATGGCCACGAGATGGATCTGGCGGTCACGATCGGAGAGCAGCCGGATGGCACCAAGATCGCAATGGCCGAGCAGGGATCGAGCGACCACCCGCTGGCCGGTGTGGCGGTACAGGAGCTGGACCGGCAGACCGCACGTGAGCTGGGCTTCACCAAGAAGAGCCAGGGAGTGGTCGTCATGGACGTGGAGCCGGACAGCCTGGCAAGCCAGGCTGGGCTGACGGCGGGCGATGTGATCCGGGAGATCAACAGGCAGCCGGTGAAATCGGTGAAGGACTACGAGCGGATCACGTCAAGTCTGAAGAGGGACCAACAGGTCCTGTTGCTGATCAACCGAAGGGGAGCCTCGCTGTTCCTCACGGTGAAGGTGTAAGCGAGCGCTTTTCAACAAGGGAGGATCCCATGAACGTCAAACTGCTGACAGGAGCCGTCGCGATGATGGTGGTGATGCTGCTGCTGGGGCTCAGCCTGCCCACGGCCCGGGCCGACGTAGGGTCTGGGCACGGGAAGGGATACGGCGCCCACAGGACCCATACCATGATGGGCCACCAGGGTGGCACCGGACATTTTCTGCGCCATCTCTTGAAACACCAGAAAGAGATCGGCCTGACAGAGGATCAAGTTGCCAAGCTGAAGACGATCCATCTGGAACTGGACCGTACCCGCATCCGGACCGAAGCCGAAGTGTTGGTGGCGGAGCGGGAGCTGGCGACGATGGTCCAGGATGACAAGACGGACCTGGCCACGATCGAGGCCAAGGTGAAGCAGAGCGAGGCTCTCGAGGTCGGACTCCGCCTGGCGGCCATCAAGGCCAAGCGAGACGCGATGGCGCTGCTCACCCCGGAGCAACACGAGAAGGAGAAGAGCGAGCACGAGAAGATGATGCGGCACCATCGCGAGGGGTGAGGGATCGCCCACCCGCGGCTTGAATCAGCGCGCGACTTTCCCTACAGTGGGCGCATGATCCGCACGTTCCAGGGCATCAAGCCGACGATTGCGGCCTCCGCCTTTATCGAGGAGACCGCGGTCGTGATCGGGGATGTGGTGATCGGCGAGGAGTCGAGCGTCTGGTTCCACGCGGTGGTGCGCGGCGATGTCCACTCCATCCGGATCGGGAGGCGGACCAATATTCAGGACCTCAGCGTGCTGCACGTGACCCATGAGACCCACCCGACGGTCCTCGGAGACGACGTAACGGTCGGGCATCATGTGGTCCTGCACGGCTGCACGATCAAGGATCGCGTCCTGATCGGGATGGGGGCCCTCATCATGGACGGCGCGGTGATCGGGGAGGACTGCGTCGTGGGGGCCGGAGCGCTGGTCACGGAACGGACCATTGTGCCGCCCAAGAGTCTGATCCTTGGCGCGCCCGCCAAGGTCAAGCGGCCGGTGACGGAAGCCGAGCTGGCGTGGGTCAGAGAGTCTGCCCAGAACTACGTCAAGTATGGCCGGCAGTATCTGGCGGACCCTCTGAAGTCCAGCCCCGGCTTCAAGACGTAAAGAAAAGCCAGACCCTACGCCGCCGCTTTCTCTCCTCTTTTCTTCACTACCCGGCTGATCCTCCTCGAAAGGCTTGGATTAATCGGTACACAGACTGCCTTCGATCCTCAGAAAACAGCAGATCTTCCTCTCGCAGCATTGTATTGATGACGCTGTGATGCTCATCCGAGATCTGGGAAACAAATCCATTCACAATGTCCAAGGCCTTCGGCGAGACGTTGGCGCGAATATCACGGCCCAACAGATAGGCTCCCGCAGTCTCGTAAGTCACACCCTCTGCGCCACCTGCGAGATCAAAGCGGCGCGAACTCTGGTCAGCACGTTCATACTGCTCCAACACATGGAGCAAGTCGCGCAGATCTCGCGGAAGCTTCCGGTCAAGATATGCAATCACCTTGAGAACGGCAAAGAGCCAGAGCGGCACAACCGGAAGAGTCAACCCAGGCACAACCTCCGTTGGTCTGGCATACTGAAAAACGTCGGCGAATCCAGTCATGTTCATTTGGTTCACAGATTTGCGCCAAATCAAAACTTCCTCAGGACCATTTGTGACTCCATAAGGGATCAAGTCAATCTCAGCAGTCCCATAATACAATCGGTGCTCTTGCTCCCCGGGCCCTCGCCTGAATCCGAGTTTAGTCAGATCGGTGATCACAGCTTCCCACTCCGTCCACGAAGTTATCTTAATCACATGATCAGCATCTCGTGTTTCTCGAACTCCAGCTTCCGATGACAAGAGGAGGACTGGCACGAGCGCACCGACAAGAGCAAAGGAAATCTGTCTGCTCGCAAAGTAATCACGGAGCAGTCGAAGGGCTTTCTCTAAATCGGCATCAATCTTTGGCAAAGGACGGTTCCAGGTACTCTTTATAAATCAGGCGTGCCGTTTCGAGGTCACGGTCGGTCCCCTGTTGTAGCAATTCGGCATAGATCAGAAGTGGATGTACTACCGGATAGTGTTTCTGGTTACTCCACATCTTGAAGACACGAGGAGAGAAACCTTTCAGGACGGTGATAGGGCCTCCAGAGACAGGTAGCCATTTCAACTCTTTCAGAGCTTCATTGTGGCTCCAAGATTCGATGAAGAGCGTGAGAGTGTTACCCCGATAATGATGGATAAGCTCATCAGCCCCGAATCCTCCGGATAATCCCCACGACAATCCCTGTTCGAGAGCGTACTTCCGAACAGCCTTCACTACAGTGTTAAGGTCATTCGTGAGATCTCGGTACTCGCCAAGGAAAACCTTAGGGCGAAGGCGGCTCGAGTACCCTTGCACCCAACGCTCGAATAGTTCTTTCCTGCGGACTAGGTGAAAACTATTCTTGCCGGTGGGCTCCAGGTAGCCATGTTCTCGTAAATCTCGTTTGACCCAACCAACTGTTCCTAGGGCAATGCCGTTTGCCTCCGACAGATGCCTGTAAGGGTGGTTGATGGACTCAGGCTCAACGAGCAAGCCGAAAAGCAACGTCAGGCCGCTTGGCTGAAAGAGCCGCGTCGGCTTTTCTTTTGGAGAGGCAGGTGGCTTCTTACCTTCGACGTAGAGGTACAAGCCCGGCTCCCGCTTCAAGAACAAGTTTCCCGCTGTATCGATGAAATTGATACCCGCTTCTTTGAGTTGATGTCCCAAGGATGAGTTTATGTAGTCTGAGAGCAACAGAAGTCCTTTCGCTTTGCCTAGATGTTTACGATACAAATCCGCCTGAATCAGTAGATGTCGAATGGTCTGCGGCCGTAGGTGAGTCTTGGTCTCGAAGACGTAGCGAAACGTACCACGATCAGTCTTTAGCGTTATCTCGCCATCCCAACGCCGGTCTCCCACATGCACCTCTCGGCGGAGGTTTACCACCCTAACCGGGTGGATGCTCTTTAATCGCTCCAGCGTGGAGGCAACTATATGTGATTCCTGTTCAATCCCTCTCATCATGTTCGCCAATATACCATGTTCACGAATCATGAACAACTAAATTTAGTGAACGCTAGTGTCGAGGATCGAGAGTAGAAGCGCGGCAGGAGGCGCGGGGGGAGGAGGGACGCATCAAGGCAGCGTCTGAGACGCTCGTCAGTTTCGAGAAAAGTAGCCTGGCACCTTTTTTGTACTTCTCGTTAATTGCGTGTCAAGCAATAAATTAGAAATACAATGCAACGCCACTCGCATAGCGATTTCACTGGTCAGGAGCCGAGAGAGCAGCAGGTATTGGGCGCGGCAGGAGGCGCGGGGGAGAAGGGAGTGGAAGAGGCCATCCAGCCAGCGGTTCTCTTCAGTGAACACAGACAAGAGAGGCTTTCGTGCTTGACCATTCGCGCTCAAGCTAAGTCTATAAGTGAGACATTATGCCAAAGAGGGGTCCGCCTTTCCGAAGCGTTGACGTAAGAGAAATGCCTTCCTATGGGGTCATGGAGGCTGCACATTACCTGCGTATTCCGCCCACCACAATTCGATGCTGGGTCTCAGGTCGGTATTATCCGAGTAAGGCAGGCAGGCAATTTTCGAGGCCAATCATTTACCTGCCCGACCCTGAAACAAGGCTGCTGTCCTTCATGAATCTAGTAGAGATTCATGTCCTCGACGCAATTCGCCGCAAACACAATATCCCTTTAGAAAAAGTCAGAATCGCGGTGAGCTATCTCTCGAAGCAATTTCCTTCGAAGCATCCCTTGGCTGATCAGGAATTCGAAACGGATGATTTGGACCTTTTCGTCAAGACATTCAGCCAGTTGATCAATATTTCTCAAAATGGACACCTGGCCATGCGTGAGCTCATCCAAGCGCACTTACAACGTATTGAGCGAGACCTGACTGGAATCCCAGTGAGATTGTATCCCTTCACAAGGAAACGAGACCTCCTAGAGCCAAAGGAAGAGCCCAAGGCCGTCGTCATTGATCCACAGGTGTCCTTCGGTCGGCCTGTGTTGGCGGGAACCGGCATCGCGACCGCTGTGGTCGCGGAACGCTACAAGGCGGGGGAATCGGTGGACGATCTGGCAGACGATTATGGCCTCGAGCGGCTCAAAATCGAAGAAGCGATCAGGTGCGAACTCTGGCTCGAAGCCGCCTGAAGTTCCCGTTTTTTTCCTCGATCGGTCCCTCGGGCAAAAGCGTATTGCGGTAGCACTTCGCCAGGCCGGAGCTACCGTTCACGTCCACGACGACCACTTTCCTTCAAACGCAAAAGATGAAGAATGGCTCGCCCGTGTGGGACAGCGAGGCTGGATCGTTCTGACCAAAGACCATCGCATTCGATACCGAAATCTTGAACGTGCGGCCTTGATGAAGGCGGGGGTTGGTGCTTTCATCCTGACATCCGGAGATCTCTCAGGTGAAGAAATGGCTAAGATCTTCGTGAAAGCGCTTCCCGCCATTTCAAGATTTCTGATGAAACACAAGAAGCCCTTTGGGCTGCTGCCGGTTTCAAAGACACCGAGTTAGGTGTATTGATGGAACCGGAGGTGGATCATGGAACGACGGAAGTTTACGCGGGAGTTCAAGCTTGAGGCGGTGAAGTTGATCACG
>JAHFEU010000132.1 GCA_023248295.1 Nitrospirota bacterium | reverse complement strand
TTCGGAGGGGTCCGAGAGCATCTTCACCAATGCGGTTCCCGCCTGGTCGATGGCCTTTTCCCCCAGATTGCCCAGCGCCCAGGCGCTATATTGGCGAACGAGTGGGTCGGGATCGCGGAGCTTCTCCACGAGGGCCGCGGTCGCCTGAGGTCGGGCGATCTTGCCCAGCGAGAGCGCGGCCGTTCTCCGCACGTCGGGGCTGGCATCGTTGAGCGATGCGATCAGGCGTGAAACTACGAGGTCCGGTCCGGCCGGAGGCGGACTGGCGTCACATCCTCCGAGGAGACAGAAGGCCAGGAGGGAGAGAACGAGGCCTGTGCCGGGTGGGCTATGCACCCGTTTTCTTCGGGGGTTCTTCTTCCCCGGCGGGCCCCTGCTTGGCTGCCTCCACTGTCTGCTCGATTTCCTTTTGTGCGGCGTCGATCTCAGCCTGGATCGTCCGCATCTCAGGGTCGATCGCGCCCCGCACGTCCGAGACGGCCTGGCGGAACGTGCGCAGCGCGTCGCCGACGCCTTCGCCGAGACTTTGCATGTCCTGGGGGGAAGGCGTCGCGCTTTGCGCAGCCTTGGCCTTCAGGGCGGCCTGCTGGGCTTGGACCCTGGCCACCGCATCTTTGTTCACCACGGCTGACGGCCGCTTCGGGACCGGTTTGGACAGGGCGGAGGGAGGGACTGGCGGGTACACGCCGCGAGGCGGCGGAGGGGGATGGGCAGCCCGCTCCTCCATGCTCAGCGGGTCCGGCTTTTGGCCGGCGCCGGATGTCTTCGCCGGTTGAGGGGCCTTCGGGCGCGGCGGCTCATACTTCTGTGGTCCCGCGCCAGCCGCCATAAGCGCCGCGGTCGTCCCCGGGGTGAGTTCGGGGCCGGGCTGATACGGGGCCGTGGGCTTGGCCGCCGCCTGCGCCAGTGTGCCCTGGGGCTGCGTCACGACTTTCGCATCTGCGATCGGCGGTTGGGAGACGGGAGCGGCCTGTGGCGCGTGTGGTTCGGCGTTGGGGTCGAGCGGGGGTGGGGCTTCGTGCACCTCTTTCTTGAAGCCCTTCAACGCCTTGCCCAGCCCTTCCCCGATCTGCGGCAGCCGGCCGGCCCCGAAAATAATCAGGACGATGACCAGGATGATGATGAGTTCCGAGAATCCCAACGTGCCGAACATGCTGTAGAGCCTCCAGGACGTGGCTCCCCGCCAGACGTGTTCTTACTCTGCGGCAAACTCCGCGCCGGTGTCAAGCGCGCCAGACAGGCGTGACGCGTGAACCGTGAGGCGTGGCGGTGCAGGAAAGGCCATCACCTCGCGCCTCCTATCACGCCTGACGGCTATTCCAAGATCGGGACGATTTCAGTCTGCAGAGGCTGGCCGAACACGATGGCCTCGTGATCCGACACGTACACATCCAGCTCGCTGCGGATGCCGAACTGGCCGGGCAGGTAGATGCCGGGTTCGATGGAAAAACAGGTGCGCGGCATCAACCGCCGGCTGTCCTGCGTTTCCAGGCTATCAATGTTGGCGCCATTACCGTGGACTTCCTCGCCGATCGAGTGGCCGGTGCGATGGAGGAACCGGTCTCCGTAGCCGGCGTCCTTGATCACCTTCCGGCAGACCTCATCGACCTCCCAGCCACAGGGAAACTGGCCGGCCGCAACGTGAGTTCGGACGAACGCGAGCGCGGTGTCGCGCGCCTCCCGCACGATCTCGAAGATCTCGCATCGCCGGTGAGGGACAAGGGGGCCGACGTGACCGGTCCAGGTGATGTCGGCATAGACGCTCCCTGCCGCTGGCTTCTTGGCCCAGAGGTCGATCAGGACGAGGTCGCCCATCGCGATTCGGGCGGATCCCTTCGCGGGCGGACTGTAGTGCGGGTCGGCGCTGTGGGCATTGACGGCGGCAATCGGCGGCGTGGCCGTCGTGAGCCCGTGCGCGGTGATGCGAGCGAGGATGTGTTGTTGGAGACCGTACTCCGTCAGTGGCTTCCGTTTGGCGACCATGGAGGCGATGTGCCTGAAGGCCTCGTCCACGATGCGGCGGAGCTTCGCGGCGGCGTATTTGTGAGAGGCCAGTTGGCGATCGTTCCAGACCGCTTCGAAGCGCTGGACGAGGTCGGCGGACGTCGCCACTTCGATGCCGTAGCTGCGGATCAATTCGATCGTGCCCGCGTCCACGCGGGCAATGTACGGGATGGCGTTCATCGGCGAATATTGCATGGCGATCCGTTTCATGCCCTGCACGATGCGTTTGAGATTGGCCCGCTGCTCGTCCCAGGAGACATACCACATGATGTCGCCGGGCAGCTCATCAAGGGTGTGGGGCTCGATACGGTGGAGTAATTTGACCGGTGTTCCCTGTGAGGGAACCCAGTAGTACCAGCGGCGGGTGATGTGCCGGGTCGGATCGAGCCGGAGCACGCGGTACGCCAAGGGATCGCTGCCGCGAAAATCATAGAAGAGCCAGCCGTCCAGGCCGGGAATGTCGCGGAGAGCCTGCTGGATCTCGGCGAGGCGTTGGTGCGGAGCCGCGAGCTCAGCCATGGTAGCGGTCATCTTAGCCCTTGGCGTCGGAGAGCGTCAATGCTTCGCCCGCATGCGGCGGGGCCTTGGTGGGCCTGGTTGTGATCATTCGAAGGCGTGCTACAATGCGCGGGAGTTCCGTCAAGCATGTCACCGGTGCCGACCCCACAAGTGCCCCAATACCGGATCACGCTCTTCTACGGCCCTGAGCCGGTTGCGGGTCGTCCCTCGCGAGTCCGCTGCATCTTTAACGTCAAAAAGCGGAGCTGGAAAGCCGGGGTCCAGGTGGTCATTGAGCTGGATGAACAACAGCTCGCCAATGCCCGCCGGGTGAGCGGCTTTGAGGTCTGGCTGCAGAAGGTGCTGGCTTCGGTCCCGGTGGCTGACCGCGCGGGCCAAGCAGGCCGCGCAGACGACCTGTTCGTGCAGGGAGTGTGCGCGCTCAAGCTCGATCTCGCGATCAAGGCCGGCCTCCGACAGGAGAACCAGAGCATTCAGGCCGACGCCCTGGTCAGCGAGCTGGACGGCGTGATCTCGGAACAGGCCGAGCGACTCAAATCGCAGGTCCTCGCAGACCTCGATCTCGCAGGAGGCTGATGCCCTGATGCGTGATGCGCCATGGAGGTCGGGATCACGTTCTCCTTCGGAGCGAGGAAGGAGTTTGCATCCGGCCCAGGATTTATGATAACGAAGGTCACGCATGTCCCGGCCGCGCAGGCGCGGCGTGGCGGCATGCGCTGGCTTCTACGACTTCAGATAAAGGAGGGCACACCCTTGCACACGATGCCAACAGACCCGTTGATCGAGCAGCATACCTCCCGTCAACCAGGATGGAAGAGAACGGTGGCGGTGGCGCTGGTCCTGACCTTCCTGCAGCTTGCTGTCATCCCGCCTGGCTGGGCCCAGCAGATGGACGAGGATCCGACCCAGAGCACCGCGTCCCAGTATGGCTTGGGCGTAGCCAGCGTGTTTACGACGATCCCCTACGGTCTCGGGAAATTTCTTTTTGCCACTATGGGCGTGGTGTTCGGCGGGTTCACGTATGTCTTCAGCGCTGGCAACGAGAAGGCGGCGAAGGCGGTCTGGGACACCAGCCTGCGGGGCACATACGTGATCACGCCTGACCATCTCAAGGGCGACAAGGCGGTCCGCTTCTTTGGGGTTCCGGGAGAAAGCGACGGGTCTGCACCGCCTTCTGCGGAATCGATGCCGCCGATGCCCGAGCCGGCCAAATAATGAAGCCCGTCATCGGGGTGACCCCGGACTTCAATGCGGGTGACCGTGAGGATATGGGAGGTCGAGAGCCCACCTACTTCTTGCGGGCTCGGTATGCCCGTGCCATCGAAGACCTCGGCGGCGTCCCGCTGATCCTGCCGCTGGCGGCCGACCAGCGGCTGCGGCGCCAGTTGCTAAAGGGACTGGATGGTCTCCTGCTCACCGGCAGCGGGCCGGATCTCCCGCCACGTTTGTACGGGGAGCGGCAGCGCTACCGCTACAAACTGATGAGCCGCCCGCGCTACGAATTCGAGCTGGCGATGGCGCGCCTGGCCGCGGATGAGGATCTGCCCATTCTCGGCATCTGTGGCGGCATGCAGGCGATCAACGTCGCGCTCGGAGGGAGCCTGGTGCAGGACATCGCTTCGCAGCGAGCCGCGGCGCTCCCGCATCGGGCGTCCGGCCCCGCCACCCGCCTGTCGCACCCGGTCCAGGTCGCCCCACGCAGCTTGCTCCGGCGGATCGTGCGGCATGCTCAGATCCGCGTCAACAGCTCCCACCATCAGTCGGTCAACCGAATAGCTCCCTCGCTGGCGGTGAGCGCGGTCGCCCCGGATGGCATCATCGAGGCCATCGAGGCGCCTCGCCATCCGTTCCTGTTGGGCGTCCAGTGGCATCCGGAATTTCTGTATGATCGCGACGACGTCCATCGACGGCTGTTTCTGGCCTTCCTGAGGGCCGCGCGGGGATAATTCGTCCGAGGCCAGCGGGCAAACGCCGAAAGGCAAAAGTTTTTGACAATCCGAACAGGCCGGCGGATGATGGTGCCGACTGACGGGCAGACCTGGGCAAACGGAGCCTGAGTGTCGAATCCCCTCTTTCGGACCAAGTCCATCGAACAGATCCTCGCCGCCAGCGATCACCCCGAACATCGCCTCAAGAAGACTCTCACCGTCTGGGATCTTACCGCCATCGGGATCGGGGGCATCATCGGAACCGGGATCTTCGTGCTGATCGGGACCGCCGTCCTCGGGGACGCCCACCGCCCCGGCGCCGGGCCCGGCATCGTGCTCTCGTTCATCCTCTCCGGTGTCACCTGTGCCCTGGCGGCGCTGTGCTACGCCGAGTTCGCTGCGATGATCCCAGTGGCGGGGAGCGCGTATACATATTCCTACGCCACATTGGGCGAATTCCTCGCCTGGCTGACCGGGTGGAATCTGATTCTGGAATACGGCGTCGCCTGCGTGGCGGTGGCGATCGGCTGGTCCGGCTACTTCAACAACATCCTGAAGACGCTCGGCCTCGCGCTGCCGGTGTGGGCGACCCACGCGCCGGGCTCGGCTGCCGGAGGGATCGTCAACCTGCCGGCCGCGATCGTCGTGTTACTGGTCACGTGTGTGCTGGTGATCGGTGTGAAGGAGAGCGCACGCGCGACCGGGGTGATCGTGGTCATCAAGCTCGCGGCCGTCCTCTTTTTCATCGCCGTGGGGAGCTTCTCGGTGGAGCCTGCCAACTGGTCGCCCTTCATGCCATACGGGTTCAAAGGCGTGGGCGCCGCCGCCGCGATCGTGTTCTTTGCCTACATCGGGTTCGACGCGGTCTCCACCACGGCCGAGGAGGCGCGGAACCCGCAACGGGATTTGCCGATCAGTATCATCGCCTCGCTGGGCATCTGCGGCGTGCTGTATGTGCTGGTGGCGGCCATCCTGACCGGCATGATCCCGTATACGCAGGTTGATATCCACGCGCCCGTCGCCGAGGCGCTCCGGATGGTCGGGTTCCGCTGGGGCGCAGCTCTCGTGGCCACCGGGGCCCTGGCTGGCATCACGAGCGTGTTGTTCGTGATGCTGATCGGGCAGATCCGAGTGTTCTTTGCGATGTCGCGGGACGGGCTACTGGCGCCCTGGCTCGCGAAGGTGCATCCCCGATTCAGGACACCCCATCATGCCACCATTGTGACGGGAGTGGGAGTCGCGGTGTTGGCGGCGCTCATCCCGATCGGCGAAGCGGCGGACATGACCAATATCGGCACGCTGTTTGCCTTTGCCCTAGTTTGCGCCGGTGTGCTGGTGCTCCGACGGATCCGTCCTAATCATCCCCGACCGTTCCGCGTTCCGTGCATGCCTTGGGTTCCACTGCTTGGCATGGCAGCCTGCCTGGGGTTGATGGCCTTCCTCCCAACGCTGACGTGGGCCCGGTTCGGGATCTGGACTGTCTTGGGGGTCGCGGTGTACTTCGGCTACAGCATGCGGCATAGTAAGCTGGCCGTCACACGTGAGCAGTCGTGAGTGCTGAGTGTTGAGTCATGAGTTATTAACTCAACACCGCACACTGACAACTACGAACTCAGGTGGCCTCCCCGCTCGGGGGGACTGATTCGGCAGGGGGCGCAGCGGCGGCTGGGGTCTCCGGGGTGGGGCTGGGTTCCGCTGTTGGCTTCGGGGTTGCGGCAGGCTTGGCCTCAGGCGAAGGCGGCTTCGGCGATGGAGCGGCGGCTGGTTTCGGCGGTGGAGCGGCTGGTTTGGGTGGCGCGGGCTTCTCCGGTTTGATCCCCCCCTCCCACGACGGGCCCGTGTACATGTCAGGCGATAAGCCGCGGGTCTTCCATTTCTCCTCAAAGTCAGCCGCGGCGCGGTTGGGGGTATCGCCCTCCCCCACAACCTCCTTCCACGGGTAGACCTTGGGGCCAATTCGGCAGATGTTCCCGTTACGGGACAGGTAGAGCGAGATCGGGTTGCCGCGATAGGGCCCCAGGAAGATATGAAGCGCGCCGACGTATTCCATCAGGTTCGCCATCTTGCTTCTGTGAAGTGTGATGATGCCATATCTGGAGAGCAGGGGGCAAGGGAGGAGAAATCGGTCTCGGCTGACGAAGGGCGGATGATTCGGGTGACGAAGGGTGGAGCGGGTGGCTTGGTTAATCCCCTGTGCTCGCAGAACGTGAGGAGTTGGGAGGGCGCCCGTGTCGGTCCTGTGCTCCCGGAGCGCGCGGCCTCAGAAGGAGGGAGAAGAGTGAGCAGCCAGACCGTCCTTCTTGCTCGCAGAGCCCCCACGATAAAGCTGTGGTCGCTCGATGCGCGCAGTGAAGGACAGCCTGGCTACTCCCTCTTAGAAAAATAGAGGGCGCCGAAACATCTTCGTTGGAGGCGCGCAGTGGGGGATCAACCAAGCCGCCCTTGCAAAATGAAGTGACAATCCAACCTCAGGGTTCATCCCTTCCACCCGATGGCACGATGGAAA